>VGRO01000179.1 GCA_016875335.1 Deltaproteobacteria bacterium | reverse complement strand
GGCCGAAGCACCGCCCGCCGCCGCGGCAGCCGATCCCGCGCCCGGACCCACGCCGGCGCCCGCGCCGATCCCGCGGCCCGAACCCGCCGCGCCCCCCGACCGCATGCCGACGCGCGTGGGCGACATCAGCGAGTTCCCGCCGGGAACGCCCGATGGCATCGTGCGACAGGCGCTGCACTGCGCCATCGATATCGCCGAAGAGTCGTCGGCGTTCCAGTGCTACGCCCAGCTGAACGTCGTCGGCAACCGCGACACCGACATCGCGATCTCGCATCTGCGCAACTACCAGTGGAAGGTGTTCCGTCAGCGTGCAGCGTCGTACGTCTTGGCGGCCAACCCGTTCACGGTGCGCGTGACGCGCCGCGACCCCGAAAACGGCGACGGCAAACACGTCAAGGTGTTCCTGTTCAGCAAGGCCCGCGACTTTCCGGCGCCGATCACGCTGCAAAAGGACGGCAACCGCTGGTGGATCTACTCCAGTTCGCTGTAGCCAACCGCCTCATCCAAGCCGCGCCGTCGTGCGGCCGACCAGCCGCTCCAAGGCACCAATCAGGTCGTCGTCGGCCTTGACGCGGAAGCGCGGCCCCGCCTCGATGTCCACTTCGCCCAGGCCCGCCACGGTCAACCGCACGGTGAGCTTGGCGGGGCCGGCGTGCGCGATCAGCAGGTCCTGAAGATCCTTGATGAACTTGGGTGTGCACTGGTCGTGGCGCAGCCGCAGGTTCAGGCGCGGGGCGTTCTCGGCGACCTTGTCTTGCAACAACTGGGCCTCTTCGATGCGCAGGGCTACCTTGCCCTCTTCGCGGCGGTCTTCGCCTACCTGCAGGCGCAGCCACAGCGGCGCGTCGCTCGACAAGAGCTTGGTGTATTTGGCGTCGTCGTCGAAGCACAGCGCCTCGGCTTGGCCGCTGCGATCCTCGAGCATGCAGATACCCATGCGCCGACCATCGTTGATCGGTCGCTCGCGGTACTGCACCACGATGACGGCCGCGTGGGCGTGGGTGCGCTTCGGTCCTGGTGCGCCGTCCAGGCCGGGGCGTTGGCGCGTCGGTGCATTCTTCAGAAATTCCGGATCCTTGAGCGTCGCGAGCGAGCGCACCTCCATGCGCTGCAGCTCGCGCGCGAACCGATCGAGCGGGTGGCCCGAAACGTAGAAACCCAGCACTTCCTTCTCGTTGGCCAACATCTCGCGCTGGGTCCAGGCAATCTCGGCGGGCGCGTAGCTGTCGGGCCGCTTGGCCCCCGCGTCGCCCGCCAGCGCCCCGAAAAGCGACACCTGCGCTGAATCGCGCTCGCGCTGTTCGTCCTGGGCGCGTTGGATGGCGCGGCTGACGTTGCTCCACAACACATCGCGCGGTTGGCCAAGGGAGTCGCATGCGCCGGACTTGATGAGTACTTCCAATGCTTTGCGATTGACGCGGCGGGCGTCGACGCGGCCCACGAGGTCGAAAAGGCTCGTGAAGGCACCGGCGTTGCGCGCGGTCAACAGTTGATCGATCGCCCCCTCGCCCAGGCCCTTGATGGCGCCCAGGCCAAAGCGGATCTGGCCGGCCACCACCGAGAACGACAGCTTGGACAAGTTGACGTCGGGCGGCAGCACCGAGAGGCCGGCGTTGCGCGCCTGCTGGATGTAGGCGACCACCTTGTCGGTGTCGGCGTGGTCGGCGGTGAGCAGCGCGGCGTAGAACTCGACCGGGTAGTTGGCCTTGAGGTAGGCCGTCTGGTAGGTGATGAGCCCATAGGCCGCTGAGTGCGACTTGTTGAAGCCGTACTCGGCGAACTTGGCCATCAGGTGGTAGATGCCGTGGGCCACCTCGGGCTCGACGCCGCGCTCGACCGCGCCGGCCTTGAACACCTCGCCCCACTTGGCCATCTCCGCCGCGTCTTTCTTGCCCATGGCGCGGCGCAGGTTGTCGGCCTGGCCGAGCGTGAAGCCGGCGAGCACCTGGCTGACCTGCATCACCTGCTCCTGATACACGATGACGCCGTAGGTTTCCGCCAACACCTCGCTGAGCTTGGGGTGGTCGAACTTGACCGCCTCGCGGCCGTGTTTGCGCTCGATGTACCGCGTGTGCATGCCCAGGCCGAGCGGACCCGGCCGGTACAGCGCGCCCGCGGCGATGAGGTCCTCGAACACCGAGGGCTTGAGCGCCACCATCATCGAGGTAAAGCCGCTGGACTCACACTGGAAGATGCCCGCGGTGTCGCCCAGACCAATGATTTCGTACGCTTTTTTGTCGTCGAGCGGCACCTGGCCGAGGTCGAACGGTCGCTCGCCCGCGGCCAGTCCGTCGCGGATGAGCTTGGTGCAGTGCTGGATCATCGTCAGGTTCTTGAGCCCGAGGAAATCGAACTTGACCAAGCCAGCCTTCTCGACGTCGTTCTTGTCGAATTGGGTGACGTTTTCGCCGCCTGCGCCCTTGCCGACCGGCACGTGGGTCCACAGCGCGCCGCGGCCGATGACCACCCCGGCGGCGTGGATGCCGACGTTGCGCACAGCGCCCTCGACCGACTGGGCGGTGCGCAGCATGCGATCGACCAGCGGCGAGTTGTCCATCTCTTGTTGCAGGCGCGGGTCGGCGGCGATGGCGTCGGCCACGCCCTGGTGGTCCTCTTCCCGGCCTTGCAGCGCGACGTCCATGGCCTTGCAGATGCGGTCCACGTCCGGCAGCGGCACGCCGAGCACCCGGCCGACATCGCGCACCGCGCCCTTGGCTTTGAGGGTGCCGAAGGTGGCGATTTGTCCCACGCGATCGGTGCCATAGGTCTCGGCGACGTAGCGGATGACCTCGCCGCGCCGATCGACGCAGAAATCGATGTCGAAGTCCGGCATCGACACCCGCTCGGGGTTGAGGAACCGCTCAAACAGCAATTTGTAGGGGATGGGGTCGATGTCGGTGATGCGCAAACTGTAGGCGACCAGGGAACCCGCGCCGGATCCGCGGCCCGGGCCGACTGGAATCTGGTTGCGCTTGGCCCAGTTGATGAAGTCCTGGACGATGAGGAAATAGCCCGGAAAGTCCATCTTGACGACGACGCCGATCTCGCGCTCCAGTCGTTGCCGGTACTGGTCCTGGTCCACCTGTTTGCCGATGACCGCGAACTCCTCGAAGCGCGTGTCCAGGCCCTGGCGCGCCAGGGAGGCAAAAAGCGTCTGCTCGTCCTGGCCCGCAGGCACCGGGAAGCGCGGCAACAGCGACTTGCCCAACTCGAGCTTGACGTTGCAGCGTTCCGCGATGGCGAGCGTGGCGTCGCACAGGTGCTCGTACCCGGCGAAGCGCGCGCGCATCTGGTCGGGCGAGGCCAAGTCCATTTGGGTCGTCGGCAGCGCCTCGTTTTCGGGCCGCGCCTGCACGCCGAGGCCCACCGCCACCAGCACCTCGTGGGCGCGGGCGTCGTCGGGATGCAGGTAGTGCACATCGTTGGTGGCGACGGCGCCGATCTCCAACTGCTGCGCCAGATCGATCAACTGCGGCATCACCGTGTCGTGTTCGACCAGGCCGGCGCGCTGCACCTCGACAAAGAAGCACCCCGGCGCGAACCAACTGCGGCAGCGCTCGGCCGCCCGGTAGGCGTCGTCGAGTTCGCCGCGCAAGAGCGCATTGGCGACCTCGCCGGCCAAGTCGCCCGAAAGGCCGATGAGGCCTTGGCTGTGGGCCTTGAGCGTTTGCCAGTCGATCCGCGCATGGCCGCCAGACGGGGCATCGAGGTTGGCGCGCGAAATCAGGTAGATGAGGTTCTGGTAGCCCTCGTTGGTTTCGGCCAGGAGCGTGATGTGGTGGACGCGGCGGACGTGCTCGCCGATCGGCCGCGAGGCGATGGCCATGCAGCAGCCGTAGATCGGCTTGACCTTGGCCTTCTTGCACTCAAGGGTGAATTCGATGGCGCCGTAGAGGTTGTCGTGGTCGGTCAGCGCCACGGCCGGCGCGCCCCAGGCCGCCACCTGCTTGACCAAACCGGCGATGCGCAGGGTCGAGTCGGCGACCGAATACTGGCTGTGGACGTGCAAGTGGACGAAACTCATGCGCTGCCTGCGGCCCGAGCGTTGCGGCCGGTGCGGCGATTTGCCCCCAAAACAGCGGCCGGCGTCAAATCACGGCCGGTGCGCCGCCCGCCGCAGCCGGTCGTTGATCGCCGCGCCCAGGCCGTGCCGCGGAATCGGCACCACCGCGATGCCGGCCAGGCGCGGGTCGTCCAGGCGGTGCAACACGTCGAACAGGTTGGCCGCCGCCTCGGCGAGGTCGCCGGTGGGGCTGAGGTTGATCGTGCGCGCCGCGCCGGCCGGCTGGCGATCGCCAAAAGCCACCAGCGCCTCGTCGTGCCGCGGCCGGCGCACGCCCATCCTCAGCGGCAGGTCGGGGGCGTAGTGGCTGGCCAACTGACCGGGCGCATTGGGCATCGCCGCCGGGCCTGCTGCCACTTCGTCGATCGGCCAGCCCCGCAAAGCCTCGACGGGCACGCCACCCGGCCGCAGCACGCGGATGCGACCAGCGACCACCTGCACGATGGTCGATTCGACGCCGACCCTGCACGGCCCGCCGTCCAGGACCAGGTCTGCGAGGTGGCCGGCGACGTGTTCGGCGCGCGTGGGGCTGAGTCGACCCGAGACATTGGCCGAGGGCGCCACCAGCGGGGCGCCGAACGCGCGCAGCAGCTCCAGGGCGACCGGGTGGTCGGGCACGCGCACCGCCAGCGTCGGCAGCCCCGCGCCGGCCAACTGGCTGACCGGGCAGTCGGCCAGCCGCGGCAGCACCAGGGTCAGCGGACCCGGCCAGAAGGCTTCGGCCAACTGGTACGCTGCGCCATCGAACACCACCAACTGCCTTGCTGCGGCGAGGTCGGCCACGTGGGCAATCAGCGGGTTGAAGCGCGGTCTGCCCTTGGCCTCGTAGATGCGCGCCACGGCGCAGCCGTCGCGGGCATCGGCGGCCAGGCCATAGACGGTCTCGGTCGGCACGACCACCAGTCGCCCCGCGCGCAAGGCGTCGGTCGCGGCGGCGAGGCCTGGGCCGTCGGGTAGCACGATGGGCATGGCAGAGCCCGGCCGCGTCAGTCGTCGGTGGCGGCGGCGGGCGGCGGTGCGGCGTTGCGCTTCTCCAGGTCGTAGCGCGCCCCGTGCGTCAACACGTGCAGTCGCACGCCGATGAGGTTGACCGGTTGGTTGTGCTCGGCGGTGGCCATCCCGCTGTGCTGCAACTGGCTGACATCGAGGATGGTGATGGCGCCCTCGCCGACGATTTCCATGACGTTGTCGGGGCCGATAAAGCCGGCAGTGTTCTCGTCGAAGCCACAGCCGATGGCAAACGGGTTGTAGGCGATCGCCGCGAGGATGCGGCCCAGCCGGTCGCGCTGCCGAAAGTGCTGGTCGACGATGATGCGATTGGTCAGGCCCAGACCGGGCGCCAACACCACCTGGCCGGCGCGCGGGGTGGCGCCGCCCTTGCCGACTGCGATCATGTGCTCGCTGACGAACGCGGCCCCGGCCGACGTGCCGGCGATGTGCACGCCCCGGGCATTGCGGCGCCGCATCACCTGGGCCACCTCGGTGCCGCCCAGGATCGTGCTCAGCCGCAACTGCGCGCCACCGGTCAGGAACACGCCGGTTGCGGTCGTCAGTTCCTCCATCCAATCGGTGCGTTCGGTATCGGACCGGGTCTTGTACGGCAATTCGCGGGCGCGCTTGACGCCGAGCGAGCTGAACACTTCCTCGTATTTGCTGCCGGTGGTCGACAGTTCGCTGGCCGTCGGGATGATGGCGATGCGCGCCGACCGCCCTCCGCACAACTGCACGAATCTCTTTAGGATTGTCCGGTCGCTGATCTTGTCTTCGGCGCCGCCGATGGGGATGATGTAGCCGCGCGGGGTGTCGGGCAGTTCGGGCGAAGGACACATGGGTGGGCGGCGACCGCGATGCGGCGAGCGGCCGCGAAGGGCGCGTAGTGCAACACTTCGGCGGCGGGTTGGCAAGGTGGGCTGGCGCCGCCTCAGCATGGATCGCAAGTCGACGGGAGCAATACTGCGTCGATCAACGGTCCAGCCGGCCTTGGTTCTGCCGTGACCCTGTGTCTGAACCTGAGCCTGACCGGCGCCGCAGCCGTGGACCACCGCTGTCGCGGATTCGGCGCCGGCTGACCCTGAGAGCCAGGCGAGGCACGGTCCTGCGTGGAAATGGGGGCGCCGCCGCAATCGGGGATCTACGGGCGAATGGCCTCTGGTACCACGGACATTGCGACCGGGCAGAGCTCTCAGGGTCAGCCGGCTGCGCCGGACGGTTTCAGGCGCAGGTTCAGGTTCAGGGTCGGCTGCCTGCGGTATTCGCGGGATTGGGGCGGCCAGCCCAGGACCCACGCCAAGCTCCCGACTTCCCAAGCGCTTTCCGTCGGCGACGTCGTGCGGCGCGGACATTTGGTGCCGCACCGGTCGTCGGCCGTCAAGGCCAAGGCGAGCTCCCGTTCGGCGCCATGCGCCGAACCTGGTCGGCCTTGACTGCCGCCGCCCGGCGCGACGGGAGCCAGCGGCACGCGCCGCACGACCTGGCGGCCGGCAGAGGTGCAAGATGTTCAAAGTGGAAGAAAAGGCGACGGCAGTTGCGGGTCAGGTCCTGTTGGCCATCCAACGGCCGCGGCGCGGGCACGCGGACCTGGTCGATGAGTTCCGGCGGGCGGCGGCGTCGATGGCGCTCAACACCGCCGAGGGTTGCAGGCGGGTCGGCGCCGATCGCAGGCAGTTCTTGCGGGTGGCCAGCGGCAGCGCGGCCGAGGCTTCGGTGGCGCTCAAGCTGCTGAGGGTCGTCGGGGTCGTCCCGGCGGAGCAGGCGGCGGCCATCGAAGCCGGGCTCGACGAGGTGCGGGCGATGCTCTACGGGCTTGGCAGGCGCTGATGCGCACGGCCGGCGCCGGCTCCAGTCGTCGGGCTGGGGCCGGTGCCGACATGCCAGAGGCCGACTTGTGCTGGATCCACAGCGGTGCCGCCCACCCCTATTGACAGGTCGCCTTGGCAAACCCTGTGCGGTAGTCGTCGCCATCGCAGCAGCAGCCCGAGGTGTGCTTGAAGCTGACGACGCATGACGCCTTGCCGTCGCACTGCGCCTGTGGGTTGGCGGTGCCCGGCGTGCAGCCGTTGCCGTAGCAGTCGACGAGCGTCGAGGCCGTCAAGGCCATGCCGCTCGGACACTGCAGCGTAACATCGCAGCCGTTGTTGGGGCCGCCGCAAAAGTTGGACACCGAGGTGCATGGCGCGGTCTGGACGGCCGACGGCGCCGACAGCAGGTTGCGCCACTGGTAGGCGTCCGCTGCGTTCTTGATGCACACCGCAATCCCATCGCCCGCGCCCGACGCGCCGGGCTTGAACCAGAGCAGGCCGCGCTTGGCGGCATCGCAGACCGGTTCCTGCGCCCCGCCCAGCAGGCGCACTGCGACGAACTGGCCCGTGCCGGCGACGTTCAACGCCCACCCGGCATCGGCCGCGCCGACACCGAGCTTGCCCTTGACCAACAGATCGCCCGACATGGTGTCGCCCGCGGCGTCGACGAAGGCTGCGCCGACCTCGGTCGCGAGCGCGGCCAGCGTGACGCAGCCAGTGCACGCCAGCCCCTTGGCGGTGGTGTACTGGTTCAGGTCGGGCAGGCCGGAGAGGTCCTTGTACGCGCCAGTCTGGGCGACCTTGTGCAGCGCAGCGGCCTGGGCGTAGAGCGACAGGTCGGGCAAGCCATTGAGGTCGGCATATTGCCCGGTCGTCGCGACGTCCGCGAGCGCCGCCTTCTTGGCATAGGGCCCCAGGTCGGGTCCGCCTGCCAGGTCGGCGTAGGCGCCGGAAGTCGCGACCTTGGCCAGGGAGGCGGTCTTGGCGTACGGCGCGAGGGCCGCCGGGTCGATGTGGCCCGCGCCGACACAGCCGCTGCACGCGAGGCTGCTGGCGCTCAACGCAGCGAGCGCGTACGGCACCGGCAGCAGCGGCCGTCGCGGCAGTTCGGGGTCGATGCCGACTTGGACCCCGACCCAGTGCACACCGTTGGCGGCGAACAGGGCGCTGTCCAGCGACTTGAGTTCACCGACGCGCACGGCGAAAAGCCCGCCCTGGACCTCGACCGCCGGCAGCGCGTCGAACCACGCAGGTTCGCTGTCCTTCTCGTTGGCGTACAGCCGCACGAACATGCCGTAGACGCCGTCGGGCACCGGGGCGCCGCCCTGGCTGCGCAGCACCCCTTCAAGCTGCAACTTGACCGGCGGAGGGGCGCCGCACAGGGCGTCGCGGGGCGCCAGCGCCGAGGCCAGGACGGCAAGTGCCAAGGCCACGGGCGCAAACCGACTTTTGTTGGGCATGGCAACGTCCTCCCGTAGCCGCGTCGGCGTGCTGGGCGGCCTGTTCCTTGGGCGGCTGGTTGATTGGGCGGCTTGCCATCTGGGCCACGGGGCACCAGGGCGGCCCACCAAACGTGGCGACCGCGTCGGCTCGGCTCGCCCCTCAGCGCTGCCGCCGCGCTGGCTCGGCCAGCCCTCCGACCAGGTCGCGTCGAGTCTGCGCGCCGAGCTCGCGGGTGTCAAGGCGACTGTCGCGGGTCTTGGCGGCAGCACTGGCGGGGTGCGGTTGGGCGCCCGGGGGGGTGCGGCAGAGTTGGCAACCATTGGCGGCAATTGCACCACGGATCCAAGAAAACTGAATAGGCGAGGCAATAAAGGATACAGGCGCCGATTGGCGGCGGACGGTCGCTGCCAACTCCTGGGCGATTCCGCGACGAAGTGCCGTACCCCTCCTCTGTTCCTTGTGGCGCCGATCGCGCGGAGCATCATCGCCTGGCTCGTTGACCGGTTTCGCTCGATGGTTCAATCCTACGGCTCACCCCACCAGGAATACTCAATGTGCTCGACTTCTGATCGTGTCGCGTGCAAGAGGACGGTGTACGACGCGGCCAAATCGACGCCGAGAGCCAACCCGACGTTGTGAACAGGGCTACCCGGCTTCAACACTCGCAGGCCGGCAGCGTCGATATGGACGCCCGCGCGACGCAGCGCGGGTCGAAGGTCATCCATTGTGCGTTGCGCGCGACCCTCGTGCAGCAGCTGGTTGCGCAAGTCGCGCAGCGAATCCTGCCTGCCTGTGCGCGTCCGCTGATCGACTGCGTTCGCATATGCGCACGCCATGGCGGCAAGTCTGGCGCCCCACCATTTCGGTTTGGACCATCGCTTCAAGTCTTGGAGGCGCGCTTCGCGGGCCGGCATGTCGCGGACCTCGGCGCGCGTCGGTGCGACAGGCACCAGGATCCTTTCGTGGACAGCATCCGCCATAGTGCACAGCAACTGTGTCAGCTCGGCCGCGTCGCCTGCTTGCGCCGCTGCTTCGGCGGATAGGGCCGTTGTCAACCAACTGTGCACGGCCTCGCCGGCGCTGCCTTTCAACGCGTCCATGATATGCCAGCCGTCCATTACGGCGTCGACGATGTCTGAGTGACCCGTGCCCGCTATTGACCCGCGCGCAGGGTCGGCAGTGGCGATCCCGCGCAGCCAATCGCTCACCCTGCGCAACTGGTAGACCCACCTTTCGCGCTTGGCGACCCGGGATTGCATGGCGCGCGCCAGCAGCGCGGCGTCTGCAAAGCGGCCACTGTCCACGAGCTCGCGCGCGGCGGCGCGTTGCCGCAAGCTTTCGCCTGGCCGCAGCCCCGGGTAAGGTCTGGTGGCGGTGTCGATGCCGCCGCGGTCACGGCGCTGCACCAGCAGGTCCGCGTCGGGCAGGCGAAACGCCAGCGCGTCGGCCACCGCTTCAAACATGGTGGGCATGCCGCCGTCGTGGTGAAAGTACACGCGCTCGGGCGGTTGTGCCCAGTTGGCGACTGCCTTGATGGCGGCGTCCATGCGCATGAGCATGGCGGGCCGGGCCAAAGTCACCTGACGGTCGTCCGAATAGCGCAATTCGGCGTATTCGAAGCCCTGAAGCAAGTTGAGCCACATGCAATGCCCGGCTTTTACGTCGGTCGCAGTGCGGATGGGTCCATCGGCCGCGCGCAGCCCGCACTGGCTCTCGAACCACATGGCGAGGATCTCGCCCGCGGCGTGCGGTTCGCCGGCGACCATTCGCGTCCAGCCCGGATCTTCGGTCTTGGTCGGCGTGCGGGCGGTCTGGCAGAGCAATACGCCAACCAACTCCTCGCTGGAGTTGGCGTCGTCTGTGGGCCAGCGCGCGGCGGCGTCCGCGAGCAACCTTGGAAAGACGCTCAGTTGTCCGCCGACTGTTCGTTGCAGGGTCGGCAACGGGTCCCGACTGCCGCTGGTGGCGACGACGTCGATCTTGCCCTCGACGACAGCGACCTCGCAGCCTGTCGCTTCGGCCAACGGGCCGCCTGCGGTTGCCAGCCCGATGTCGGCAAACTCGCGCAACAGGCTATCGTGGACGACGCGCGTGGACGGCTTGCGCACCGGTGCGCTTGCGAGGAAAACGGAACCGTCCCGGTCGGCAACCTCGACCACCAACTGCAAGTCGGTCTGGCCGAGCGTGGCCACGAAAAGAACTGGTGTTTTGCGTCTGGTCGTCATGGCAACCCCTGTGGCTTGTCCTCGCGTTCGCCGCCACAGCGCTGCCAGAGTTCGGCGGTGCGCGTATGCAGGTCGGCAATGCGATCGCGCAACTCACCGTCTACCACGGGCTGTTGCGCCGCGGGTAGCCCAACCGGCCCTGCAGCCAGAATCTGGCAGTGCCCCAAGCCATAGGAAGTGTGCCGGCCCAACCCGCACAACTCCGCAAGCGCAAAAAGGGGTGCCCACGGCCCGAGGTTGCCCGACAGCATCACGCTGCCGACTAGCCCGCCCCCGACGATGCGATCGCCGCTGCGGGTCGATCGCTGCGCGAGGTCCACGGCGACCGTGTTGATGGCGTCGACGCGAATCGGGCTGCTTGACGCCAAGGCGCCGATGCGGTCGCGAATGGCGGTCTCCTTGCAGCGCTCGGCGCCCACCTCGCGCAATGCGGCCTCACTGATTCCGACGCGCACAGCCATCGCTGCGAGCAGGTCGACGACATCCAGGTCACCCGCGACGCGCGCTTGCAGTCCGGCCCCCGGCAACTCGGTGGCTGTCTGCAGCACAACGGTCGCTCTCTGGACAGTCGCCCACGCGCCCGATGCCGCGCGCGCAATCTCGCCAGCCGTGGTTGGTGCGTTCGTCCGCACACCGACCACCTCGAATCGCACGGTCTGCGGGTGCATTCCGTCAGGCGTGCTGGCGTCGAGGCCATGGGCACCCATGTCGCCGATGGCGCCCAGCAGGCCCGCGAACGCCGCGACCGGCCGTTCGCCCCAAACCGCCACCGGTAGCACGAATTCGCATTGCACCATCCGAGCGGTAAATCCTCGATGATCGAGGCGGAACGCCGGTGGCAGGTCTTCCCAACTGCCAGACAAGCTGGGCTTGTACCAAAGCGCGTAGCGGCACGGTTCGCGGTACTGGCAGCGGCGCTGCCTTTCACATGGGCTGCGCGAAAAACCGCGAGGGCTGCACGTGGCCTTGGCCAGCACCATGCCTAGTGCACCGCGCAGCACCATGCCGGCGGCCACGGTTGGGCGACCGCGCTCGTCAAAGGTGAACGGCTGACTTGCCCTGCAAAGTACGCGAGCCCGCACCACTGGCATCTGGAAAAGCGGCAGGTCGAGGAGCCCCATGGCGCGACGGTGACCGGGCTTGCCCTGGGCGTCAAGCGGCGCGCTGGGCGAGGTTGTCGACGATGCAAGCCAACCGATCGAGGCCGATGAGCTTCTGGTCGCGGGTCCTGGCCGCGTCAGCGGCATAGTTGAACCACGGGATCGGGTCTGACAGCCAACTGTCGCCGAGCTCGCCGCCACGCGCGCGGTCGCCAGATTGCAGGACATCGATCTCGGCCTGGAGCAACGGATAGACGATGAAGTAGCCGCTTGCGCCGCCGCCGTGGTCGCGCAGTTGCTTGATGCGGGATTCGATGTCCTTGTGCTTGGCCGTGGCGTGGTGGCTCTTGGCCTCAATGACAGCCAAGTCGCCTGTAACGGACAGGGCGACTGCGTCGAATTCGGCGACCGTAAGGGCCCGGAAATGATTTACTCAATCATTTCTTGGGCCCATTTGCTTGCTCAGTGGGTCGCCAGCTCGCGGACTGGCCCCGCCGGCCGCACCGGCACCACGACCACCTGCACTTGGTCGGGGTCCGCGTAAGCCGCAGCAAGTTCGTGCCCATCCGCCTCACACACCTTCTGTACCGCCGACTGCGCGAGCATCCGATACAGCCCCAGGCCACGCGTGGTGTCGAAAACCACCCGGGCAGGAGCGACCAGATCGGCCAATGCGGCACGCAGCAACTCCTCGATCGTCGTGATCACATTGGCACCGGCGACCACCTCGCTGAGCCTCGGGCAGCTTG
>VGRO01000178.1 GCA_016875335.1 Deltaproteobacteria bacterium | reverse complement strand
GCCCCTGTGCCTGTGCCTGCCCCTGTCCCTGTGCCTGCCCCTGTCCCTGTGCCTGCCCCTGTGGCTGTGCCTGCCCCTGTGCCAGTGCCTGCGCCTGCGTCTGTGCCTGCGCCTGTGCCAGTGCCTGCGCCTGCGTCTGTGCCTGCCCCTGTGCCAGTGCCTGTCCCTATCCGTGCCCCCTCGGCTGTACGCAGCGCCGTTCCGGGCGCGGGTCGCGATTTTCTGCGGATCGCGCTACACGGCGTCGGGCGTCTTTGGGTAGCCCGGCCCGATTCGCTGCGGCCGGACCCCAGGGCAGGATCGAGCGCATGAGTCCGAGAAACTCCGTCTTCGAGCCCGGCGACACGGTGCGGCCTGGCCTGGTCATCGAGCGGCGCATCGCGCGCGGGGGCATGGGTGAGGTCTTCTTGGCCCAAGACGCGGCCCTGAACCGCAGGGTCGCCCTCAAGGCGCTGTACGCAGACGAGGATCCAACGGGCGCCGCCCATCGGCTGCACCTCGAAGCGCGCGCCATCGCCCAGGTGACGCACCCCCACATCGTCGCCGTCCACGCCATCGGGCACGCCAAAGGGACGGTGTACCTGGAAATGGAGTACGTCGAAGGGATGTCGCTGCGCGAGGCGCTTGCGGACGGGCCAGTGCCGCTGGACGACGCCGGCACGTGGGTCGCGCAGGCCGCGAGCGCCCTGGACGCGGCACACGAACTCGGGGTGCTGCACTGCGACGTCAAGCCCGACAACATCTTGTTGCGCCGCAAGGCCGTTGGCGGGGCACTGGAGGCCACGCTGGTCGATTTCGGACTGGCGCGATCGCGGGTCGAAGGCACGATCGACCTTCCGGTGACCCACGGCACCCGGGCCTACCTGGCGCCCGAACTGGTCCACCGCGCGCCGACCGCCAAGGCCGACGTGTTCGCGCTCGCCGCCGTCGCGCACGAGTTGCTTTTCGGCGAACCGCCGATGCGCGTCACCTGGTTGGACGCTCCGCACCTGGGCACGCCGGCGCGGCCGGCGACGCAATTGGGTCCAGCCGCAATCGCCGCGTTGTCCAGGGCGCTCGACCCCGACCCCGACGGCCGACCCGCGACCGCGGGCGAGTTTGCCGACGCGCTGCTGCGCGGCCTGGGCCTGGGCCACCTGCGCAACGGCCGCGGCGGACCGGACGCGCAGACCACCGCGCAGCTCGCCATTCCGTTGTATTCGTACGCCGCGACCGATGGACAGCTGCGCTCGCTGGTCACGACCATCCTGGCGTTGTTGCCCAGCAACTACCCGAGGGCGTTGACCCTGGCCCTCGGGTGCGAGGTTCCGCGGGCACTGGTCGCGCAGTTGCGTGCAGAGGGCATCGCGTCGGGCGTCGACGGTGACCTGTGCCTGAACTCCGACGTGGACCGGAACCCCATGCTCCAGCAACTGGACCGCAAGACGCTGCGCAACGTCATGGCGCGCACGGCCACCGCGGTCGAGGTCACCGGCCCGCGCAACGAGGCGACCCGGGAACTGGCCACGCGGCTGTACATGTCGGCCCGGCGCACCGCCGACGCGGCCCGCCTGGCGATGGAGAGCGCGACGGCCGTCAAGGACGCGGCGGCCCGGCGCCAGCACATTGCCCGCGCGGCCGCATTGTGCGCAACCGCCACCCAGCCTCGCCGCTGGCTCGAAGCGCTAGTGATCTTGCTGGAATGGGACATGGCCTGTGGTTGGGTGGCCGCGGCCCGCCAACCCCTCGGCGAAGCGCAAGGGCTCGCAGCGGATGCCGGCCTGCCGGCGGACGACCCCGTGCGGGTGCGGCTGGACCTCGGTGCCATCTGGGTCAGCCTTGCGCTGGGCCAGACGGCGAACGCCGAATCTGCACTGGACCGCCTCGAAGGGCGCGGGGTGCTGGACGTCGCCCATCGCGGCACGGCCGCGGCACAGCGTCTGCGCATCTTGTTGATGCGGGGCGAATTGGATGCGGCAAGCCGACTGACGCGCACCCAAAGCGCTGACCGCGAGGGTCTGGCGTGGTCAGAGTTCTGGAGCATCGCGGCGCTGCTGGCCCAGCACCGCGGCGAGCGCGCGTATGCCGACCACGCGCTGCGCCTGGCCCAGACCGCCGCCTTGGACGCGCACGACGATATCGGCCTGGGCCGGGCCACGCTGGCGCAGGCCGAGGTGCTGTACCACCGCGCACAACTCGAAGCCGGGCTGGCCGTGGCCGAATCGGCGGTCGACGTGCTGCGGGCGCGCGGAACCATGTCGCTGACCGGCTACGCCTGTGCGCTCCGGGGCCAGATCCATGCCGCGCTGGGCGACGCCCTCCACGCGACCACGTGGTTGGCGCGCAGCGAGGCGACGTTCGCGGCGCTGGGTCTGCACGCCGCCCGCATCGCGGCCTTGTCGGCCCAGGCCGCGGTGGCGCAGCGCAGCGGTGCGCTCGGGGCCGAAGCGTCGCTGCGCGCAGAACGTGAGAGGCTCTTGCGACGCAGTGCGCGCGACCTCGCGCCGGCGACGGCACTTGATCGCGTGGTTTTTGCGTTTTTTGCGTGAGTGCGGATGTGCCCCCAGGGTGCGCCTCGCTGCGGACCAGCGGTGTGTCGATTGCGCCGCCCACGGGGCCGCCCGTGCGCCTTGACCTTTGCGTGGCCGCCCCTGTAGCGTAGCGACCCGCGGGCGCACCCGGGCGACCGCCGCGTAAGGCTCGAAATGGCCAGCAGTTTACCCTTTGGCGCCGTCGAATTCGCAGCCAATCCGGAGCCGCGCTGCCCGTGCGTGCTGGTGCTCGACGTATCGGCCTCGATGGCGGGAACGCGGCTGCAGGAGTTGCAGCGCGGCTTGCAGCAGTTCCGCGACGAGCTCGGCGGCGACCCCTTGGCGCGCAAGCGCGTCGAACTGGCGATCATCACCTTTGGCGGCGCTTGCCGCCTGGCGTGCGATTTCACCGCGGTCGAGCACTTTGAGCCTCCGCGCCTACAGGCGGACGGCCTGACGCCGATGGGGGGCGCCGTGCAGATGGCCCTGGACCTTGTGCGTGCGCGCAAGCAGGTCTATCGCGACAACGGCGTCGCCTACTACCGGCCGTGGATCTTCCTTTTGACCGATGGCGAACCGAACGACGACTGGCACCCGGCCTGCGTGTCGATCCGCGAGACGGAGGCCAGCCGTCAGGCCGCGTTCTTTGCCGTCGGAGTCGGCGAGGCCAATCTCGACGTGCTGCGCCAGATCTCGATTCGCCAACCGCTGCAACTGCGCGGCTTGATGTTCCGCGAGATGTTCCAGTGGCTGTCGAACTCGCTCAAGTCCGTCTCGCACTCGGGCGTGGCGGACGAGGTGCCCTTGCACAATCCTGCTGGCCCCGAGGGCTGGGCAAAGGTGTG
The DNA here is from genome assembly GCA_016875335.1 of Deltaproteobacteria bacterium. Classification (GTDB taxonomy): domain Bacteria; phylum Myxococcota_A; class UBA9042; order UBA9042; family UBA9042; genus SXRM01. The sequence goes on along the minus strand of VGRO01000178.1, from coordinate 9,073 downwards.
ATCCCGCCGCCCTCCCCTTCGGGCCAAATACCCTGGCCCACCGGGCCCGCGTGACGCGGACCTTGTGGCCCACCGACCCCTCGATCGACCCTGAGCGTCCTTGCCAGAACCCGCCGCCCCTCCGCAAACCTCTGCCAGCCCGGCCAACCCGCGCGGGGCTTTGCGCCATCGCGACCGCGGCGGTGACGCGCTTTTCGCGGTCCTGGTTGGCCAGGCTGCGGGCAGCCGCAAAGCCCATGGCCCGTGCGACGATGCGGTAGCCACCGCAGACGTGCGCGCAGGCCGTCGCAGGGTGTGGCTGTGCGCGGTTGCCGATGGCGCGGGCAGCGCGACCCGCGGCGGCGAGGGTGCCCGCCTCGCGGTCGCCGCAGCCGTCCACGCGATGCGCGGCAGGATCGCGGACGGGTTCGACGGGGGCGTTTTGCTGCAAACGGTCAGAGCCGAGCTGGGCGCGGCCGCGACCCAAAAGACCGGAGGAATTCGCGAACTGGCGACGACCGTGACATTGGTCGCGGCGGACGCGCAGGCCACCTGGGTCGCAAGCGTCGGCGATGGGGCCGTGGTGTACCGGACTGCGGCAGACCAAGCGTGGCAGGTGGCCGCGTGGCCGATGCGCGGCGAATACGCGAACTCGACCCAGTTCGTCACGGACGATGAACTGGTGTTCACCCAGGCCAAGTTTCCTGCGGCGCAAGCGATTGCGGTGATGACCGACGGCCTGACGCCGCTGGCGCTCGACTTCGCGCTGCGGCGGCCCTTCGCACCGTTCTTCGACGGGGTCGCCCTGGAGATGGGTCGCCGCAACGTCGCCGAACTCGCGCCGCACCTGCAGGACCTGTTGCGGTCGCCACGGGTCACCGAGCGCACCGACGACGACGTGACCCTGGTTTTCGCCCTGCGTGCGGCGCGGGCTGTCTCGCGCTGACGATGCGCCTGCACGACGGCCGCACCTGGCTGCGGCTGACCGACGAAATCGGCCGCGGAGGCGAGGGCACGGTGCTGGCCGTCGAGGGCGACGCCGATCGTGTGGCGAAGGTGTACGCCAGCGCGCCGGACGCGGAGCGCTGCGAGAAGTTGCGCTGCATGGTCGCACTCCTGCAGCAAGCGCCGGGCCTCGGTGCGCACTGCGCGTGGCCAGAGCGGCTGCTGACCGACGACAACGGCCAGTTGCGCGGGTTCCTGATGCGGCGCCTGCACGACCAGCACCCCGTGCACGCGCTGTATAGCCCAGAGGAGCGCAAGCGCACCTACCCCAAGGCGACCTGGGAAACCCTGGCGCGCGCGGCGGCTGGATGCGCGCGGATGTTCGCGGCGCTGCACAGCCACGGCGTCCTGGTCGGCGACGTCAATGAGCGCAACGTGCTGGTCGCGGGCGACGGATCGTTGCAGTTGGTCGACTGCGACTCGTTCCAAATCACCTTTGAGGGTCGGACCTACCTGACCGGCGTCGGCGTGGTCGACTACACCCCGCCCGAGTTGCAGGGCGCGGACTTCCGATCGGTGGTGCGCACCGAGAACCACGACCTTTTCGGCCTCGCGGTGCTGGTGTTCAAGCTGGTCTTCATGGGGCGCCATCCGTTCTCGGGCGGCGCCACGGGCGACATGGCGGCGGCCATTGCGGCGTGCCACTACGACTATCCGGACGTGGCACAGCGACTCAAACACCTGTTGCCGCTCGCTGCAGTGCCAGGGTCGCTGCGGGCGATGTTCGAGTACGCGTTTGGCGATCCCGAAGAGACCGGCGAGCGACCCGCCGCGCAGGTGTGGGCGGCCGAACTCGACGACATGGCGATGGCCTTGCAGCCTTGCGCCACCGATTCGATGCATCGCGTGCCGCAGAGCCTGTCGCGTTGCCCGTGGTGCCTGATCGAGGCGACGCTGCACTACGCGTATTTTCTGCGCGAGGATGGCGACCGCTACGTTTCGACCTGGTCGCCGCGCGCCGAGGAGTTGCATCAGTTGCGTCTCGCGATGGCACGGACAGACGGCCCGCCGGAACCATCGTCGCTGGTTGCGCCCGACGAGGTCGATCGCGCCCTGCAGATGGCGCGGCGCGTCGCCAACCTGGGGCCGCCCGCCCACCTCGACAGCTGGCACGTCCGGGTCGTGGGTACGCTGGCGGTGCTGGGGGCCACGGCACAGTGGTCGTTGGGCCACGGACACCTCACGGCGGCGCTGGCGGTTGCGGGTGCGGCGCTGTGGGCGATGGGCGGAGCCTGGGCCTGGTGGGCGCGAAGACCGTGGATCGAGCGCCTCGACGCGATGACGCACCTGCACCACGCGGTCCTTGCAGGGGCCGACGCCTGGCAGGCCGAGGCACATCAGCGCAGGATGCGCGATCGCCAACTGATCGACACGTTCGATGTCCTGTGCGATCGCCACGAGGCCATCGTGCGCCATCGGCTCGGGCAGTGGGACCGCCTTTCGGCCGACGCGATCGACGAATCCACCCGACCGCAACTTGGGGCGATCGGCGTCGAAGAGGCCGAACTGCCGGCTGCGATCGGCACCGATCGACGGCGCACGCTGCTCGTCCGCGGTCTGGCGACGGCCGCCGACATCGAACGGCATCGTCTGGTCGGCCTTCCGGGCCTCACCGGCCAAGTGATCGACGCCTTGGTGCAGTGGCGCCAGGGGTTGGAGACCCAACTGGGCGGCCGCCGCCGACCGCAGCCCAAGCCCGACCAGTTTGCGGCCATCGACCAGAACTGTACGGTCATGCAGACTGAGATCGAGGATCAGTTGGCCGCGGTGATCGCAGAACGGCATGCCGCCGCGAACGCCGCGCGCGACGCGCTGGACGCGATCTACGCAGCCTACGCCGACAACACCGAGATGTTGGCACGCGAGGGAGAGCGCCTGTGGCTCGCGCTGCGGCGCTAGGAGCCTGTCGGACTATCGTCCGACTGGCTCCGTTGTGGTTGCGATCGGGGCTGCGAAGAAGAACCGCCTGAAGTGTTTTCACCCAGTTTCGGTCGCTGCTCTTGGTCGGCTGGTGGCCCGCGGCACTGCAAACGGCTCCTCGGCGCGAGCCCCGCGGCACTTTGACAAGCGCCGCCCGCGTGGACTACACCGCGACCGCCCTGGACGGAGCCGCTCGTGCGCCTGCTGCTGACCAACGACGATGGCATCCACGCGCCGGGCCTTGGGGTCCTCGCGCGCGTGGCCGCCAAACTGGGCGACGTGCGGGTTGTCGCGCCGGACACCGAGCGATCGGGGGTGGCGCACGCCATCACGCTCTACAAGCCGCTACGGCTGCGCGAGGTTCTACCAGGGTGGCTGGCGTGCGACGGCACGCCGACGGACTGCATCTACCTGGCGCTGCACCACCTCGACCTCAGGCCCGACGTCGTGCTGTCGGGCGTCAACCCGGGACCCAACCTCGGTCACGACGTGCTGTATTCAGGGACGGTCGCCGGGGCGCTGGAAGGCGCACACTGGAAGGTGCCCAGTCTCGCGATCTCGCACTGCGCTTCGAGCGAAGAGCGCATGGCCGAACTCGAACCGCTGCTCGACGAGATGCTGCCGATGCTGCTGCGCGTTGCTCGGTCGCACGCCGGGGCGGTCAACGTCAATCTGCCGCCCCTGGACCGCGGGCCGTGGCGCGGCATCCGGGCGACGTGCATGGGCCACCGCTTGTACGCCAACGAGGTCATCGCCCGCAGCGATCCGCGCGGCCGCGCCTACTACTGGATTGGCGGTCTGAACGTCACAATGCCCGACATCGAGGGCAGCGACTGCAACGCAGTACGCGACGGCTACGTGTCGGTGACGCCGCTCGGCGACGACTTGACGCGACACAGCAAGCTGGGCCGGGTAGCGGAACTACTGACTGAACCCTGACCCGAGGAGGCCCCGATGGGCGTGCAAGATTTCGCGAAGCTCGTGCGCAACGTCCCGGATTTTCCCAAGCCGGGCATCCAGTTCAAGGACATCACGCCGCTGCTGCAACACGGACCGGGGCTGCGCGCGGCGATCGACGACATGGTGGCGGCCACAGCCGACCTCGACTGGCAGGTGGCGGTCGGCATCGAATCGCGCGGCTTCCTGTTTGCCGCGGCCCTGGCCTATGCAACCGGCCGCGGTGTGGCGCTGGTGCGCAAGCCCGGCAAGCTGCCGGCGGACAAGGTGCGGCTCGAGTACGCCCTGGAGTACGGCAGCGACGCCATCGAAATCCACGCCGACGCCGTAGCGCCGGGCCAGCGCGTGCTCATCGTCGACGACGTGCTGGCGACGGGTGGGACAGCCCGCGCGGCCAGCGATCTGGTGACGGGCATCGGCGGCCGCGTGGCGGGCTACGTGTTCCTGGCCGAGCTGGGATTCCTCAACGGCCGCGCCAGGCTGGCCGACGCCACGGTGCGTTCGCTGCTGGTGTGGTAGCGGCAGAGATAACCTCGTTGACACCAGCGCCGCAAAGGCGTACACCGCATCTCCCCTTGCAGGGTCTGGGAGCCGATGAGCCAGTTTGAGGTCATTCGCGATGTGGGTGAAACCCTGAAGGAACTCCTCAAGGAGACCTTCAAGGCCAACGGCTTTACGACCGTGAGCGTCTCGACCGACCGGCCCAAGAAGGACAACATCAAGAACCTGCCGATGGTCAACGCCTTCTTGTTCCACATCGGCTTTCACGGCAACTACCGCGAGCGGACGGAATCGCTGGTGTCGACCCACGACAAGACCGGCAACGTCGTCGAGTTCTTTCGCGACGCGCCGGTGTACCTCAATGCGCACTTCTGCGTGTCGGTGTGGGGCAACTCGCCGGGCGAGGAGAACCTCTTGCTCGGCCTGGTCGTCAAGACGTTCTTGGAAAACACCATCGTCACCGGCGAGTTGCTCAAAGGCGATTCGTTCTATCCGGACGACAAACTGAACGTGTACCCGAACTTGCAGGCTGACCACAACGACACCATGTCGTTCTGGCGGTCGATGAGCGAGGAACTGCGACCCGCGCTTTTCTACTTCGTGCGCTTCCGCGTCGAGTCCGACCGGCGCAGCAGCGAAGTCCGGCGCGTCATCGGTCGCGAGATCGCGGTGCAGCGCTAAGCGCGCTCAATCGCGGAACAATTTCGGCGCGCCAGCCGCCACCCGTCGCGCGCGGGACCGGTCGATTGGCAGCGCACACGACGTGGGCCGCAAGCCCGCGCAATGGCTGACGGACTGCTTCTGGCAAGGGGCTAGGGGGGGCCGGCGGCCACGCCACTGTCGCACGTCGTACCCGGGCAATCGCACCGGGCGGACGGTGAAGCGGGTGGCATTTTCAGCGGAGTCTCAACAACATGGCAACATCGTACCTGTCTCCTGGCGTCTACGTGGAAGAAGTCGATCGCGGCACCAAGCCGCTTGAAATGGTCGGCACGAGCACCGTCGCGTTCCTCGGCGAAGCGACCGTCGGCCCGGTCAACGAACCGATCTTCTGCACCAACTGGTCGCAGTTCACCAAGCACTTCGGCGACTTCCAGAACTCCGAGTACCTCGCCCACGCGGTGTACGGCTTCTTCAACAACGGCGGCGCCCGCGCCTACGTGCTCAACGTCGGCAACTGGGACGAGATCAGCAAGGCCCCGCCGGCCGACGGCAAGCCCAAGCTCGCCAGCAAGGCCGCGCTGTACATCGGCACCGACAACGGCCCGGGCACCCGCACCGGCCTCAAGGCGCTCGAAGACGTGGACGACGTCAACATCGTCGCCGCGCCCGGCCAGACCGACCCGGTCATCCAGGACGCCGTGCTGAGCCACTGCGAGAACATGCGCTACCGCTTCGCCGTGCTCGACAGCCCGGAGGTCATCGAGAAGGGCGGCGTCGACAAGCTGCCCAAGCCGCGCGACAGCAAGTACGGCGCCTACTACTTCCCGTGGGTGGAGGTGTACGACCCGTTCAAGGGCAACATCTTCATGCCGCCGTCGGGCTACATGTGCGGCATCTACGCCCGCAGCGACTCGGAGCGCGGCGTCCACAAGGCCCCGGCCAACGAAATCGTCCGCGGCGCGATTGGGCTCAAGTACAACATCACCCGCGGCGAGCAGGACCTGCTCAATCCCAAGGGCATCAACTGCATCCGCACCTTCCCCAACCGCGGCATCCGCGTGTGGGGCGCGCGCACGATCAGCTCCGACGCCTCGTGGCGGTACGTCAACGTGCGCCGTCTGTTCAACATGGTCGAGCAGTCGATCGAGCTCGGCACCCAGTGGGTCGTGTTCGAGCCGAACGATCACCGGCTGTGGAAGCGCGTCACCCGCGACATCGGCGCGTTCCTGCTGCGCCTGTGGCGCCAGGGCGCCCTGTTCGGCAAGACCCCGGAGGAGGCCTTCTTCGTCAAGTGCGACGAGGAGACCAACCCGCCCGAGGTCATCGACGCCGGCCAGATGATCTGCGAGATCGGCATGTGCCCCGTCAAGCCGGCTGAATTCGTGATCTTCCGCATCGGCCAGATGCCCGCCGGCGGCGACGTCAGCGAGTAGCAGCGCGCGGCCTGCGGGTCGTACACCCTGGCCTTCGCCCGGTTCCGGGCCGCTCGCGCGGTTCGGGGCCGGGCGAAGGCGTTTTTGACCCCTCCGGCCGTGTACCCGCCACCGAAAAGCGCGTCGGATCGGCGGCCGCGCCGGACTGGACCGCCGCAGTGCTGGACCCGACCGCGGGCACCGCGCCGCTCAGGCCGCGCCCGCACTCTTTGGCTTGAAATGATTGAAGAAATCGTCTGGTGATGATCGCTGGCGGGCGTGTGACAGCGCGCCGCGCCCGGGCTACACTGCGCCGTCCGCAAGCTCGAGCGCTTGCGCGGGGTCGCATGAACGTCGTGGTCATCGGCAGCGGGTACGTCGGTCTGGTGGCCGGCGCGTGCTTTGCGCACAGCGGCAACCAGGTCACCTGCGTCGACATCGACGTGCGCAAGGTCGAGCGACTGCGCAAGGGCGAGTTGCCCATCTACGAGCCGGGTCTGGATCGCTTGGTGCTCGACAACCTCGCGGCGGGTCGCCTGTCGTTCACGACCGATGGGTCGCTGGCGATTGCCGCGGCCGATGCGGTGTTCATCGCGGTCGGCACGCCGCCGCAAGAGGACGGATCGGCGGACCTGAGCCACGTCTTGGCGGTCGCGACAGAAACCGCGAGGCACGTCCAGGGCTTCACCGTGGTCGTGCTCAAGTCGACCGTCCCCATCGGCACCTGCGACAAGGTCGCGACCATCTTGCGCGAGCGCGCCGAGGTGCGGCAGGGCGTCCACACCATCGTGGTATCGAACCCGGAATTCCTCAAGGAAGGCGCGGCGCTCGACGACTTCTTCCATCCCGACCGCGTGGTGATCGGCACGGGGAGCGAGCGAGCGAGGGCGGTGATGGCCGAGCTCTACGCGCCGTTCGTGCGCGACCGAGATCAACTGCTTTTCATGGACATTCGCTCCGCGGAACTGACCAAATACGCCGCCAACGCCATGCTCGCCACGCGCATCTCGTTCATGAACGAAATCGCCAACCTGTGCGACGACGTCGGTGCCAATGTGGACGAGGTGCGGCGCGGCATCGGCAGTGACGCGCGCATCGGTGCCCATTTCCTGTTTGCCGGCATCGGCTATGGCGGCTCGTGTTTTCCCAAGGACGTCAAAGCCTTGATGAACACGGGCCGCGACGCCGGACACGCCATGGAGATCCTGTCGGCGGTCGAGTCGGTCAACGACCAGCAGAAGGCGCTGCTCGCCCGGCGGGTGATGGCGCGCTTTGGCGAGGATCTCACGGGCAAGACCATCGCGCTGCTCGGCCTGGCGTTCAAGCCGGACACCGACGACATGCGCGAAGCGCCCAGTCTGACCCTGGTGCGAAAACTACTGCGGGCTGGCGCCACGGTGGTGGGCTACGACCCGGTTGCGCAGCACACAGCGCGGGCGGAGCTCGGCACCAAGGTGCGGTACGCCAACACGTGGCAAGACGCCGTCGCCGCGGCAGACGCCATCCTGCTGGTGACGGAGTGGGCGCAATTCCGCGCGCTTGCGGCCGCAGAACTGGCGAGCGCCACGCCGTGCCGGGTGGTCTTTGACGGGCGCAATATCTGGGACGCCAGGGCCTTGCGCGCGGCCGGCTTCGAATACCATGGCGTGGGACGCAGGTAGGACTCGCAGATGATCGACGCCTTGCGTTGCGGTGCCCCATGGCGCGCTCAAGCCTGTGCCTGGCTGCGCCCCTTGCGGCCGACTCGAACCTGCCGTCGAGCGCCGAAGTGGCCGAATCGTTGGATGGCCGGCCTGTCATGCGCGTCGCACGGCGGCGCAGCGCGACCGGGCCCCGCGCCGGCCATAGGGACATCGGCCGCCACATGAACACCGTCGTGCGCATCGGGACCGCAGCCGCGGCAGTGGCCGCGCTGGCGATGACCGCAGCGGGGTGTCGCAAGGGTTCGGACCCTGTGCCCGCGCCAGTCGCTCTTGTCGATGCGGCCGCGGCGTCGTCGGCGACCTCGGCGCCCGGCGCCTGGCCCGATCCGTTGGCCGCGCCACCGACCGCCGCGACGGCGACCGCCGCGGGTCCCGTTCAGCGGTCGGTCGCACGCGCCGTCGTCGCCACGGCAAAGACGGCTGCGGTGGCTTGCGCCGCCCCGTCGTCGGCCGGCCTGTGGCTGGCGCTCGCCGACGATCGCGGCCTGACCGTACGCGAGTTGAGTGCGGCAGCGACGCCGACGGACGCAGGTGTCGTCGTGGCGACGGCACAGCGACCGACGGCCCTGCACTGCGGGTCGGGTGCCCAGGCCTTCTGGTTGTCGGCGGACCGCGGTCGGACCGTGGCGGTCGTCGCGCGCGGCGTGGTGCGCCCGGTGCCTGCCCGCGCCTCCGTCCACGGACTTGTTGCCCAGTCGGACGGCGCGGCGGTCCTCGCCGCCTCGTCGGCCGACACCGACAAGGTGGAGCTTGTGCGACTGACGCCGCAACTGGAACCCGTCTGGCAGCGCGAAGTGCCCGTACCAGGCGAGGTCACGGCGGTGACGGCGACGCTGCGCGACGACGTTGTGCTGGTCGGCCGCAAGCCCACGGCGACCGGCCCGGTGTGGTGGCTGCTGCGCGCGGGCCAGCGCGACGGCGCGGTCGCCTGGA
>VGRO01000177.1 GCA_016875335.1 Deltaproteobacteria bacterium | reverse complement strand
CCTGCCCCTGTCCCGGCGCCTGTGCCTTTCCCTGCGCCTGGCGCTGCGCCTGGCCCTGTCCCGGCGCCTGTGCCTGGCCCTGTCCCTGTCCCTGCCCCTGCCCCTGTCCCTGGTCCCGGCCTGCGCTGCCCCCTCCGCGGCCCCTCCAACCGCCGACGCTGCCCCCGCCGACGCCGCTGCCACTGCGTGCAGCCCCGCCCAGCGCAAACCAGGTGGAGGCTGTTGCGCAGCCGGCCAGTTTTTCGACGCGGACACCTCCACCTGCGCGAGCGTGGGACCAGCCGTGTGCGCCGCCGTGCTGCCCGACGACCCGCGTGCGTGCGTGCCGCGGTGGTGCGCGGATTGGCGCGACGCCGCGGGGGCCGCATGCGACCCGAAGGCCGATGGTTGCGTGGCCGAGGGCCGGGCGTGCACCGCCGACGAGAATGCGAAGGGCGCCGGCTGCCCTGCCGGCCAATGGCCGGTGCCCGATGGCGCGTGCGTCGCGGCCGGACCCGCTGCGGCCCTGGCCCATCCAGGCAAGCTCGACGCTGTGTTTGCGGGCATCGACCCGCCCCAGGCGCTGCCGTTGGCGGCCGAGACCTCGTTCTGCCCGGACGGCCCCGACGGCGCGCTGGCCCTGTGCCCGGCCGGCGTGGCCGCGCCCGGTTGCAAGGTGGGCGAAATGCCCGACCCTGCCAAGGCGGGCGCGTGCCTGGCCGTGGGCGTGCCATGGACCTGCCCGCCCGGTTTCGTGGACGGCGGCGCCGGCTGTGCGCCCGACCCGGCAGACTGCGGCGACGGGCCGTTTGGCGCCATCGAGGCCGAACCGGGCGTGGTGTTCGTGGACCCAAACGCAGCCGCGGGCGGCGATGGCAGCCCAAGCAAGCCGCTGCAGACGGTGCAACAGGCGGCACCGATCCTGCCGGCCGGCGGTACGCTCGCGCTCGCCAAGGGCACCTACGTCGGTTCGCTGACCTTTGGCGTGCCACTCAAGGTGCGCGGGCGCTGCGCGGCGCTGGTGACGATTTCCGCGCCGGCCGGCACGCCGGTGGTGCGCATCAAGGGCTCCAAGGCCGACGGCGAGGTGCTGGTCGAGGGCGCGACCTTGACCGGCAGCACGCTCGGGATGGCGGTGGACGGCGCGTTGTCGGGGCGCGGGCGGCGACTTTTCATCCACAAGGCGTTTGGCGTCGGCGCCATCGCGACCGGTGCGGCGGCCAGCCTCGCGTTGGAGAACTGCGTGATTGCCAACACCAAGCCCGACGGCGCCAAGCAGGGCTACGGGGCGCTGGCTTCCGGCGGTGCCATGCTGGCGCTGACCGACGTACGCATCACCGGCAACCGCAACCACGGCATCCAAGCCGTCACGGCGGGCACGCGGCTGGCCTTGGAGCGGGTGTGGGTCGATGGCACGACGCCCGGCGGTGCGGGCCAGGTCGATGGCATCGGTCTGTTCATCGACAGCGCCGCCGAGGTGGTCGGCCGGTCGGTGCGCGTGTCGGGCAGCGTCGGCGTAGGCATCCGTTTCAGCAATGGCCAAGGCACGGCCAGCTTCACCGGGCTGGTGGTCGTTGGCACGCAACCCGATGGCAACGGCGAAAATGGCATCGGCGTGCGCCTCAAGGACGGCCCGAGCCTAGCCCTGACCGGTGCGCGGCTGAGCGGCAATCGCTTCGCTGGAGCCAATATCGCGGGCGCCGTCCAACTGGCCGCCAATGGCCTGGTCATCGACGACACGCAAGCCTCTGGTGGCGCCACCTCCGGCGTGGCGGGGCTGCAAATCGGCTGGGGGGCCAAGGCCACCTTGCGCGGCGTGCGGTTGAGCGGCAACCGCGACAATGGCCTGTTGGTCACCGAAAAAGCGGCGGTCGCCGTGGACCGGCTGGTGGTCGACGACACCCGCCCGCGCGTGGCCGGCGGTGCCTTCGGCTACGGCGTTTCGGTGCAGACCGGGGCAAGCGTGACCCTACGCGGCGCGCGGGTCACGGCAGCCAAAGGCCTTGGGGTGCGGGTAGGCGACGCCGGCAGCCGGCTGCTCGCCAACAACCTCGCCATCGACGACATCGCCGTGCGCGAAAAAGACGGCGTGCTGGGCCACGGCCTCGCGGTGTTGGTGGGCGCCCAGGCCGACGTGCGCGGGCTGCGCGTGGCGAACTGCGTCGACAACGCCATCCAATTGGTGGGCCAGGGCACTCGGGCCCGCCTGGCCGGCGTGGCGGTGACGGGCACGACGGTCAACCCCAAGGTCAAAGAACCGTGGATCTTTGCCATCGCAGCTTTGAGCGGCGCCCGGCTCGACCTCGCTGGTGCCGCCCTGCCCGACCAACTCGGCACTGGCGTCTATGGTGCAGGCCCTGACGCCTCGGTCCTTCGCTTGGCCGGCCTCGACTACCAAGGGGCGGCACAGACGGCCAGCGTCTTTGCGGTCGGTGTCCAAGCCGATGAGGGCCTTGCCGAGTTGGCGGTGGCCGGGTCGCGGTTTCGCGGTGCGCGCGCGGTGGGCATCGCCATCGCTGGCGCGCCGACCGACCTGCGCGATGTCGTGTTGCTCGACACCGCCGCCGGAGAACACCAACCGCTGAACGAAAAAGGCGACCCGTCCGGGCCGAAGGTGTCGCTCTCCGATGGCGTGGTGGTGCGCGGGACGGCGAAGTTCGCGCTGCGCTGCGCGGTGGTGTACGGGCAGGTGCGCGCCGGCGTGTTCCTGGACGGGGCGCTGACCGCGCAACTGGCACACGTGCTGGTGGGCGGCGGCTACTTTGGCGAGGTCTTCAACGGCAAACCGACGGTCGAGCGGACGGCGGTGCTGTTGCAGAAGAACAGCCAGAACCAGTCGAGCGACGCCGGGCTGGCGCTGCCCAAGCCGCCCAAGTTGGTGCCGGTGGGGGACCTCTAGTACCTCAGGCCCGAAGTTCGCGCCGGGTTCCGGCGCGCAACCGGGCCGAGGTACTTCCGGCCGCGGCTGCGGCCGGACGCGGGGGTGAGCGCGCATGGGCGCGCGAGGGGGCTGCGGGCCCCCTTCACGCAACGAGCAGCTAGTAGGCGAAACCGATTGAGGAATTGTTGTGGCATCACGGCCCGTATCCCGGTGCGAATTTGGGGTTTCGCCTACTAGGAGCCTGTCGGCCAAAATCTGTCGATTCTGGCGTTTCGCCGACATGCTCCTAGCGGCCGCGCTGCCGCCTGCCTGCCGGAGTCATCGCCGAGCCCGAGCGGATGCGGGCGAGCCGCTCCAGCGCATCGGGGTCGCCGCCCAACCGGTCGAGAATGACCTGGGCCTGGCCGGGGTCGAAAAGGCCGCGCTCGTACATGCGCGCAACGTCGTCGTGGTCGCGCGGTCGGCTCGACTGCAGCTTGCACGCCACCAGCAGCAGGATGGGGAAGTACTTGACCGAGCGCTGCACGCCGGCGACCTCGACCACGCGCTCGTCGGGAAAAGCAATGGCGTCGGACTCGGCGTCGTCCCATGCGAAAAGCAGGTCGATGCGGCGGTCGGGGTGGGTCAGGTCGGGAAAGATGGCGTAGTGGTACGGGTCAGCGATGGTCGCGAAAACCACGCCAGCGCGGCGCAGGGCATGCAACACGCGATTGCCGTCATCGCCGTGGAAGAACACGTCGAGGTCGTCGGTGTGGCGGCTGTACCCGTGCAGCGCCATGGCCGCCGCTCCGCCGATGGCCCAATCGAGGTCGTCCAGGGCGAGCGCGGGGTCCAGGCGCGGCAGCAGGTCGAGGGCGGGGTGCGGCGAGGGCATGGGCGGCTCCGGAACGAGGGCGCATGGTAGGACAAAAACGGGGCACCGGCCATGGCGCACAGCCGGGATCGCGGGCGGGCAGGTGGAAAAGGTGCTGGTGCCGTGCCGCTGCGGGCCGACCCGGCACCACTGCCCGCGCGGGACCTGGCCGATGTGCTCGCCGCACCGCTGCCGCATCGTCGATGCACCGCCATTGCTGGGTCAGCGCCGGGCCACCTGGCCAGAGCGTGCACTTCAGTCCGATTGCGCCGCGCCCACGACAACTTGACCCCGCGGCGGACCGGCAGGCACTATTGCCCCAACGCCCGGCGACCGCGGGCGGCGAGCCTGCCATGATCGACCGCTCCTACCGTTCGCTGGCCGCGCTTGCCGCAGTCGCCCTGTCGCACCTGACCGCCGCGCCGGCCGCCGCCGAACCGATGACCCTGGCGCTCCAGGGCCGGTTGCTGAGCGTGGCGGGCGGACCGGTGCCCGATGGCGACTACGCGATGGCGGTGGGCCTTTTTCCGCAGCCGACCGGCGGCAGCGCCGTCTTCGAAGAGAGCTTTTTGGCCGTGACGGTGCAATACGGCGTGTTCGCGCAGTCGCTGGGCGCCGGCAAGGTGGCGCTCGACGCCGTGGTGTTCAGCGACGGCAAGCCGCTGTGGGTCGGTGTCACCATCGGCAAGGACGAGCTCGCGCGGGTACCGCTGTCGCGTGTGGCATTTGCCGCCCAGGCCAGCTACGCCAATGCGGCCAAGTTCGCGGCCGATGTGCAGTGCTCGGGTTGCGTCAGCGGCAACGAGATCGATCCCGCCGCGCTGGCCGGCCTCGCGCTCAAGTCCGAGTTGGCCAAGGTCGCCTCGACCGGCAAGTACGCGGACCTGGACGGCGCGCCCAAACTGGCCGACGTGGCGCTTTCGGGCAACTACGGCGACCTGCAAGGCCTGCCGGCCGCGGCCAAGGTCGGCACAGCGTGCGGCTCTGGGCTGTGGGTCAAGGGCCTCAAGGCCGACGGCAGTCTGGATTGCGCGGCCGTGGGCGATTTCCTGCCGCTCAAAGGCGGCACGGTGACTGGAACCTTGACCGTGGACGGCGAATTGGCGCTCGGTGGGTCGGCGGTCACCGGCGGTCACTTTGGCAAGGTCGACGTGGCCAAGACCACCTGCGGGGCGGCCAACCACGGCCAGGTCGCCGTCGGCGGGGCCAATGGAAAGCTGTACTACTGCGACGGCAAGGCGTGGCAACGGCTGGCGACCTGCACCCCGCAGTGCCCGGACCCGGGGCTGGTTGCTTGCGGCCAGTCGCTGACCGACAACTGTGGCGACCCCTGTACGGGCAGCGGCACCTTCTGCGCGGCGCTGCAGACGTGCACCAACGGCAAGTGCACAGCGCCGCTCGGCGCCCTAGGCAATCCGGTGGCAAGTTGCCAGGCGCTCAAGACCGCGGTGCCCACTGCGCCGAGTGCCCTGTATTGGCTGGATCCCGACGGCGGTTCAGCCGCCAACGCCTTTGAGACGTGGTGCGAGATGACGTTGGGTGGCGGCGGCTGGACGCTGCTGGCGGTCATCGGCACCAACGCCAGGCCAACCCAGTTCACCGGCGGCAACGCGCCGCGGGCCGGCGCCACGTTCTACGGCAAGGCCAGCGCCGCCACCGGCGACATCCTGAACCCAACCAAGAACAACAGCGGCATGGTCCATTTCTCGGTCCAGGGCAAGGTGCTTTTCGAGAATTCGGCCAACCGCGAGGTCATGGCGTGGAATGGCGGCGACGCCGACGACTACCTCAAGGTCAGCTTGCCGAAGTCCTGCAATCCGTTCGACCCTGGCGTGAACTGCGCGGAGGACACGGTCACTGGCCTGACGCTGACCGACGGCTCCGGCAAGGTCATCACCACCGGGGGCCAAATGTGCACAGCGATCGGCGACCCCTGCGGCTTCAACGAAGTGGGTTTCCACCTGCTCGACGGCAAGGAATCCCACGGCAACTGTCAGTGCCACCAGGGCGCCGCCAACACCGGCAGCCAGGGCATCGGGCGGATGTGGACCACCTTCCACCGCGCCGACGGCGGCCACTGGAACAACGGCGTACACAGCGCCTGGAAGGGGTCTTTCAACCAACCGGGGGCGTTGCTGATTCGCTAGGAGCCTATCGGTGAAACGCCAGAATCGCGAGATTCTGGCCGACAGGCTCCTAGCGCACTGGCGTAGGCTCGCACTTCGGCCAAGAAGCCGCCCATCGATTCGCTGCCGGCAAACGAGTTGCCGAGCGACACCTGTTGCTGGCCGGCGTCGATTGCAGCCGCTTGCGTGGCCAGGACCTGGGCGTCCTTGTTCGAGTAGAACGTGCTCGCCGTTCCCGCCTGCATCGCCGTAACCGCGCGCCATGTGCCCAGCTTGAGCGCCAACAGCGGTGCGGCGTTGTGGTTGCCGATGTGCCAGTTGAGTTGACCGTTGCCGGGGCACGGTCCTGCGGGGCCATTGTGGGCTGGCACGGCCGGCGACCCGGCCGCGGATGCCCCGCCGTACCACGGACGCCGCGACCCAGCGACGGCTTCAGGGCCAGCCGGCTGCGCCGGACAGGTGCAGGCCCAGGGTCTGGCCCAGGTTCGGCTTCTGCCGCAAGTCCGCGGGGTTCGACCTGCCCTGTCCCTGTCCCTGTCCCTGTCCCTGCGCCTTTGCCTGTCCCTGTGCCTGTGCCTTTGCCTGTCCCTGTGCCTGTGCCTGTCCCTGTGCCCGTCCCCGTCCCTGAGCCTGTCCCTGCCCGGCGAAGCCGGCTGAAAACCCGCGCACGGTCGCCATGCCCACCGTACTCGCGAGCCGGCGCACCCTGCCGCCGAGCATCGCCCTTCGTCGCCCCGCAAGCCCGCCCCGAGCCCGGCTCCTCAGCCGCCGCCAGCCCCGCACAGGCACGGACTCGCCGCCATGGCGGCGGGCAGGGCCAGGGTCAGGGTCAGGGTCAGGGTCGGCGGGCTCCCACCCAGGGCACCTGTGCCTGTCCCTGTCCCTGTCCCTGTCCCTGTCCGGCGCCACGACCGGACGACTCTGCCAATGGCGAATGGGCGCCGGCTGACCCTGAGGGCCTGGCGGGGCACGGTCCTGCGGGGCCATTGTGGGCTGGCACGGTCGGCGACCCGGCTGCGGATGTCCCGCAGTCCCACGGACGCCGCGACCGAACGCGGGAAAACCGAATCGCCTTTTGGCGAGTCCCTACGGCGCCAGCAGCACGGGCGCCTGCGTCCAGGCAAAGTAGGTCTGGCCGAGTTGGGCGACGACCTGGCCGTCGCGGCCCACGCTGCCCTGCGGTCACCGGACCCGCCACCTGCGACCCCAGCGTCCGCGCGAACGGCCGCCAGTTCACCCAATTCGCCCAATACGCGGTCGGCATCTGCGCGCTCCGCACTGCCTACGGCCGCACTTTGCTGGCAGTTGCGGTAGTCGCGGCGCGCCGCCGCCCCGTCGCCAGCCAGCCGCGCCGCCCGGCCAGCCCGGCACCAGTAGACCGCCCGCTTGGGTTGCGCCGCCGCCGCTGAACGCCAACCGTCCGCCGCCGCAGGATGTTGCCCGGCCTCGGCAAGCTTGGCGGCTTCGGCGTCGAACTTGTCGGCGCGGCTGCCGGCGATGTCGTCGAGGTAGGTCTCGCACTTGGCGCGCAGTTCACCATCGGTGCCGCCCGAAGCCAGCGCGCGGCGGTACAACTCTTCGGCGCGGTCGAGCTTGCCCCCGCGGTGAGCCGCCCTGGCGGCGTTGTACAGGTACGGCGCCGGGTCGGCTTCGTCGGCGGTGCTGGCGGCGAGGTACAGATCGACGGCGCGGTCGAAGTTGCCTTCTTCGTAGGCTTTCTTGGCTTGGGCGGCGAGGGCGATCGATTTCTGCGTGGCAGCGAGGGCGGGTTGGGCGCACAGGGCCACAGCGATTGCTGCGCGGGCGGCCCAGCGGACTGCAGGGCCCCTCATGGCAATTCCGCGTCGACGGCCGCCTTGGCCGCGGTGACGACTCGGTCGGCGAGGTCGAGGGCTCCGTCAAGCGCCGCGGAGTCAACCTCAACGACTTGCTCGGTCGGGTAATGCGAACCTGTGGCATAGACCGTCAGGTTGGCGGCTTCACGCATCAAAGCAGCAAGTTGCGGAAATAAGACTGCCACATCGGTGCCGTGCTTTCGCAAGTCGTGCGTCGGCCGGAAAGGCACATCTTTGGCGACCAGCAGCGCCTTGAAGGCCTTTTCGGCAGCTTGCTCGCAGTGGTAGATGGCGGGCCGCCGAAAAGCGGGGGCCAGCAACCGCGCCGACGCCAAGTCCTCACTCGCGTACAGGAGCCCATTCTTGGCCAGGTCGACTGGGCGTAACTCACCGTTCATAGAGCTTGCGCCCCTCGCGCAGAATCGTCGCAGGAAAACTGGCCTTCAAGTGTGTTTGGGCGTGAAAACCTGTCCACGACCACACGCACAAGTCGATGGATGCGTCCACGCCCCAAAGTGCACGGATTCCAGCCATTTCCAGCCGCAGGCACTCGCTCGCCGGCGCGTCGGTCAGCACGGCGATGTCGAAATCGGAGCGCTCGTCGGCGTCGCCGCGGGCCTGCGAGCCGAAAAGGCAGATTTGGCGTGGGGCCAGGGCGGCGACCAGGCGGTCGGTGATGGTCTCCTCCACCGACACCGGCGCGGGCGCCAATAGGGAGCCTGTCACTGATTTCGAATCGCGGAGTTGCACGCGTTCCCCCATCGCTTGCAGCACAGTGACCGCAACCCTTCTCTAGGGTTGGGTCGCGCCGCCACTGCCGGCTGCAAACCGACCGACAAGTTGGCCCGCCGCGTGGGCCGCCCGTCCAACATCGGCGACGCTCGCGACGTAGCGCGCGTCGTAGCGGGCTTGCTCAGCCATGGACTCCAAGAACCGAAAATGGTGACGAAAGTCACTGCGCCCTGGCCAAAGGCGCTCGTCAGCAAACCGTCGACGCTCGCGCGCCGACCGGCGATCGGGACCGCGGTCGCGCCAATCCTGCCATTGTTGCAGGTGGCTTTCGACGGCGTGTACCGCGGCATAGAAATACTGCACAGCGACCCAGTTGCGCGCCTCGCCAACGGCAAGCGGGTCGGCCGCACCCTGCTGCAAGCTGACCGTGGCGAGCTGCAAAAAGCAGCGGGCGCGCGCGGCATGTGCGGAACGGTCGTCGCTTGTCACGGTGCCGCACCACGCTCCCACACCGTTTCCCAGCCGGCTGGCAGCGGTCCGGCAGGCAAGGCGCGGAGGCGCAGGTGGACATCCATGCCAATCGCGGCGTTGGCGTCCTCGACGGCTGCGTACAACCCCGGCAGGTGGCGGTCGACGAAAAGCACCGCCGAAATTCCGTCGCCGACCACGCCGGCGTCCACGCGCACCACGGTGGCGTCGGCCGAGCCGACGAGGCGCGCCCACAAGCGCACAGCTTGCAGCGGCGCCAGCGTACGGGAACGGCTGACCTGGGATCCGCCGAATTCGTCGCCGACGACGGTCAGGGTCGCTGTCGGGCCGGGTGCACGGCCGGCGTCGGAAGGCGCGGCGGCCATTGGTTGCGCGCTCATGGGTCGCCGCCAGGGGAATCGAAACCGTTGGGCGATTCTGGGAGGCGCGAAAACGATGTAGCAGAGCTGATCTGGTACACCGGCTGGCCGGCCGCGTCGGTGCCCACGCGCTGGACGCCGAGGATTTGCATGCCGACCGCAAACCGGCGGACGCGGCCGTCGATTGGATCGGTGATGACGATGACCGGCGGGGCCGTGAACTTGGCCTCGAAGGTGGCGTCTTGGGGCGTTGGGGCCGGGGGTTGCGGGGGTTGCGGGGGCATTGGTTGGGTTACTTTTTGTAGAGGGTGCCGGAGAGTTGGATTTGGAGCTTGCCAGCCAAGGTACCAGGCATGACAACCTTGATGATTTCAACCCCCAGCTTCGTGCCGCTCTCGAACGGGCCGACCGACATCTTGGCCCAGTCGCCGTTGCACATCACAGCCGTTCCGTTGGCAATCAGGCACCCCACGATTGAGCTTATGTTCGCAGTGGACAGGATCCCGGATCCGGGCGCCGACTCGCCAGTCCACGCGCCAGCGACAAGGTCGACATTGGCCACCACCCCAGCGGGCACAGTGAACAGCTCGACAATGATGGGCTTCTGGCCCTTCTTGAACAGGCCGCCACCGGGGATCAATACTGTCTGTTGGGCACGAAACCTCGGGTTGCCTCCGGCGCCAAATGCGGGACCGGACGAAGTGGCGGAAGACGGGCCAACTTTGAGAATCGCAGTCGCCAATATCACCGCCGAGAACGACAGCCAAAAGGATGCATGCTTCATTTTCGCTCGAGTGTGCCGCGCACGTAATGCGTGTACCCTGACGCCAAACCCTGTGCGCCACTACAGTATGCGTAGAGGGTGGAGCCCGAAAAGACTGGGCCGCCCAGGAACCTGGCCCCATCAAGCAGCGTCAGCATCGCTGCGTGAGCCGAAATCTGGTCACCGCCAGCTTCCGGACCTGATGGGTTTTCCCACAGCTCCGCGGCGACCAATGGCGCCGCCCAAACCTCGCCGGGCACAAACACTGTGCCGTCTGGAATCTTGTACAGCGGGTGCAAAGAACTCATCTTATCCGGCGTGCACTGCACTTTGGCAAGCACCCCCGGATAACTCCCGGTACTCACCCCCGGCCCCGTCGGCGTAAACGCCCCCGCCCCGGCCGCGGCCACCGCAGCGCCGAAAATCCCGCCGACCACCGCGCCGATCACCGCCCAGCGCATCGCGGACCACGCCGGCCGGCCGCCGCCCGCTCCGACCCCGACCTGGGTTTCATCGCCGATCATCGTGAACTCCACCTCAAGCTCGTCCGATGCTACGCCGGGCGGTGGCCGTCGGCAAGCGCGCTGGCAGCGGCGGTTTCTGCCGCCCAGTGCCAGCGCGCGCCGGTCGCCCAGGCCCCCCGCCGGTACTGCAGCAAGGCTTTGATATGCAAACAATCGTTCACTTTCGCGTACAGTTTTCCGCAGCGGAAAACTGCAAAAACGGGCGTGATCGCGGTGGGGACCGCAGCCCAGGCGAGACCGGACAATCGCTCAAAATCGCTAACGTTTACAGCCATTACGACCCACAAATTCGGCCCGACCCCCTGGCTGCGGCCGGCACAGAACGCGCAACTCGCATACGGCCTCAGCCGACCACGACCGCGCACTGCCACTGGGTCAACGGGCCAAAGCCCGCGCAGCCGACGCGGCAGAGCACAGCTCCCGTATCGCGCGCGACCTCCACCTGCCGGCGGTCCCGCAGCCCCCAAGCGCACAGGGGCACACCCGAGGCCGCCGCAGCTCCCGTGATGCGGCCCCCGCGCGAAACTGCGCCGGCGCCAGCCCCGGCCCCAGCCGCGCGACTGGGACCGGCGCCGCCTGCCCTCGCTACCGCTTGCCGAGGCAATACAGCATGGCCCTCACCTCGTCGAGGCCGGCCTCGATGACCGCCGCTTGGGCTGCCGGCACCACCCCGACCAGCACCAGCAGCTGCAGCGCCACCGAGGCCTCGCTTGCGCTGCCCATGGCTACCCGCAACAAGTGTTTGCGGTCGCCGCCAACGCGCTTGCAGCCCTCCGCTGTGTTGAGCGCCACCGAGGTCACCGCCCGCCGGAACTGGTCGACGGTGTCGGCGTGCCCGCGCCGCGCCTTGCTGGCGGCCACCAGCCCGAGGCCCGCAACTTGTGTTGCCTTTTCCTCTACTTTGAACACCTTGCACCTCCTGCGCCGTTTCAGTCGTGCGGCGCACCGCCCTTCCAGTCGCGCCGGCCGGGGGCAGTCAAGGCGGCAGAGCCACGCAGTTTCAAGTCCTTGCGCACGTCGGCCGTGGAAAACCGCCTTGACGGCCTCCGGTCGGTGCGCTACGCCTGACTGCGCCGCACGACGGCCGCGCAGGGGCAATGCTTGGCAAGTTGGGGACGACCAAGGGCAGGAGCCGCGCGCCGCCAAACCGCGCAGCAAGAAAAAGGTGTGCCTGCGCCTGTCCCTGTCCCTGCGCCTGTCCCGGTCCCTGTGCCTGTCCCTGTCCCTGTCCCCGTCCCTGTCCGGCGAAGCCGGCTGAAAACCCGCGCACGGTCGCCATGCCCACCGTACTCGCGAGCCGGCGCACCCTGCCGCCGAGCATCGCCCTTCGGCGTCCCGCAAGCCCACCCCGAGCCCGGCTCCTCAGCCGCCGCCAGCCCCGCACCGGCGCGGACTCGCCGCCATGGCGGCGGGCAGTGCCAGGGTCAGGGTCAGGGTCAGGGTCGGCGGACTCCCACCCAGGGCACCTGTGCCTGTGCCTGTGCCTGTGCCTGTGCCTGTGCCTGTCCCTGTCCCTGTCCGGCGAAGCCGGCTGAAAACCCGCGCACGGTCGCCATGCCCACCGTGCACGCGAGCCGACGCACCCTGCCGCCGAGCATCGCCCTTCGGCGTCCCGCAAGCCCACCCCGAGCCCGGCTCCTCAGCCGCCGCCAGCCCCGCACCGGCGCGGACTCGCCGCCATGGCGGCGGGCAGTGCCAGGGTCAGGGTCAGGGTCAGGGTCGGCGGACTCCCACCCAGGGCACCTGTGCCTGTGCCTGTGCCTGTGCCTGTGCCTGTGCCTGTCCCTGTCCCTGTCCGGCGAAGCCGGCTGAAAACCCGCGCACGGTCGCCATGCCCACCGTGCACGCGAGCCGACGCACCCTGCCGCCGAGCATCGCCCTTCGGCGTCCCGCAAGCCCACCCCGA
>VGRO01000176.1 GCA_016875335.1 Deltaproteobacteria bacterium | reverse complement strand
CGCGGGGGTGAGCGCGCATGGGCGCGCGAGGGGGCTGCGAGCCCCCTTCACGCAACGAGCAGCTAGTAGGCGAAACCGATTGAGGAATTGTTGTGGCATCACGGCCCGTATCCCGGTGCGAATTTGGGGTTTCGCCTACTAGAACTGGCATTGCATGGTCGGCAAGCGGTCGCTGCCCAACTGCAATTGCCAATACCGATCCGGCGCGACGGGCGGCCGCGCCCCAAGCGCCTGCGGGTAGACCCGGTACGCCGGCAGGAACAGCTCGACGTACGCAGCGGCTTGATTCTCGGTCATCGCAGGCCGGCCTTGTTGCCTGACCCGCCGCTCGGCGTCGATGCGCCAGGCCGCCACTTGCCGCGGGTCGTCCACGGTCAGTTGCACCAGCGCATCGAGCCGCTGCGTCCACGCGTCGTAGGGGGCGAGGTTGGCGTCGACCTCGACCCACGCCAACGGCGGCGACCCCAACGCCGACCTCCAGCACTGCGCACCCACCGGCGCGAACGCCAGCATCCAGCCCTCGACCAGGACCACGTCCACGGGGCCAACGACCGTGCGCCACTGCTCCACAGGCAAGCGGTCGCCGCGGCCGTCGAAGGCCGTCTTGTCGTACGTCGGCACCCGTTGCGTCTGGCCCGCAGGCAGGCGGGTCAGGGCGTCGAGCGTTTGGGCTCCCAGTGCGACGTCATGGGTGCCGGCATGGCCGCGCGCCTGCAAGAGCGGATTCTCTGGATGCCGCAGCGCCAGCCGCACTTGCTCCGTGCGCGGCAGGTAGAATTCATCGATGGAGACCCCTACCGCCCGCACGCCGTGCGCGGCCAGCAGGCCTTCCAGGGCGCGGACCAGCGTGGACTTGCCGGCGCCCTGCGGGCCGTTGAGGCCGACCACCAGTGCCCGGTCGCGCGGGCGGCGCCCCAACTGGTCAAGGCACCACGCGGCCACGGCGGCGTGCCAGGCGGCGGTGCGCGTGGGGTGGTCGATGGAGGGCATCGGGCGTCGCCAGATGGCAGGCCGTGGTCGGCGGCACTTCAGGCTGGATCATGGGGCCGATGGACGTCAAGCCCGGCGCGGCACCGCGGCAGTCGACAGGTCGGTGGCCGAGATCCGTCTGGCGTCGTCGGTCACGACGTACACGTATTCTGTGTTGCGCAGGTGACTCACTTCGCCAACCCGCTGGCCCTTCGGGTTGTAGATGCCGATTTGCGCGCCGACGTAGCGCTTGAAGTCCTGCTCGATGACCACAACCTCGCCGCGACGGGCCAACATCTGCTCCATGTCCTCGCGCGTGAAGTAGCCTTCGTTGTTGAAGGACACGACAAGGTGCCGCGCGCGCACGCGGTCGATCACCGCTTGCATCGCCGCGGCGGCGGCTCGACGCGAGTTGAAGGCGCTGTCGCGCTCGCGGCAATCCACGCGTTTGCAGGCAACGCCGTACACCTCCGGCTTGTCCCACAACACCAGCGACTCCCAAATGTGATAGTTTCCCAGGTACTTGTGCTGATTGTACGGCGGATCGATGTAGGCCACGTCCGCTTCCAGCGTGGCCACCGCCGCTAGCGCGTCCATCTGCTGCGCGCTGCCCTTTCCGTGGCGCGCTTGCGGCAACACGTCCGGCATGCGCATCTCCAAGTCGTTGAAAGCACGCGCGGCCCACTCTTTGAGGTACGCCATCTGCACGCCGGTTGTGGAGTCCACGCGGTCAGCAGCCTCCATCAGGCTGACCAGCAGCACGGCCTCCAGCTCCGGTGCCAGGCCCTTGGTGGCAATCGCCTCGCGGATCGCATCGACGCGCGCTCCGTTCTTGGGCTGGAAGAAGCGGCTGCGCACGCAGAACGTGTCCGTGAAATAGCCCTCTTGGCCAGCCATCCGGTTGAACTCGGCGATCAGGCGCGCGGCATCGCGAGCAACGGTCTCGCGGTCGGCCTGGACGTAGCAGCGCGCGAGCGTGGCAGCGTAGCCATTGTGGTCGTTGGCGTGGACCTGGAAGCCAAGCCGCTTGATGTGGTGGCCGACGCGCGAGGTGCCTGAGAACAGGTCAATCACCGATTCGGCGTCGGCGAGGCTGCCGATGACGCGGCCAATGAGGGGCAGAAGGGTGCGCTTGGAGCCGAGATACTTGATCATGTGCTCAATGCCCGAATCGTCATGGCGCTGGCGCCGAGGCGCTGCCCCCAGGCCGAAATCGCGCGCGCAGACACTTCCAGCGCGAGGTCGGCAAGGTAGCATGGCTTCTCGCCGGTGCACACGACGGGTATCGCGGGTTTCCGCCGTGCACCGCCAGCGCCCCCCGGCTGCGCCGAGCCCTGCTCCTCAGCCGCCGCCCTTGCGCCGGGCCCGGCTCTCCCCTCAGCCTTGACAGGTCTACCCTGCGGCCGCAGCATGGCCGTCGCCCGTCCCCGGCTTCCTCCGGCGGGCAGCGAGGTTTCCATGGTTCGTCGCCTACTGTTGTACGTCTCGACCGCATGCTTGTTGGCCGTGCCCGTCGCCGCGCAGGCCGTGCCTCTGACTTTGGGCGTCGACGGGGCGCTGGGCACTGCGGGCGGCGGACCGGGGGCGGATGGCGACTACCTCATCGCGTTTGCGATCTACGACAGCGAAAAAGGCACGACGCCCGCCTGGAAGGAAGGGCCGTTCAAGGTCACGGTCGCCAAAGGGTTCTTTGCGGCGTCGCTCGGCCAGCAGACGCCGCTGTCGGCACAGACGCTCGCGGCCTTGCCCCAGGCGTGGTTGGGCGTCACCGTCGGCACCGATCCCGAGTTGCCACGCAAGCAACTGCTGTCGGTGCCGTTCAGCCTGCGGGCGGCGGTCGCCGAGGGCCTGGACTGCTCGGGCTGTGTCGGTATCGGCCAAATCGACCCCAAGGCGCTGGCCAGCTATGCCAAGGTGGGCGATCTCGCGCCGTACGCCAAGTCCTCCGACCTAGGCAAGTACGCGCAGTCCGCCGATCTTGCCGACTACGTCAAGGCCGCGTCGCTCGCCGCCGTGGCCGCGTCCGGCAGCTACAAGGATCTCAAGGACGTGCCCAAGTTCGCCGACGTCGCCACCACCGGGGCCTACGCCGACCTGGCCGGCCTCCCGGTGCTGGCCAAGGTCAACAGCGCATGCGGCACCGGCCTTGTGGTCAAGGGCATCAAGGCCGACGGCAGCCTGGATTGCGCGACCAGCGCGGTGACGGCCAAGGACCTGCCGGCTGACGGCCTGAATGAGGTGTCCGGCAACTTGCTGACCACGCAGTTCCAGGAGTTGGCGGCCAGCACCAAGACCCCGCTCGACATCCCCGACGGCATCGCCACCGGCGTTTCCGACGCGATTGAGGTGCCCGATTTCGGCATCGCCGAGTCGTTTTCGGTCACGGTCAACGTCACCAACAGCGACATCAGCAAGTTGCGGATCACGCTGTATGCCCCCGGCGGCGCGACGTACAAACTGCACGAGCAGTCGGGCAGCGGCACATCGCTCAAGGCGACGTTCAAGGCGGGCGACAAGCTGGTCGAGGGCGACCTGTCCACCTGGATTGGCCAGAACCCCAAGGGACTGTGGTCGCTTGCGGTGGCCGACCTGGCGGGCACGCTCGGCAACAAGGATGGCAAGCTCAACAGTTGGTCGATCGCCACGGGCGTCAAGAGCACCAAGAAGGTTGGCGTCGGTGGCGCACTGGTCTTCTACAGCGCCAAGGATCCGCCGGTACCCTGCGACGCCAACAATTTTGGTGCGACGTACGGCAATCCGGGCACCCAGGCGCTGTACGTTTGCAACGGCATGAGTTGGGCGGCGTTGTACTTGGCGCTGCCGGGCACCAAAGAGAATCCGGCGCTGTCGTGCAAGGACTTGGTCGCCAAGGTGCCCAACGCCAATAGCGGCCCCTATTGGCTCGACATCGACGGCGTGGGGGGCTCGGCGCCGTTCGAGGTCTACTGCGAGATGACCATCCTCGGCGGCGGCTGGACGCTGCTCTTCAACCTCGATTCGTCGGACAACCTGCGGCACGCGTGGGCCGACACGGGCTTCTGGCACGGGTCCGGGACCGAGGGCAGCGCCGCCAATGGCCTGACCGCCGGTAGCAAGTCGAGCGCCTATGGGCTGTTGGGCGGCAAAGAACTGCTGGTCAGCGCCCACGACAACGGGACGCTCATGGCCTGGGGCGCCTACGACCTGCTGGCGCTCTACCAGAACGTGCCCATGCTGACGTTGGTCAAAGGCAGCGAGGCCACCGTCACCGCGCCGCGCAAAGCCCAGAGCGGCACGACCGGCGTTGTCTGGAACAGCAAACGGTCGCAATCGCGCTACGGCGACCCGTTCGTGGACAAGCAGAATGGCGAGGCCGTCGTCGTCAACCGCGCGGCTGGCTGGAACGCGCAGGTCAACACCAACCGCCTGGCCACCACGGCCACCAACGCCGAATACCCGCACACCCAGGGCGGCCTCGGCGGATCGCACATCTATGGCGGCTGGGGCCAGAACTACGAGTCGTCGCCCATCGCGTCGTACTGCGACATCACCAACCTGTATGGCAACGGCGCCAACCTCGAGGCCAACGGACAGGGCAATACCATGGCCGGCGGGCCGGGCACCTGCGGCGATCCCGGGCTTTTCAAGTACCTGCCCGTGGACTTGGCGGTGTGGGTACGATAGCCGGGATCGTTTCGGCGGGCTTTCACCCAGAAAACCTGTCCCTGTGCCTGTGCCTGTGCCCGTGCCTGTGCCTGTGCCGGTGCCTGTCCCTGACCGGCGAAGCCGGCTGAAAACCCGCGTACGGTCGCGGCTTCCGCTTCTATGCGAGGCAGTCCTACGTTGCCGATGTCAAGAAGCGCGACACCTACCTGGCCGGCTCAGTGGGTGATCCCGAGGCCGACGTCGCCGCCCATGTGCTGCGCGACCGCCGCGCCCACGCCAATGGCCATCCCGGTCGCGAGCGTTCTGCCGTATCGACCGTGGCTCTGCGCCCTGTTGGCGTTGGCCACAACGCCACTTAGGGACTGGAAAATAATAAGTCGATCACTCTCACATCAGGACGGAGCCGCGAGTCGGACCTTTGGTCCGCGAGCTGGCGACCCACGGAGCAAGCAAACGGGCCCGAGAAATGATTGAGTAAATCATTTCCTGGCCCTTACCACCAAGCCGATCACGCCACCAACGCCCATCACCCAAGGCAGTGTGCGCCGAAGGCGGAACTGCAGCCACGCCGAGTAGCCCACCGCCCAGCCCAGGTCGGCGGCCAGCGCTCCAGCGATCAGGTCGCGCTCAGCGCCCCGATCGCTGCGAATTACCAGCGCAATCGCGCCAGACCAGATGGCGCACGAGTTGGCAAAGCTCAGGCGGGCCAGTTCGGGGGCGGCATGGGCGAGGGCCGCGGCCGTGCCGTTTAGCCCGCGCGGTTCGCACTGCCGGACCCGCCAGCGGCAGCGCAATCGTCATGCAGCGACCGCCGAAACGTTCTGTCTACGCGGGCAGCCGACGCAGGTGCCGATTTGCCCCGTGCCGTCGCCTGCAAGACACTCCGTTGTGCCTCGGCCGGACCATCCGGCCGCGGTTGCCGCGAGCCTGCGCTCCCGTCAGGGAAGGGTCAACCCGGGTGGCCTGGCAGCATTGCTCTCATGCTTCCCGCGGGCGGCCCCTTCCCACCCAGCGTCGGCGCACTTTCTTGGCGTTGCCAAGCGCGCCCCAAGTCTGCGCCTCCTCCCGGCCGCCGCAGGCCTCCGTCAATCCGGCGTACAGCCATCGCCGCCGCACACATCGACGATCTTGCCCGTCCTGAAGAACTCGACCATCTGCGCCTGGTGGTGGGCGAGTTTGCGCGGCTTGCCATGCGGGTCGCCGAGTTTGTCATGGGGCGGCAAGTTGCCGGGCGGTGGCCAGGGGTTGCCGTGGTCGTAGAGCACGATACCACTGCCCGAATAGGGGTACGCGGTCTCCTGCACGTCGAAGACCGGCTTGCCGTAGTGGGCCATGAGCTTGAGGCCCAGGCCAGACCGCGCAGCGATCTCGTTGGTCAGCACGGCGACTTGCCAATCGCCCTTGGCCGGCACGATGAGGACCTGGTGCTTGTCGTTGCCGGGCAGCGGCTCCAGTTCAATGTGGCGGTACCAGGTCACGGGATCGACCGCGTCCCACAGCAACTGGACGGTCATCAGCAGCACCTGTTGGTCGACCGATTCCGGGTAGAGCCCCCGAAGCAGCGCAAAGAACGCCTCAAAGTCCACCGAGCGCAGCAATAGCGTCGAGTAGTTGTTGCCGGGCACGCCGAGGTGGCCGCGCACCACGTCCTTGCTCAACGCCAGGACCGTTCCGCCGTAGATACCGCCCTGCGAAATGCCGCTGTAGAACATCTCGCCTTTTTGGACGACCACGCCCAACTGCTTGACTTCGGGTAGCTGGGCAAAGTGGTCGCGCATGGCGCGCTGCAGCATCAGCGCCTCCAGCATGCCTTGGTGCAGCTTGTCGGGCATGACACGAAAACCGCTCATTTTGCCGATGGTGGTGAGAATAGAGCCGATGTCGGGCTCGCTCATCCCTGTCCAATAGCAACTGTAGAAGATGAGCTTGTGCGTGTTGGCGATGACGCCGTTGTATCCCGCGTTGACCTCGCTGTAGTGCCCGTTGAGGCCGTGGCCGTACTGCACCAGCCCGTGCGGCTCGCCCTTGAGCGCAGACCTCGGAATCCGCACCGCAAACGGTCGCTTGACGGTCCCCTGTTGGATCGGCAGGCGGTCCTTGCCGAGGACCAAGGTCTGGCTACCGTCGGGCCCCGCCGCGAGCCACTGCGGAACGGTGAACTCGCCGTCGAGGTGTGCGGCGACGTGGGCGTTTTCGGCCTCCGAATAGGTCGTGACCTTGAGGATTTTGAGCGGCGCCTTGTCGGCGTCGAGTTGCGGGTAGCTAGCGTCGCGCATCTTGAGCATCCGCCCATGCAGGGCCTCGCCGCTGTTGGTCACGAAATCCCAGGCGACCACCAGCTTGTGCTTGTCCCAGCCCGCAGCCGCGAGGATGGCAAAGAGGTCGTCGAACCGCGGCTGGCGGGTCGCGTCCGGGGTTCCGGCGGTCTGGCCGGCGACCAGCTTGGTGAAGGCGCCGCTCGGCGTGATGGCCTTGCCTGCGGTGTCCTTGAGGTTGCGCATGGCGACGACGTACCGCGCGGCGGGGTCGAGGATGATGGCCGGCCGGACAATCAGCGTCTTCTTGGCGGCGTCGGCCTCGGTCGCGTCGAGTTCGGCAAACCACGGGACTTTGCGGACGACTTTGCCGGAGGCGTCGACCTGCACCCACAGGATCGCCGCGTCGGCCGCCAGCGACAAGCTGATGCTGGCCTCGTTGGGCAGGTTGGTCACGTCGAGGTGCGGCCAGTGCACCAAAAGCGCGGTGCCCACAGAGTAGCCGTCGAGCAGCGCGTAGTCGTCTGGGCCGACTTGGTCGTCTGCGATGTTCTTTGGCAGCGTCGTGGCGCCGAAACGCAGCGTGTAGCCCGTCTTGCGCGCGGCGTCGGGCTGCAGGTACAGGTTCGACGGCCATGGCATGGCGCACGCGGTCTCGATGAGGCCGTCGCAAGGCTGGGCGGGAAAGGCAAGCAGGGGCGTCTGGGCGTCCGCAGCGCCATCTTGGCTCGCGGCCGCCTCCGCTAATGCGTCCGACGCAGGGGTGTCGGTGACAACGCCGTCCGCGCTGGCTACGGGCGTTGCCGTGCCCGGACCGCCACAGGCCGCAACCGTCCACAGTGTGCCGATGGCGACGGCCGCTGCCGCGCGAACCCGATAGTTGCTGTGCATGGACACTCCCAGGGCATCGAAAGGGGACGGCCTGCGCGCGCACCGCACCTCGAACCGCTTGTGCGTTGCGCCGCGCCGGTCGTGGACGGTGCGCGTCGGCCCGCGAACCGGGAACCTGATCCCGAACCCGCACCGCCCGGTGCCGTGATGGGGCACCTTCTTCCTCCGCTGCGTGCCACGTGTCGCGGCTTGCCCGGCGCGCGCTTGCCTCGGGATGGCAGCGGCAGTTGCCCACGACCGCACACGGCGATGCGAGGTGACGGCGCCCCGCCAGCCCACCCGGCGTCGGCGCGACCGCGATACTGCGGCGGCCGGTTGGCGGAGTCAAGCGAGCTTTGGGGCGGAGGCTGTGGATCGCAAAATGGGGTCTGGCTCCGACGGATCGCGAACTGCCCTCGCCGTTCGTGGGCCTGCAGGTGGCCAATGGCAGGCACGTGTACGCCTGCTACGGCAACTGGCGAAAGGCCGGCACGCGCCGGACACGTGCCCCGCCGGGACCGCGCCGCCGTCGGCTGAGCCGGGGTGCCGGGCCGCGCGCAGGGGAATCCGGTGGCTGCGCAGGCCGACCGAGGGGGGCAACGCGCGCAGCCCTATGGACTGATGGAGGAAACTTGGATGCCGACCCGGTGGGCTTTGGGAACTTTCCCGAAACGCATCGGCCGCCATTGCGCTTGAGCGGTCCCTACCAGACATTTGTTTGCGGACCCGGACCTTGGGCATGAACCCGGGGCAACGGCATCCGCAGCAATTGAAGCACGCAGAGTGGTCGGACGCGCCACAGCGACGACATCTGGCCTGACGACCAAACCCCCTGTCCGAGCGACGCAACGGCACTGCCGGGTCGGACACGTCGGCGAGCGACGGCGGACCAGCCTGCGTATGATTTTCATGCCGTTAGCACGGTCCGGCCGCATGGCACGGTTCTTGAAGTTGGCGCAAAGCGTCCTGCGCTCGACCCACGGGGGTCGCCGCGCCCACCCACCCAAAGATGACCGCAATCGGTCGCCGACAGGAGTGTCCATGTTCACCGTGCACAATTTCGTCTGTTCTTTCCGCGCCAACCACAAGGGCAATTGGACGGCCGTGGGGCAGCGCCTCGCGGGCTGTCTGGCCGGTGCGGTTGCCATCTTCGCTTTGGGCTGCGGGGCAACCCCGCGCGCAGAGGTGGCCGGCGCGCCGCCAGCGCAGATCGTCCCTGTGCCGATTTCTGCGCCGACTGTGACCGCGGCATCCCAAGTCCCGGCGAGCCGGCCGCGCGCGCTGGCATTGGGTGTCGACGTCGAGTTGCCGGCGGATTGGAACGTCGACGAGAGCGCCAGCGCGGCCAAGATCAAGCACGCCTCCGGTGCGGCGTTGCTGATGCTCAAAGCCATCGACACCAGCTCAATGGCCGCAGAACTTGGCAACACTCGGCGCGAGCTCAAGCAGGCGTGCAAGCGCCTCACCTTTGGTCAGGTCAAGAGCGGCAGCGCGGCGGAAGTGCGCTGGTCGGCGCAATCGGCGTCTTGCCGCGACCCGGAGATGCTGATTGACTCCACAGCGATGGTGCTGTCGTTCGGCGGCAAGCGCAGCCTGCACATCGTGACGCTCGAAGCGCCCAACGTGGCCCCGGTCGTCGCCGCGCAGATGCGGGCCATTGTGGATAGCGTCGAACCGTCGCAGCCCATCGCGGAGGCGCATCG
Source organism: Deltaproteobacteria bacterium (assembly GCA_016875335.1). Classification (GTDB taxonomy): domain Bacteria; phylum Myxococcota_A; class UBA9042; order UBA9042; family UBA9042; genus SXRM01. The sequence continues at coordinate 3,079 of VGRO01000176.1, read as the reverse complement.
GTAGGACCGAGCGGACAAGTGGGTTTGCCTGTGCTGCTTGCGTCCTGCGTAAACCCTGACTGGACGCCCGATGCCGGGCCCAACCTGGGTTGACGGTGCACCGCCACCTCACCGCCCCGACGCCCCAACCGCGCTGGGCAGCGACACGCAGCCCTTCTTGGTGTCGCAACTGTCGTTGGTGCATGGGGTCTTGTCGTCGCAGCCTTTGCCGGCGGCATAGCTGGTGTGCAAGGAGTATCCACCATTTCTTCCAATTGACGGATACACGCAAAGCCGTCAATCTCACTCTGGCGGTTGCCTTCGACCGCGCGGCCTTGCTTGGATGGCCCTCCGTCCCGTCTACATTGCGCACCCGGCCGCGCTGACCGTTGAGCTCGGCGATCTGCACAACGCGGCCCGCGCGACGTCGCTGCTTCTTGGCGGCACGCCTGGGGCACTGGTCGAACGCAGCAACGCCAACGGATTCCGGTTCTACGCCAGACAGTTCTATGATGCTGCCGGCAAGCGCCGCGAGACCTACATCGCGGGTCCGATCGGCGACCCTGAGGCCGACGCGCTCGCCGAGGCGACGGCAGAGCGTATCGCCGAAAGCCGCCGGACCATCGATCTTGTGCGGATGCTCGGGCGCGAGGGCTTCCAGGTCGCCGACGCCGCCGCGTTTGCTGTCATCGCGGCCCTGCACAACCGCGCGGTGTTTGCCGGCGGCGCCGTGCTGGTCGGGTCGCACGCATTTGGCGTGTTGACCAATGCCTTGGGCATCCGAGTCTCGGCCTACGCCACCGACGACATCGACCTTGCCCGCGGCGCCCAACTGGCCATTTCGTCGGTGCCCTCCGAAGGGCTGATCGGGATCCTGCGCGAGTCTGGCTTGCCATTCGTTGAAATCCCGGGGCTGGACCCGCGACGCCCGCCGACATCGTTCAAGCTGCCGGGGCCGACGGGCTTGCATGTCGATGTCCTGTGCCCCGCGGGCCGCGTGCCGTTCGCAGCCGAGCCGGTGCCAGAATTGGGCACGCATGCCACCGGCATGCCTCGGCTGCGCTACCTGCTGGCTGAAACTCAAATGGCGGTGTTCATCAGCCGCGCCGGCGTGGCCGAGGTACGCGTGCCGGTCGGAGAGCGCTTTGCGCTGCACAAGCTGATGGTGTCGCAAATGCGGGTGGGGCGTGACGCCAAGGCGGCGAAAGACCTGGCCCAGGCCGCGGTGTTGCTGGCCGCGCTGGCCGAGTGGCACCCGGGCGCCGTCGAAGCGGCGGCAGCAGGTCTTTCGGCGGGCGAGCGCAAGTTGGTCGCCAAGGCGCGTCCGGCGGTGAGTGCGCTCTTGGTGCCGCATCCGAGGGCGGTGGAGGTGTTGGCGGGCGTGGTGTGAGGTGCGGGAGGCGGTGGACGCCTGGACCGGCGGCGACGACAAGCCGCAGACCCCGGCCTTGCGCGCTTTGCCGCCGCCGCACGTGCTGCAGGTGTCGAGCGTACAACCGTTGTTGTCATTGCAGTCCATGGGTTTGCCGGTGCAGGCGCCGAGCTGGCACTGGGGAGCGCTGGGCGGGATGCGCGGCGCGGTTCCTGGCCGTCATGCCGGCGGGCGACATGCTGCGGACGGCGGGCTGTGGATGCAGACGATGGTCCAGCCGGGCAATGCGGTCAGTGCGGAAATGCTCGATGCGATGCTGGCCAGCGTCGGGCCGTGGCTGGACGCGGCGGGCCAGGACCGTTCGCTGGTGGTGACGCGTGAGCGCGGTCGCCGGCCCAAAGCCCGGCAGCGAAGGCCAGCCGTGCCAGGACGGTGCCGGCAAATGTGCAGGTGGCGCGTGCGTGGTCAACGTGGCGCCGGTCATCACGGCAGGTGACGCGGCCCCCAAACCCGCGCTCGGTGGCATCAAGGTCAAGCTGACGCTGAAGGTCAAGGACGCCAACAGCGACCTGTTCAAGGGCAAAGACGCCGTCGTCAGCCTGTTGCTCGACTTGACCCCGCTCGGCGGTGCCAAGGACGCGGCGTCCAGTCACCGCCTCGCCTGCAAGTGGGTCGCGGGCAACTGGTTCCGGGGTTGGCGGCCGAGGACGAAGCAGTGGCGGCCGCTGGGCTTGGGTCATGCGGGTGCGGAAGGCGCTCATTGCGTTGCAGGTCCACCTCGTCTGACCGGATCACCCGGAATTCACTTGGGCGCTCCGCCCACGGCGCGAATCCAAGCAAATCCTGTGCTTGGTGAGCGCCGGCAGCCAAGTACCGCGACAGGATCGCCATTCCGGTCGATCCTGTGAGCGACGGGGGACCGTCTTGCGCTCCTCGTGCCGGGCCTGCATGCGCGTGGGCACGGCGCCATTGCGTCCAAAGCGGCGTCGTTGGGCTGCCAGCTGGTCACGGTGGGTGGCGTCGACGACCACGTTCACGTCCTGCTGTCGCTGCCCGCGACGCTGGCCGTGGCCGACGTCGTGCAGCACCTCAAGGGCTACTCCAGTCGCCTGATCAACGCGACGCCGACGCATGAAGTGCCATTTCGCTAGCAGGGCAGCCAAGGGCCCCAACGGAAACAACTCGACAAGAAACCGAGAGCCTTCAGCTTCTGCCTGATCGAGTTGTTTTTGTGGGAGCCCAAGCGGCCAACAGCGTCGGTGGCGCGAGCCGCAAGCGCGTGCAGGACTACGTCGAGAACCAAGCGGCGCACCACGAGCGCGGCGACGTGCTGGCCGAACTCGAACAGGCCTTCGACGCGAACGACGACCCCAAGCCCTCCACCCTCACCCCGTCCCCTCTCCCGTCGGCCGAGCCTCCAAGCACAGCCGACCCACCCTGCGCGGCGGGACCGGCGCCAGACCCTTGCTGGCCAGCACATGCAGCGCTTCCAGTTCGGCTTGTGCGTCGGCGATTGCAAGCTTGGATGCAGTTCGTTCGGCAAGCTCCTCGCCTACCCCGCCTTGCGACAAATCATGATCTCGGTGGTCGGACAGGAACCCCGGCCCCAGGGATCAAGCCGATCCTGCGTTTGGAACCGGCGGCGCCGCCCCAGCCACCTGAAAAATCAGCTGCCGTCCTCCATGGCTGAGATTGCGCCGGGTAATCTCCGCCGCCGCCTTGACCAGC
>VGRO01000175.1 GCA_016875335.1 Deltaproteobacteria bacterium | reverse complement strand
TGGCGGTCTTTGGCAGCCTCGATGGGTCCACGTACGCCAAGCTGGTCGAGACGTCGGCGATCACCAGCTCGTCGTCGGAGGGCACGCGCTTGTCCATCCCGCAGATGTTTCCGTATCTCAAACTGATGTACACGCTCGACACCGGGACGGTGACGGTGACCGCCCTTTTCCAGGGTCGAACCAAGTAGGCACTGGCAGTGACAGGGGCTGACGCAATTTCGGTTTGACGCGGGCAAAGTCCCGCCTTACGCTGCGAGCAGGCCGAAAGGCCAATGGGGCAACGATGGCTGCGTTTGCCGGACAGCAAGACCGATTTCTCGCGGACCAGCCGCGCGGCCAGGTGCCGGTCGGTGCGGCTTCAGAGGGCGCCGGGCGCGTCGACCGGTACTTGACTTCGAGCCGGGTGCTGGAGACGGCGGATGAAGGTGATGGGGTCATCTACCTGAAAGCTGGGCTGACGCGCGAGGTGGCGGGGCAGCGGCGGCAGGTGGCGGGATTGCCTTCCGGGCATGGTGACGCCTCGGTGTCGCGCAACGACAGCGGTGTTGCTGCCCCCATGGCGACAGGGGAGCGATGGTCGTCGGCGACGCCGCACGGGAAAGGTGCGGGTGGAAAACTGCCGGACTCCGTATCCGCGACGCGCGGAGTTCGCTACCTTCCGGGGACGCCGCACTCGCCGGCCCAGGGCAGCAGTCCTTTCAAGCCGGCCCGGTGCACAAGCTGCGGCACGCCAGCGACGTTGCCGGGGCCGGGCGGCGTAGCGTTCGACACGGGCGTGCCGTTGCTGGTCGACAAGCCACTTGGGTTGCCGAAGGACCTGACGCAGGGGCCAGGCACGCAGCCCGAGGTGATTGCCGGAGGTGTCAGCTACCTGCTGACCAAACAGGACTGCAGCCAACCCGTCCCGTTGCCTGTGGTTCCGCTGATGTTCGGATGCAAGCTCACGACGGTGAGTTTGGTTGAGATGACCAGCAAACTCGCCAAGAGTGGTACATACTACTACAAAAACGTCAGCACGCCAGTCGAGAAGGCCGTCGTCCAGATGTTGGCGAGGCTGCAGAAGGACACAGCGGCGGGCTGGCCTGTTGCCAAGGTCAAGTTTGGCGAGTTTTTTGCCCCCAATGGAACGTTGCTGAAGGCGCCGTCAATCCAGGAGCTCCAACACTTCACCGAGACGCGTATCCGATACTGGTTGACACAGTTGGACCTGCTGCAGTGCTTGTACCGCTTTGCTTGGCTTGAGCTGGCGCGCACGCCGAATATCTTCATGCGGTTGGCGTTGGCGACGATGGGGAATACCGGTCCGATGACCTTTCCCAATGCAGGCGGGTTCAAGGAAGTACTTGGCGAGATCAAGTGCGCCATTTCTGGACTTGGCGGCGGCGGCACCTGCGCTTCGTCGTCCGCAGAGCCAAAGGCTGTCATCGACATGCTTGCGCTCAAGGCGGGAATACTCTGCAATGTCGTGCCAAGCAACGACATTTGGCTAGGATGCGCTGGTGCGGGGATCGATCTCGTGGTCAACCTGCAACCGCGGGTCTTGTCGCCTTGGCTTGGCGACTACGCGCAGTGGATGAGTGCATTCACGGGAGCGACGGATCCGCCCGCTACAGCAACGCCGCCGCTTGTGGCCATCCGGCATTTCTCCTCAGCAATGTCGCTCATGATCAACGCGCTCGGCTGGAAGAACCTGGCCACTGGCTACAGCAGCAAGCAACTCCCGCGCAATGGTTGGTTCTATGCCGACACACCATTCCAATATTTGCCAGGTGCTTTGGCCGCGTCGTTGACCCTTTCCGACCCAAACCTCAAGGTTTATGAGCAGGTCCTTACTAGCGATGCCCTGCTCAACGTTTGGGGCGGCCGCTTTGCGTCACACGTCCCGCCGTATGCCTTTCCATCCTACAACGACCAGGTTGGACCGGCAAGCAGTGTCTCCGGGTGGCGTCTCGCGACTGACACACTTGTCAATATCGTCGATTCTGCCGCCGCGACCAGTTCGGCTCCAGATCTTCCCAAGAACCTGTTGACCGCCAAAGGTTGGATTTATTCTGGCAAGGCCCACGAGGAGGCAATACTCGCCGCGCGGGATCTCTACGAGATTGCGGCGACTTCCGATAACTCAATTACCGGGTTCAATCCCGATGGGGCTCTCTTTTGGGTTTCCTCTCATGCGCTGATGTGCTACCGGTTCATCCGCCTGCTTGCGGCCCAGTTGCTACTTACCCACGCCGAAAAGGCGTCTAAGGGAGTGCCGCTCACTTCTCTGGCAACGGTCCTGACAAACTGGTCGGTTGTGGACAGGGTTGTGCTGCCAAAGGACGCCCCAGTCTACGCTGAATCGATGTCCGCAGAGAGCAAGTGCACTTGGGCATCGTTCGTGGTGGACTCTGGTGGCGAGCTGGTCGTAGAGAAGTGGATCTTCCCCAAGGCCCTATGGAAGCTGTGGTGAACGGCCGTAACGCAGGCTTGGCGAGTCTTCTGGCTGCCTTTGCGGCGACCGACTGCGGTGGCGCGGCGTCCGACGTGTCGACGCCGTCCGGCCCGATCCAAGACACTTTGACACTCCCGGATGGGAAATCATCCGACGCTGCCGAAGACGTGTCGTCGACACCCTCAGCGCAGGACACCTTGGACATGGCCATTGGCGTCGCGGCCGCATTTTGTGCCAGCCAAACCGACGGCACTGCGTGTGATGATGGCTTCGCCTGTACCGCGTCCGATGTCTGCCAGAACGGCGTATGCGTCGGCAAGAACAGCTGTGCGCCTGACAGTTGCTCAACCTCGAAGTGTTCCGATACGGCTGGGTGTGTCTATGGGCCGGCCGCGCCCATGCCGACTGCATGTGCTCAGAAGTGGTGCGACGACGGCGAGCGGGCGCCCGTGGTGTCAATTGTTCCCTTGGCCGAGTTCTGGCCCACAGCAATACTCCCTGACGCAAGTCGCGTGCTCCACTTCTCGGATCCAGGCAACCCGGCCGTCGACGACAAGAATCTCTTTCGCGTTGGCATTGATGGCGCGAAGGATACGATGGTTGCACCAAGCGTCGTACTCGGTGGGCCGGCGCTCGAATCAGAAAGTGCCAAATTCAAGCTGTGGCACTGGGTTCCACTAGCGACGAGGCACGGTTCGTTTGACCTGTTCGTCGGGCACTACCAGGTCTCGCCTGCCGTGTGCAGTTTGCCAGAGTGCGACCCCGACAAGTCCCTCGGACGGGTTGCCCGTTCAGATTACAGTGGTTCGGTCATTTCAGCGCCAGTGAAGCTGCAGATGATGCAATATCAAGACCTGTCATTGGTCGTGCGGAACGCGGATGAGTCCCGCTTTGCCGTTGTCAATGCCTGCGGGGATAAGTTCTGCCACCCGGAAGCCATCTACAGCGGGCCAACTGAATATGCTTACGAGGTGGGCCGTTCGCGTGTGCGTGTTTTTCAGCGGGGTATTGGGATCCAGCCGATTTGGCCCGGTGAGGCCGAGATTCCTTCCCCTCAGCAATTCCCGCCGCAGAGCATTTGTCTCCCCCGCGTTGGCGCAGATGCCCCCCTGCAACAGTGGCAAGGTACACATCTGGCCATCGATTTGGGCGGCGACGGCCCGCGCCGCAGCCTTCGCAGCCGACAACAGCTTGATCGTCACGACCTGGAAGTCTCATTACAATGGCCCCCCGGCCTCGCTGCCAGGTGCCGTCGTTTTCGACCCGTCGGGCACCGTCGTGCAGAGCGTTGCCGACAACGCAATTCCCGGTGTCCCGCCAATCCTGAAGAACGGCAGCAAGTTGGCAACCTTCCTATCGCTTGCGACCTCGCCAGCTGGCCGGGTCTTTGGTCTCGTGAAGGTGCCTCTAACCGTTGGCGGCTACGAAGTGGAGGCCCTGGTTGAACGGATGGATCCAAGCGGGTTGACGGGATGGGGATCGTGGCAGGTTCGGTCGTTCCATGAAGTGGGTTCGGCCAAAGTCGATCCGTACCTGGAAGAGCAGCAGCTACAGTCGCCGCAGTGGAATGGTCAGTACAGCCCGCAGCTCACTTGCACGAGCGAACATTGCGTATTCCTGACCAAGGACCGAGATTCGACCCTGCGCTTCATCGTCGCAAGCACCAATTCGACCGCCTCGCACTCGCGGGTTGTCTCCTCGGAATTTTGCTGTGGTCTCACCCTGCGCGAGGCTTCGGTGGTGGGCAAGCGTCGGGTTACGACCGGCCGATGGGCGTTCGACCCCAGTGTGCCGGCAGAGCTAGGCTTCAAGGGCCTCCTCCGCCTAGAACTCACCGACATCTGGGGCCACACCACTTGCCAGGGCGTCAACGCCTGCGCCAAGAAAATGCTCGACGACTGCGACGACGGCAACCCATGCACGGAAGAAGGCTGCGACCTCGTCGGCACCTGCACCCACAAGCCCAAGGTAGACGGGCTGCCCTGCGGCGACGGCCAGATTTGCAAGGCCGGCAAATGCGACAAACCATGATCAGCAGGGCGAACGATGGCGGATAACGACAAGGAATTCCTGCTCGTCTGTCCGTGCCCGCAGCCAATGAGTTTTGACTGGCTCGGCGGCAAGTTAGAACCGCTGGTCCCCGGGCTGCTTGGTTTTGGCCTTGCGCAGTGGCCGGCTTGCCCATGCCCCACGGCCATGACGTTCAGTGTCGCCAATGCGATGTACGAGAAGCTTGTCGACGGGCCACTGTGGCCGGGTGGCGCGGCGGTGCAGTGTCCGTGTCCCGCGCCCTTGGGTTTTGGCGCCTCCACCAAGGCCAGTCCGTAGGGCATCGTCCCGCGGCTCCGCACGAGATCGCGAGTGCTATCGAGCGGCGGATGGCGGCTTGGAAAAGACGCCGTTTCCCGTCGAAAACCGAAGTTGCAAACATCGGTGCAGGCGTACACACGATGCCCGTCAGGTCCTGTTGGCTGCCCTGGCTGCGCGCAGAAGCCCGTCAGGGTTCACAGACCCGTGGTGCAACTGCGGCGCCCCGCTGCGTGCAACCCGCCGCCCCCTACAACCGCCAAACCTCCACCTTGCGCCCGCCTTCCGTCACCGCCGCCGACACCTCGCCGCGCTGCTCCCACGGCACCCCGCGCCGCCGCGCGTCGAAAAGCACCAGTGTGCCCTCGTCCAGCCCCAGCCGGCCCAGGTAGCCGTCCAGTTGCACAAGGCCATCGGCCAGCGGATCCGGGCGCTTGGTGCGCCAGACCTTGACCTCAAGCGCCAGTCGCTGCGGCGTCGGGCCGCCCGTCCACTCGACCAGCAGGTCCAGGCGCTTGCGCCCCAGCCCGAACTCGCGCGCGATGCTGCCGCCGCCGTTGACGACCTTCTGCAAGAACGCCATGAACACGATTTGGTGCGCCGCCTCGGGCCAGTGCGCGCGCCGCACCATCCACTCGCCGTTTTCGCGCCAGAACTGCACGAACTGGCGCATCAGCACGGGCCAATCGATGTGGCCGTCCGCCTTGCGCCAATCGGTAAACACCCCGTGCATGTTGGGTTGCCAGGTGCAGGCCAGCTCGCGGGGAATGACTTCGCGGTAAATCTCGTTGGCGATGTCCAGGTTGCCCTCGCCGGGCGCCAGCAGGCCGAGGTCGCGGCAGTAGTCGAGGTCGTCGCGGTCGTACTCGTGGCTGGGCGTCTCGCCGGCAAGGATCGGCTCCAGCACCCGCCGCACCCGGTCCTCGCGCAGCCGCGCCATCAGGCTGTCGATGTGGGTGACGCGGGCGAGGATGAGCTGTTCCTTGGCTGCGTCGATGTGCGCCACGTCGATGGGGCCGGTCCACTTCTGCTTGCGAACGACGAAGTCGGCGAGGGCGTTGACGAGGAACGGTTGGCCGCGGGTCAATTGCCAAACGCGGTCGACGGCTGCGTCCGAAAAGCGCTGGCCCGACTCGACGGTGTGTTGGGCGTAGAGCTCTGCAATTTCCTCCCGGCTAAAGAAGGCAACCGTCACTGCCTCGCGGCTGACGTTGAACGGCGACGATGTGCCGATATTGGGCGAACCACCCGACGCCGCCTTGTAGTCGCGGATGTTGCGCATGCCGAAAAGGCAGATGCTGGCCGGGAACGGCGTATGGTCGCGGGTCAGGTAGCCTGCCCGCAGTTGACTGAGCACGGCCATCAGCGGCGCCCCTTCCAGCGAGTCGATTTCGTCGAGGATGAGCACCAGTGGGCGGCGCAACCGCCGGCACCAGTCGCAGAGAAAGCTGCCAAGGCGGCGTGGTGCGCCCTCGTAGTCGCTCGCGCGAGGCGCCTCTTCCCCCGCTGGCAGTTGGGCCCGGCTCGCGGCCTCTACGGCATCGACCGCGATGCGCAAGGCCGGATCGGCCTCGGCGATACCGCGGGCCTCTTCCAGCGTTGCGTAGATTGCCGCCCAGCGACCGTCGGCGCGCAACATGGCCGCAAAGGCCTTCATCGACGTGGTCTTGCCCGACTGGCGCGGGGCGTGCAGCACGAAGTAGTTTTCGCTCTCCACCAGCGACTTCAGGTCGGCCGGAATGCGTCCCAGCGGCGGCAGGGTGTAATGCTTGGCCGCGTCGTTGGGTCCGGCCGTATTGAAGTGGCGTGGCATAGCTGACTCGGGCCGCGGGGCGGCGACGCGGGCGGCTAGCGTAGCACGGGCGCGGGGTTGCCGGTAGCGAATCGGGGCCGCGCGGGCGAGCGGGCGGGCATGTGCGCAGTCAGTTCCGGCCGCTCAACGCGCCCTGGCAGTCCTCTGTTGCCCTGATCCTGATGCCGTCCAGGGCCCGTCCGGCGCCGCCGTGGGGGAATTCCACCAGCGCCGGTGCGGCGCCGCATGAGCCTGAGGGCCGGGCGAGGCACCTTCTTGCGTGGCGTTGTCGGCGCTGCCGTATCGGGGATCCACATGCGAACAGCCTCTGGCGCCACGAACACTGCGGCCAGGCAGAGCCATCAGGGTCAGCCGGCTGCGCCGGACAGCTCCAGGCGCAGCGCCAGGCACAGGGTCGCCCTCTTGCGGTGTTCGCGAGACCGGTTCGACTGGCCAAGCACCCTCCGCCGGCGACGTCGTGCGGCCCTCACACAGGGGGCGCGGACTGCAAGTTCAGGAACAAGGATAGCCCGTTCTGGTCGGTTGCCACCGCCATCTGACGCCCCCAGCCGGCGAGCGTAGCTTGGCGTTCCCCTTGCACCCAACGCCATGCCGCAACCGCCCCCGACCATCGCCGCCGTGCTTGAGCGCGACTTCGCGGCGCCCGCCTTGGCCGTGTGGTGGTTGCACCTGCGCCGGCTGGCGTCGCTGCACGAGCTGGCGGTGGGCGCCAAGGACGCCATGGTCTGCGCATGGCTGCGTACGGAGGCCGCGGCGGATCCACTCCACGCATCTGGCGGGACGTGGGTGCAAGCCGTTGCCGAACCGGAACGCGAGTTCGACATGGACGACTACGCGACGGAGGGCCGCGGCCATTTCGACCTCGGCCAGCGCCTGGACCTGTCGTGGACCGCCGTGCGCGGTACGGGTTGTCTGGTCGGGTTTGAGGCGCTGACGGCGCTGCGATTGCAGGGGTGTGCGCTCGGCGCCGCGGACCGCAGCCCGAGCGCGCTCGCTGGACTGGTCGAACTGGACCTCTCGGCGACGACCGGACCGCTGGAGCTGCTGCAGTCGTGCACCAGCCTGCGCGTGCTCGACCTGTCGGAGCGCCCCGACCTTGTGGGTCTGCGGCGGGAACTCGGCGGCCTTGACCAACTGGAGACGCTCCACCTGGGCGGCGACACCGGCCTGCTCGGGGTTTCGGCGTTGGCGCGCTTGGCCCATCTGCGAACGCTGTATCTGCCGGCGCTGCCGTGGATGCGCGACGACCGCATGATCGACCCGATCGGCCATGTCCCCGAAGTGTTGTGCGACAGCCCATGGGTCCAAGCCGCCCACAGGCGCGCCCGGCAGCGCTACCTGCAACGCGGAGGGCACGAAGCGGCGCTCCTGGCCGACGGCGTCCAACTGCGCGCCGGAAATTGGCTGTGGCCGCCGGAGTTGGACGCCGACCTGAGCCTGGCCGAGTGGATTCGGCAGCTACAGGCGCGCGGCGCGCTGGACCCGTCGACCACTACGGAACTCGACCTGTCGCACCACGGATTGGAGCATGGCGAGCAGCTCCGGCCGCTTTCCAATCTGCGGCGGCTGACCGCCGTCGGTGCCTCGTGGCAAAGCCTCGACGGCCTGGGCCACTGCGCCGACCTGCGCGTCTTGCTTGCCGGCCACGACCGCACCGGCTGGACGCTCAACATCCTCCTCGACACCAGCGGTTCCATGACCACGGAGTTGCCCCTTGCGCTCGGGGCCATCGCCTCGTTCTGCCGCGACGCCAACGTCGACAGCGTGCGCTTGCTGCAGTGCGACGTCGAAGTCACCCGCGATGAACGCATGGAACCCGATCAACTGCAGCGCGTCGCCATCGACGGTTTCAGCGGCAGCGACATGACGCCTGCCATGCAGCGGCTCGCCAGCGATATCGAGGTGCAGGCCGCAGTCGTCCTCACCGACGGGTGCATCGAGGTGCCGCGCGAGGCGCCGCCCTACGCTGTGTTGTGGGTGCTGACCGGCGACGAGCCGTGGAATCCTGGGTATGGCGTCACGGTTCGGATGCCGTAGAGGGATGGCTCAAGGCAACAGCAGTTCCGGCCGGTTCAGAACAATGGGTCGCGCAGCAAGCCGCGAGCGAGGCAAGGTGCGAACGCGAGTGGACGTTCGCGGCGACCCGCCAGAGAAAACGCGGGTCGATCACCCATCCGCCGCCAGCAACCGTACCACCACTTCCTTGCCGGCAAACCCCACCGCCCAGCCGAGCACCGGCGACCCCGCGCCGCTCTCGCGATACCCCTTGGCGCGAATCTGCGCCTCGGCCGCATCGCAGGCCAGCTCTGCCGCCGCCTCGCTTCTGCCTTTCTTGGCGGCCTTGAACTCGACCACGGCCCCCGGCTGGTCCGGCGCGCCCGGAATCAGCACCACATCCGGCCGACCGCTGCCGAATTCCCGGTTGCTCTCGATCCGGTAGCCCGGGGGCACTTGGCTCCACACGCCCAACACGAACACGTGGTAGATGCGCTCTGGGGTCTTGTCGGCGAGGTCGTGGTAGCTCAGCAGGCCGCGCACCACGCCGCCCAGCATGCGCTGCACGGTCTCTTCGTCGCCGGACAGAAGCGCCGCGCACCGGCGCCGGGGGTCAAAGGCGCCCTGGTGCGCCCGCCGCAGCCACCTCGCGTACAGGGCCTGCAGCGCACTGCGCACTTCCTCGTTGGGCGTGCGCAGGACTGCGCGGAGCTCACTTTGCTCTTGTCGCACGTTGGCGGCGGTCAGGTAGCCCGCGTGCAAGAGCATCGTCGGCAGCATGTCACCGTGGCGCTCGATGTCGGCCAGCGCGACGCCGTGTACGACCTCTTGGTCCACCGGTTCGCCTTGGAGCCAGCGCTCCAGGTCGGCATGAAACGACGGCGGGGACTGGCTCGCCAACCGCTCCAGCAGGTCGGTGCCACCAGTGGCGATCCAGCGCGCTTGCAACGGTTCGTCCAGGCGATCCAGCGTCTCGGCCACCGATCAAGGGTTGTAGATGGCGTGGCCGCCGATGGTGTAGCCGTTGTACCACTGGCGCATACCGTCGCGAAGGGCCCGGTCGTCTGCCGCGAGGTCGTCCAGCTCTGCTTCGATAAAGCCGAAGTCAGTCGCGAAGTTGCTGCCCAACACCGTGTCGACCTGTAGATTGTTGAGGTCCGACAGGATGCCTTCCTTGGCGACGCGCATGACACCGGTCATCACGGTGCGCGCGACGGACGAGTTGTCCTTGGCGGCGTCGCCGAAAAACGTCTGGAAGAACGCGACGGCTTCGGGATAGTAGCCGTATTGCCAGGCGGTCTGGATCGGCGCGTCGTATTCGTCGATGAGCAGCCAAACCCTGCGCCCGGTCTGGGTGTGCAGCGCCGTGACCATCACGCCAAGCGCCGAAGCCAACGTCGCCTCGTCCGCCGCGCGGTCGATCACCGCCGCCATCTCGGTGGCGAGAATGGGCGGCAGGCCGTCGACCACGCCTCCCGCTTGCAGCCAAGCCGCCCGCACTTGCCGCCCGATGGCTGCGCGGGAGTCTCGCCAGTTCATGGCCTTGACGCCCATGAGCGACAGATACACGACCGGGTGTTGGGCGCGCTCGGACATCGCCAACGGGTCGGCCTGCACGGCCATGTCAGCGAACAACGCGTCGGGCACCGCCGGCCGGCCAGGCATCGCCATGCGCAGGAAATCGCGCAGCATGGTGATGTTCATGGTCTTGCCGAAGCGGCGCGGGCGGCAGATGACCAGCGCGGCACCAGTGGAGCGCAGTACACGGCCGACAAAGGAAGACTTGTCAACCAAAGTGGTCCCGGGGGCACCGCGGGACGCGGCGAAATCGGCGAAACCAACCGGCAGGGATTTGGGCATCGCGGGCACCGGCGGCCGTCTCGGCCGCACGCGTAGCCTAGGGACTGGAAAACAATAAGTCGATCACTCTCACATCAGGACGGAGCCGCGAGTCGGACCCTTGGTCCGCGAGCTGGCGACCCACTGAGCAAGCAAACGGGCCCACGAAATGATTGAGTAAATCATTTCCGGGCCCCTAGTACCTCAGGCCCGAAATTCGCGCCGGTTTCCGGCGCGCAACAGGGCTGAGGTACTTCCGGCCGCGGGGGTGAGCGCGCATGGGCGCGCGAGGGGGCTGCGAGCCCCCTTCACGAAACAAGCAGCTAGTAGGCGAAACGGATTGAGGATCTGTTGCGGCATTACGGCCCGTATCCCGACGCGAATTTGGGGTTTCGCCTACTAGGCGCGGTGGGTGGGTGGGTCAACCGCGGCGGCCATCTCGGCCGCGACCGCAGAGCCACAAGTCAGCGACTGCGCGCAAACGAGAACTCGGGGAGTCCCACGCCCGACCCCAAGGGCAGCGAGCCCCACAAGTTGCTGGCGCGGTCAGTGCAGAGGGTGGTCAGGTTTGCAGCGGCGCCGCCCGGTCCTTCGACGCCGTGCGCTCAATACCCCGGCACCCGCGCCTCGAACCGCACCAGCCCGCGACCCTCGGGCGGCGTGAACCCTGGCACGGCCAGCAGCACGACGTACAGTTGGTCCACGCCAAAGGCGCCGCGCCCGAACACCACGTTGGCGAACAGCGCGTTGTGGGTCGACAGAAACACCGTCGGATCCTTGCGACCCTTGGGCCACACCAGCACAGTGCTGGCCTTGAGCGCAATCGTGGGCTCGGTCTGGAACTCGTCGAACGTGGCATAGAAGTTGCCCGCCGCGTCAAAGGTGCAGCCGTCGCCGAATTGGCCGGCCGGTGCGCCCCGCGGTTCAAACTTGAGCGCGCCCTCGCCGCGGTCGGCGCGCCATGCGCGGCCTAGCGGCTTGCCGATGGGCGCCCCGCCCTTGAAGCACAGCAGCGACACATTTTCGGTCGTGACCATCACGTCTTTGCCGTCGGGCGACAGCGCGATGCCGTTGGGGCCGCCTTGCTCGGCCAGATCGAAACTGGCGAGCACCTCGGTCTTGCCGATGGCGGGGTCATAGCGCAGCAGCTCGCCCAGGCACGGGTCGGTGAACCACACGCGGCCCTTGTCGTCCACGGTCAGGTCGTTCGGCTGGACCAGCTCGACCTTTCCATCGGTGGTGGTCGCGGTTTTGACGACACCCGCCGCCGAAAGCGACCGCAGCGCCTTGCCTTGGCTGTCGCAGAACCACAGCGTGCCGTCCTTCGCAAACTGCATGCCGAGCGGGTAGGCAATCGGGTCACCCGTCACCGTCAACTCGGTCACCGCGCCGGCCGGATCGACCTGCAAGAAATGCCCGGGCACGCCCATCACCGCGCGGCTGCCGTCGGGGGCGATGGCCATGTCTTCCGTGCTGCCGTCGATCTTGCGCGCCTCCAACCACTCGTGGATCTTGCCGAAGGCGCTTGGCGTGTACGGCGTGGCCAGCGTAGGCACGGTCTTGACCTCAAAGGGCGCGGCCTTGGGTGCTTGCAGGTGCAGCGACTGGCCAACCGGCGTGGGGCCGAGCGTCCATTGCAGTTCGACCGCGCCCTTGGCGTCCGTGGTCGTGGTGCCCTTGTCCACCGCGCCGCTGCCAGCCGGGACCGTGACCGTCACAGCGATCCCGGCCTGGGCTTTGCCTGCGCCGTCCTTGAGCACAACGGCGACCTTGCCTGCCACACCGGCCTGTTCGGGCACCGTGGCACCGGGGGCAAGCGCGAACTGCCAGGACGCATTTGCATCGGCACCGCCGGCGCCATCGGCTGTCGCGGCGTCGGGCGCAGTGGAGCCGCAGGCGGCCGTCAGCGACAAGCTGAGCGCGAGGGCGGCAGGGCGGAATGGCAAAGGCATGGCAACCTCGGGACGGCGCGGGCGATAGGGGCAGCGCCGGCAGGGCGGCCACCCTACGACCTTTTGCGGTCGCTGCCAACGGGCGGGGCTGGCCAGAATCCACCGCCCCGCGCCGGCCAGCCGCGGAGCGGCGGTGCCGGCGCCTTTTTTCGCCTCCACGCCGTGCCCGGCAGCGCCCGGCGGACCTTTTTTGCCCCCGGTTTTGCCGCCCCCCGCTGC
>VGRO01000174.1 GCA_016875335.1 Deltaproteobacteria bacterium | reverse complement strand
CGCGCCAGTACCCCGCGCAGCAGTGCCCTTCGTGACCGCATCATCGGTTCACCGCCCCTTCTTCTGCTGGCACGCCGGACACACGCCGAACAAGTCCATGCGGTGGCCGGTCAGGACGAAGCCGTGGGCCGCCGCGATCTGGCGCTGGGTTGCCTCGATCGCCTCGTTCTCGAACTCCACGATGCGGTTGCAGCGCGTGCAGATCAGGTGGTCGTGGTGGTCCTCGTCGCCGACCGCCACCTCGTAGCGCGCGGTGCCGTCGCCGAAATGCCCGACGTTGACCAGCCCCACGCGCTCCAGGAGCTTGACGGTCCGGTACACCGTGGCATAGCCGACCGACTCGTCGCAGGCCCGCACTTGCTGGTGCAGTTCCTCGACGTTCAGATGCCGATGGTCGTAGAGGATGTGCGCGATCATGCGGCGCTGACGGGTCGGGCGCTGGCGGTCGCGCACGATCGCCTCATCGACCTTTTCGAGCCACACGTGCAGCGACATCGGCGCGTGGTGGTGCGGGGCCCCGCCATCACTGCCGGGCGGCGTGGTCGGCATCGGCTGGTCGGTTTCTGGCACGCTTTCCTCCTGGCTGCGAGTCTGGCCCAGGTGGCGGCCAACCGCAAGCTGTCTGGGCAAAACCCACGCAAATCCGAGTACAAACGCGCGAAAAGCCGCGTCGGCCGCCCTTGTGCCGCGCCGCCGCGCGTGCTAGATCGCCGCCCCCGCGCCCGGGACCGGCCCTGTCGGTTGGCCCATCGTCGCGCGATTGTGGAGTTGCACCCATGAACATCACGGTCCTGGCCGTGCTGGCGGCCGGCTGCGGTGCGCTGGCCATCTACTTGTGGACGGCGCAGTCCAAGCTCAACGACACCATCAAGGGGCTCAAGGACGACCTCGACAAGGCCCGCGTCGATGCCAAGGCCCAGGCCGACCGCGCCGAGGCCGCCCGGAAGAAAGCCGAGGCAGCGGGCAAGCCCGGCGGGCCAGCCCCCGCGGGCGGCGAAGACAAGGCGGCCAAAGACATCAAGGCGCAGTTGGTGGCTGCCAAGGAGCAGCTCAAGCAGACCCAGGCGGCAGTCAAGCGCCTGGAGAACGAAGCCCACGACAGCCAGATCAAGCTGCGCAAGGCCGAGTCGCGCGTCGAGGAACTGGCGGCGGCGCTCGCCCACCCGCCCAAGAAGGGACATGCGCCCGCCGAAGCCGCGCCTCCGCCGCCCGGCGAGCGCCCGCGCGCCGAACGCCGCCATGACGATCGCGACGACAACCGCGACGACGGCCGCGAAGACGAGCGCGCCCCGGACCCCGAACGCCAGGAACGCATGGAGCGCGCGGCCACCCGCCGCGCCGAACTGGAGGCCGAAAGGGCAGCGCGGTTGGCCGAAGCCGAAAAGGCCAAAGCCGAACGCGATACTGCCCGCGCCGCACGCCAGGAGGGCAAGGACCAGGAATTCATCGCCCGGCTCAAGGAGGAGCGCGAGCGCCTCAAGCAACTGGTGTTCAGCCGCGAACTTGAACTGCGCATCGTTCGGCGCAAGGCCGAACACAATCGCCAAGCCTACATCATGACCCTTGGCGCCTTGGATCTGGCGGAAGACGAACTGTATCGCATCAAGCATGGTCGCGAACGGCCCGACTACGAGGCGCCGCGCGAGGACGGCGAAGGGGGCGACCGCGCGGCTGAATTGCCCGACTCGTTCGCCGCCAGCGCCGACGAGCGCGCCGCAGCAGTTGCCGCCGCCGACGCCGCCCTGGCCGAGGTCGCGGCAGCCGCCGAACCGGCCCCCGATCCCGAGGCCCCTGCCTCGCAACCCGAGGCCGACGCTGCGCCCGGCGAACCCTCCGTTGTCAACGCCGATGTGGCCGAGCCGATCCTCGCGGCGCCGCCGGTCGTCGACGACACCGCCGCGGCAGCCGCGCCCGAGACGCCCACCCCGGCACAAAGCGATGACACGCCACCGGTGGCGACGGCTTGACCGGCGCTTGCGCCTGAAATTGAAAATCGTTATCATTTTCCTGTCCGCTCCGGTTCCGCCGCAGCGGCACAGGAGGCGAGGCCATGGCTGACGGCACCCGTTCCGCAGCGACCAGCTTGCAAGGACACGCCAGCCCCATGGGTGAGGCTGGGGCGGTGCCACTGGACCACTGGCTGCCAGGCCAGCACGGCAGCGTGGTGCGGGTCGACCGCGCCGACGCCTTTGGTGACCGGCTGGCGGAACTGGGCCTGACCCCCGGCGCGCCGGTGACCGTGCTGCGCAAGGCCCCGTTCTGCGGGCCGATGCTGCTGCGCGTGCGCCAGTTCGCGCTGTCGCTGCGTCTGGGCGAGGCCGCCGCAGTGCGGGTGGCAGCCGCTGGCTGAGTGATGCCCGATTCCAGCGCCACGGGCGCGGCCGGAGCGCACGTCCGACCGTTGCAGGTCGCCCTGTGCGGCAACCCCAACACGGGCAAGACCACGCTTTTCAACCAGTGGACCGGCGCCAATGCCCAGGTGGGCAACTACCCGGGCGTCACCGTCGAGCGCCACACGGGTCACCGCCAGGGCCAGGGCCGGCCGTGGCGAGTGCACGACCTGCCCGGCTGCTACAGCCTGACCGCCCACAGCCCCGAAGAAGAGGTGGCCTTCCTGGCGTTGCGCGGTGGCCCCGATGACCCGCCTCCCGACGTGGCGGTGGTGGTGCTGGACGCCACCAACCTGGCGCGCAACCTGTTCTTGCTGGTTCAGGTCGCCGAGTTGGGCGTGCCGGTGGTGGCAGCGCTCAACCTGATGGACGCGGCCCAGGCGGCCGGCTGGCGCATGGACATCGCCGGGTTGCAGGCGGCGCTGGGCTGCCCGGCGGTGCCCGTGGTTGCGCGGACCGGCCAGGGGCTGGCCGCGCTCGCCGCCGCGGTCGAAGCCGTGGCCGCCCACCCTGACCTCGGTCGCGGTCCCGGCACCGCGTGGTCGCTGGAAGTGCAAACCGCCTTGCGCGCCGCCCGTTCGCTGGATCCGGTGCTGGCGGATGCATCGGACGGCGTGCTGGCCTGGATCCTCGCCGCCGAACCGCCGCTGGTGGACCGCTGGCAGCCCGGATTGGGCGCGCGGGCGGCGGCGGCGAGCGCCCGCGACCCCGGCGCTGCGGCCGACGTGCGGCGGCGCCTGATCCACGATCGCTACCGGCGCATCGACGCCTGGGTCGCCGCCCACGTCCAGCCGCCGGCCGCCCAGGGACGGACGGCGAGCGACCGCGTCGATGACGTGATGCTGCACCCGCTCTGGGGCACCGCCGTGTTCCTGGTGGCGATGACCCTGCTCTTTCAGGCGGTGTTCGCGTGGGCGACGCCGATGGCCGACGGGGTCAACGCAGCGATGGGCTGGGTCGCCGACCAGTGCCGCGACCACCTGTCGCCGGGTCTGGGTCGCGACGTGCTGGTCGACGGCGTGCTGGCCGGCGTCGGCGGCACGCTGGTGTTCCTGCCGCAAATCCTCGTGCTTTTCCTGGGCATCGCCCTTCTTGAAGACAGCGGCTACCTGGCGCGCGCCGCCTTCCTGGTCGACCGCGCGATGGGCCGCGCCGGCCTGCCCGGCAAGGCCTTCGTGCCCCTGTTGTCGAGCTATGCGTGCGCCGTGCCCGGCATCCTGGCCACCCGGACCCTGGGCGATCCGCGCGACCGGCTGCTGACCATCTTGATCGCGCCGCTGATGTCGTGCTCGGCGCGGTTGCCCGTCTACACCATGGTCACCGCGGCCGTGTTCGCCGACGTGCCCAAGGTCGGCGGGGTGCTGGCTCTTGGCGGTCTGGTCGTGGCGGCCATGTACCTGCTCAGCTTTGTGGTGGCGCTGGCCGTGGGCGCGGTGCTGCGCCGGACCTTGGTGCCGGGAGGTGGCGCGCCCCTCTTGTTGGAGATGCCGCCCTACCGCCTGCCGCGGGCCCGCAATCTCGTGCGCGTGTTGTGGGATCGCGGGCGGGTATTCGTGGTCGAGACCGGCGCGACCATCGTGGCGCTGAGCGTGGTGCTGTGGGCGCTGATGACCTTTCCCCGCCTCGACGCCGATGGCCAGGCCCACGCCGCCACCGTTGCGCGCATCGAACAGACGGTGGCGGCCGGCACGAACCGCGCCGAGGCCCTGGCGCAAGCCGAGATCGCCGCAGCGCAAGTCCGCTTGGACCACAGCATCGCGGGCCGCCTCGGCCACGCGCTGGAGCCCGCGATCGCTCCCCTTGGCTTCGACTGGCGCATCGGCATCGGACTGGTCGGCTCGCTCGCGGCGCGCGAAGTGCTGGTACCGGTGATGGCGCAGATCTACGGCCGGGCCAGCAGCGCGGATGTCGACGACCGCTTTGCCGCCGACGTCGGCCAGACCATGGCGCGGGCAGGGTCGCTGACGCCGCTCAAGGGTCTGAGCCTGATGGTGTTCTTTGCCATCGCCATGCAATGCCTCAATACCCTGGCGACCATGCGCAGAGAGACCCGCAGTTGGCGCTGGCCGCTTTTCGCGCTCGGCTACTTGAACGCCCTGGCCTGGGTCGGATCGTTCGCGGTGTACCAGTGCGGCAGCGCGCTCGGCTACCGGTGAGGATCCCGTGGACGCGTTGGTCGCCGCACTCGCAGTCGCCTTGGCCGGTTGGTTCCTGGCCCGCAAGATGCGGCGGCCCACCGGTTGCGCACACTGCGCGCCTGCCGGCGGGGACCGTGGTGCGGCGACCGGTGCGGCACCTGGCGCAGCATGCGGGCGCAGCGTCGCCCTGCGCCCGACCGATCAGGTCAGGTTGGCGTCCAGCACGGCGCGGGCGGCAGCTTCGGCGTCCGCCGTCGCCCCACCTTGCAGCCGCACGTCTTCGGCCGCCGCCAGCGCCGAACGAAACGAAGGGCCGGCCGCATAGCCCCACGCCCGCAGGTCGTCGCCGCCGAACCCCAGGTCGGGAAAAGCCGCCGCCGCCGGCCACGCCGCGCGCAACTGCCGCCACTGCGACCACGGGCCCGCGGGATCGCCGGC
Source organism: Deltaproteobacteria bacterium (assembly GCA_016875335.1). Lineage (GTDB taxonomy): Bacteria > Myxococcota_A > UBA9042 > UBA9042 > UBA9042 > SXRM01. The sequence continues at coordinate 7,720 of VGRO01000174.1, read as the reverse complement.
GTGCAGGGCCACCAGCGCCGCGTCCGCCAAAGGATCGCGCAGCCAGCGGGCGACGGCGGCTGGCCACGGGCCGGGGCCTGGCACCGGCAGCGCCGATGCGCCCGTCAGCGCAAGGATGCGGCGGACGGCCTGGAACTCGCTGCGGTTCAGGCGCAGGGTCGCAGCGAACTCGGGCCGCTCGGGCCAGGCTCGGTCGCTTCCAGCCAACACAGCCAGCGTCATTGGAATCTGCCACGAAGCGCGCGGCAGATCGCCGCCGGTCGGGCCGGCCGCGAGTTCGGCCAAGGCCCGTTCGCAGCGCAGCCGGGCCTCGCGCAACCCCGGGTCCATCGCCACAAGCTCGGGCCAAACCACCGGCGCCAGGCCCAGATCGACCAGCAGGGCCAGCGCGGGCAAAGCCGTCCCTTCGCCCAGCATCGCAGTCAGTTCGGCAGTGATGCGTTCGGCCGACACCTTGGCCAGGGTGGGTCCGAGCGCCCGGATGGCCGCCGCCGTCGCAGGTTCGACCACAAGGCCAAAGCGTGCCGCGAACCGCGGGGCCCGCAAAAGGCGCAGGGCGTCTTCGCCAAAGCGCTCTACCGGGTCGCCGATGCAGCGCAACCGGCCGGCGCGCAAGTCGTCGATGCCCCCGACCCAATCGCAGACGGTGGCCATGTCGCGGCGATCGGGGTCGGCGAGCAGGCCATTGATGGTGAAATCGCGGCGCAGCACGTCCTGGCGGGCGCCGGCAAACCGCACGCTATCGGGCCGGCGGCCGTCGCTGTACTTGCCGTCTGCGCGAAACGTGGCGACCTCGACGTCGCAGATATCGCCGTCGCCGACGGGTTGGCGCACCCGCACCACGCCGAACGAGACGCCGACCTGGACCACGTCGGCAAACAGCCGCAGCACCTGCTTGGGTCGCGCTGCGGTTGCGACGTCGTAGTCTTTGGGCGACCGGCCGATCAGCAGATCGCGCACGCAGCCGCCGACCAGAAACGCGACGTGGCCATGGGCGCGCAGCGTCCGCACGACCGCGACCGCGGCCCGGCACGGCGCGGAATCGGGCAACTGCACGGTCACGGAGTCGGTCACGCGCCCAGTATCCTCCCGCCGCCGGCAGAGGGCAACCGCTGGCGCCCCAATGATGGATTCGTGTAAAGTAGCCGGTTCGCGGCAGCGCGGCCCGGTGGGGCGCTGCGCCGCAGTTGCCTCGCGGCCCGCCCGTCGTGGCCGTTTCCTCGCACATTTGGCCAAGGTCCGTCACATGCAGCATTTTTCGATGCCCGGACACCCCCTTTGGCGCGCCCGCTGCGCCCTGCTCCTGCTGTTCGCGTTGGCTGCGTGCACCAACGACGGCGCGAGCAACACCAAGGTGGACGCTGGAGGCGCTGAGGTCACCCCAGCGGACAGCGAAGAAGAGGTGTTCGTTCCCGACGTCGAAGCGCCGCCGAGCTTGAGCTGCAAGCTCCTGGCCAAGCCCCAGACCGGCAACGCACCGCTGCCGACCGAGTTGACGCTGACGTTCGAGGGGACGGCGCGCGAAAACGTCTTCGTGGTCTGGGACTTTGGCGAGGGCGAACCTGCCAAGACCTTCGACCTTGCGCTGCCCGACGAGGCGCAGGCTGACCACCAAAAGTACACCTACGCCTTCAAGGGGTCGTACACTGTCAAGGCGTCGGTCCTTTGGCGCAAGAACGCCAAGGTGCGCTGCGACGCCACGACCATCGTCGCCGTCAAGGACCCGGTGGCCCTGGCCATCGGCACGGTCGAACTTGTGTCGGCCCCGACGGTCGGCCTGGGCGGCGACGTCACCTTGGCGTTTGACATCGTCAACACAGGCGAAGAGGCGGCCGCGCCGTTCGAGGTCAACGCCTACCTGTCGGTCACCCAGACGTTGGACGACAGCGCAGTACAGGTCCACAGCGTCACCGTGCCGTCGATGCCCGCCGGGCAGACCGCCGAGTCCAAGATCGCGTGGACCTACAAGGCCGACGGCGATCCCAAGAACAACAACCCCTACACCTTCCAGGTGCCCAAGCAGGGCATCGCCGACGGCGACTACTTCATCCACGTCGTCGTCGACGCCAAGAAGGCCCTGAACGAGGTGAACCACGCCGACAACGAGACCTATGCCACGTCGCTGCTCAAGGTCGACAACAAGGTGGTGGCCAAGCCCGACCTGACGGTGACAGCCCCGGTCTTCAACAACTTGGTGTCTTTCTCGCAAGGGGACACGCTGCCCTATGAACACGAGGTTGCCAACCTGACCGAAGGTGAGGCCAAGTCCATCAAGTTCGCCGTTTTCTTGTCCAAGGACCAGAACCTGGACTACGACTTCGAACTCAAGGACGTGTGCACAGAAAAGGTCGTCGGCAAGGACACGGTCAAGGAATGCGTCGAGAACCCCGCGCAGGTCGACAAGATGTTGACCAACCTCGCGACCTCGAACCTGCTCAAGATGGCCGGCAAGTCGTCGCTGCCGCTGGTCTATTCGGTCCAGGTGCCGCAGGTGCCCGACGGCGAGTACTTCCTCATCGCCAAGATCGACGTGCTCAACACGGTCGATGAGACCAACGAACTGAACAACGTCGCGGTGTCCAAGGACAAGGTCCAGGTCAAGAAGGTCGTCAAGCAGGGCGTGGACCTGAACCTGGTCAGCATGGTGGTCAAGCCCAAGGGCACCTTCCTCGGCGGCCAGGTCGGTGTCGAATACACCATCAAGAACAGCGGCAACCAGGCCATCGCCGCCCCCAGCACGGCTGGCATCTACTTCTGTCCCGACAAGGCCTTCAACAAGGCCCAATGCGTGACCAACCAGAAGAACCTGACCGTTGCGGCCTTGGCGGCAGGAGAGACCAAGGTGGGCACGGAGTTCGTGACCGTGTCGACCCTGACCCCGGTCGGCGACTACTACATCTACATGCGCCTGGACCCGGACGACAAGGTGCAGGAGCTCGACGAGGGCAACAACGTCGGCTTTTTCGACAAGCTCATCATCACCGCCACCCAGAACGTCGACCTCGCCGTCGCTGACATCGGCTTCCACCCGAACGTTGCCAAGGCCGGCGAGTCGTTCAAGCTGAGCTACACGGTCAAGAATGGCGGCACCACCGGCGCGGCGGCGTTCACGACCTGGATCGCGCTGTCTTCCGAGAAGTCCTGCGCGAACTACACGGTGGTCAAGGAGGTTGTGTCCGGCGGCATCGATGCGCTGAGCGAGACTGATGTGGCGCAGGTGGTGACGTTGCCGCTCGGCTTGGACCACACCGTCAGCACGTACTTCGTGTGCGTGATGCTCGACGTCAAGAAGGCCAACACCAAGGAGCAGAACCCGTTGAACAACAACGGCGTCGCCCCGTCGGAACTGACGGTCACCGGGGCCAAGGGCGGCTGTTTCGAGGACAAACTCGACGACGCGCCGGGCAACAACACCTTCGACAAGGCCTCGGCCCTGTCGCTCAACGACACCCACAGCCTGGGGTCGTGCGGCAATGAAGACTGGTACAAGGTCGAGGTCCCCAAGGGGCACTCGCTGTTCGCCACGCTGGTCGCCACGCCGCTGTTCTCGACCTCGCCCGTGCCCGCCGATCTCGACCTCATCCTCTATCAGCCGGACGGCAAGACGCCGGTGGACGCCCAGAAGTTGCAGTCGGCCGTCAAGAAGGCATCGGTGCTGACTGTGCAGACCGGCGGCGGCTGGTACGTGCAGGTGCTGCCCAAGACCTCCGCCTCCAAGGCGCAGTACACCTTGCAAATCCAGGTGGTGCCGCCGGCCGCGGGCACCGACCTGTACGCCGGCACCCTGTCGGTGTCGCCCAATGCCACCTTCCCGGGTGCCTTGGTCAAGACCAAGTTCAAGTTGACCAATCTCGGCGACAAGTCCGCCGGTCCGTTCGCCGTCCGCTACGCGTTGAGCAAGGACACCAAGCTCGATGCCGCCGATCCCGTGCTCAAGGATCTGGTCTTCGAAAAAGGCGTTGCCGCCGCCGAGGCGCTCGACGTGACGCAGACCTTCATTCTGCCGGTGGTGCCAGGCGGCCCGTACTACGTGGTCGCCGCCGCCGATGTGTCCGCAGCAGTCGCCGAGACCAACGAGGCCAACAACGTCGCCGTCAGCAACGGTCTGTTGCTCAACACCGAACTCAGCTGCCAGCCCGACGCCTACGCCGGCAACCACACGGCCAACGACGCCGCGACACTGCCGCCGACCGGGGGCCTGGTCCAAAAGCTCAACGTCTGCCCCGGCCTCGAAGACTGGTTCGCCATCGTGGTCCCAACAGGCAAGGCTTTGAATATCAAGATGAATTGGAAGTACCAGGCCGGCAAGGGTCTGGTCGGGTTGCAGATCATCGACAGCAGCCAGACGGGTGTCGTCGCCGGATCGGCCACCGCGGTCAACAGCCAGGCCACCATCCCGTACGTCCAGGCGGGCGGCGTCTTCTACATCCATACCTACGTGCTGCCCGAGGGCGGCCAAGCCGTACCCTATGACTATGAACTCAACGTCTCCGTCAACGAGCCCGACCCCACCGACGTTTGCCTTGCCGACGTCTATGAGTCGAACAACTCGGCGGCTTCGGCCTTGGAGATCGGCTGCGGGCTGGCGTCGCTGACCCTGTGCCTGGGCGACGAGGACTGGTTCAAGCTCAAGCTCAAGAAGGACGAGGCCATCGCCTTCGATTTCAATCACCCGGGCAACTCGTTCCAGTTCAAGATCTTTGGCAACCCGTTGCTGCCCCCGCTCAAGACCCAGTCGTCCAACGGCGTGCTGAGCTTTGCGGCGCCGGCCGACGGCACCTATTGGATGCAGGCCAGCTACAAGTCGGTCGGCAACAAGCCTGCGCAAGGCTTTGGCTATTCGCTCAAGGTCGATGGCGGCAAGGGCGTGGACTTGTTGGCCAAGATCAAGTCCGTGTTCCCGCCTCAGGTCATCCAGGGTGAAGACGTGTACCTGACCGTCAAGCTCAGCAACGAGTGCCAGGATCCCGCTGGCGACTTCTGGTACGGCTACTACTTCTCGGCCGACAACAAGCTCGACGCCAACGACCCGTTGATGTCGCTCAAGCCCATGGCCGGCGGCCTGGCGGGCAAGTCCAGCAAAGACGTCGACGACAAGGCCATCATCCCGACCGACGCCAAGCCGGGTCCGGCCTACGTCATCGTCGCCACCGACGCGACGCAATCGGTCGCGGAAAGCCAGGAACTGAACAACACAGACGCCACCACCGTCGACGTCATCAAGCTGTGCCTGCAGGACGCGTTGGAGCCCAACGGCGCGCCGCAGATTGCCAGCCAGCTAGCGATGGGCCGCACCAAGGACCTGTCGCTGTGCCCCTATGAACTGGACTGGTACGTGGTCGAACTCAAGAAGGGCGAAACGTTGACCCTGACCATGCAGTTCGAACAGGAACAGGGCGACCTGGACATGCGCCTGTACAAGGTCAACAAGTTCTCAGCGCCGGTAGCGGTCGGCGCGTCCAAGAAGGCGCCGGAGCAGTTCACCTACACTGCCGATGAGTCGACCAAGTACTACGTGCGCGTCTCGGGGTTCGCGGGCGACAGCAACGCCTACCAGCTGGTCGGCTGCAAGACCATGACCGGCAAGTGCATCGAATGCCTGAACGACACCATGTGCAATTCCAGCCAGCAGTGCGATCTGCAGACCACGCTCTGTGGACCCAAGTCGTGCACTCCAGACAACTTGAAACCGTGTGACGACGGCAACTTGTGCACCAGCGACGTCTGCCCGGCCGGCAAGTGCGCCAACCTGCTGACACCCGGCGCCCTGTGCGACGACAGCGAGTTCTGCTCAGTCGGCGAAACCTGCGACAAGTCTGGCGCGTGCGTGGCCCCGACCAAGACCCTGGTGGCCGGCCTGCCCTCGGGCGCGACCACGGTCATCGACATCGGCACCGACGTGACCAAGACCAGCGACGGCGGCTACGTGGTGGTCGGCACCCGCGAGGTGCAGCTCGGCGAGTTGCGCGGCTATGTCGCGCGGTTCGACAAGCTCGGTCAGCTCCAGTGGGAGAAGATTGCCGCCGAGGGCAGTTCGCCGAACCTCCTGCAGGCGGTGCAGATGGCCGGCGGCGAGATCGTGGCGGTCGGTTCCGCCGGCCTCACCAACAAGCCGGGGACCACCGGCGCCTGGTACCTGCGGCTGTCGGCCGCCGACGGTTCGACCATCGCCAGCAAGCTGCTGCAGATCGGCACCGCTTCGGCCAAGCTCGAAGGCGTTCAGATCGTGAGCAAGACCGATGTCGTCGTCGTGGGTTCCGGCTACGACCCCGGCGCGACCGGCACGGGTCTGGACGGTTGGCTGGCGCGCCTGGACTACGACGGCAATCCGAGCTGGTCGAACTTCGTCGGCGGCGCCAACAGCGACCAGTTGTTTGACGTCGCGCTCGCCGGATCGCCGACCCAGGCGGTGGCGGTCGGCAACGACGACCAGGCGGGCAAGGTCCACGGCATGGTGGTGCGCTTCAGCACCATCGACGGCAGCGTGGTCAGCGAAAAGGCCTACCAGCACAACGGCGGCAACGTGCAGTTCACGTCGGTCGGCTGGCGGCCGGGCGGCCATCTGGTCGTCGGCGGCGGCAGCGACCTGGGCCAGCCGACGGCCAAGGTCTACCAGGCGCTGCTGGCGCGCATCGGGTCCGACGGCACCGTGCAGTCGATGACCGTCGTGCCGGCGACCACGCCACAGGCCCCGGCGTTTTCGGCCATCAAGGCTTCGCGCATTGAGGTGGTGCGGGCGTTGCCCGACGGCAGCGTGGTGGCGGCCGGTTTCACCGGGTCCACCAGCGAAAAGGCGTTCCAGAACGACGCCGCGGTATGGGTGTTCGGACCCGACGACAAGGTCACCGCGTGGTGGTACTACGGCTTTGCCGGTCGCGACATCGTGCGCGGGCTGGTGCCGTACGGCGAGGGTTGGCTCGGCTACGGATCGCTCGCGGATCTGGAGGCCAACAGCGACGCCTTCCGCCTGGTCATCCTGCCGCCCGCGCCGTCGTGCAACGACTTTGACCCGTGCACGGTCGACACCTGCACGCCCGGCAGCGGCTGCGACCACCAGCCGGCCGCCAATGGCACCGCGTGTGGCAGCGGCCTGGTGTGCGGCGCCGGCAAGTGCACAACACCCAAGTAGATCCGCCGCGCATGTTGACCCAGACCCCACCGCGCCGGGCGGGTGGTTTCGCCCCGCCGCGGCTGCCGGTGCCAGCCATCTCCACGCCGGACTCACCCGAGGCGTGTGCCGACGCCGCGCGCGCCGCCGAACAAGCGTACGACTACGAGATGGCTGGCGAATTGTGGTTGGGTGCCGTGCGCGCCTCCACGGCCGCGGAGGCACCGCAGCGACTCGCCGACTACGCGGAATTCCTGGTCGAGCGCCTGGGTCAGGTCGAGGCCTGCGCCGCGTGGCTCGACGACCCGGCGTTCGCCCCGCCGGGCGACTGGAAGTCCTCGACCTTGCGCCGCCTGTGGGCACTGGTCGGGGCGGCGGCGGCCGCGACCGCACACCCGCGCAGTGCCGATCTCGATGTCGCGCTGGTCGACGCGGGCGACGGCGCCGCAGTCGCGCGAACGGCGGCGCGCTGGGCGGCCGGTGGTGAGATCGACCGCTCCGCTGCACTTTTGCACGCCCACACTGCGTCGTTGCCAGCCGACGGCGTCGCCTTGCTCGACCGACTGCGCGCCGACCGGCAGGTTGCCGCCCAGGCCGCACTGCAACCGCTCG
>VGRO01000173.1 GCA_016875335.1 Deltaproteobacteria bacterium | reverse complement strand
CCAACTGCATGCCCATGTTGACCGCGCGCGGTCAGACGGTAATGAACGCGACCATTGACGACCTCAGCGTGCAAATTCTCAGTCAGATTCACGATGTCCTCCCACGTCGCCGGCCGGCCGGGCGGGCCAGGGACGTAGCCCTCGAACGGGGGCTGGCTGTTCGCGCCGGGGTTGTTGTCGCTGTCCATCGGAACCTCCGCAGCCAGCGTACGGCGCGGCACGGGGCCTTGCAAGGGGCGTGCCAGCGGAGCATGCCCGTAGTTTTACGAGGTTGTGTAGCGCGAGAAGCGCCTGTCTCACTTCTATCTCGCTTTTTTCTCGCTTTTGCGGGGGAGTGAGACCGTCCTGAGCCGTCGCGGGCGACGCGAGAAGGGCCAGGTTCTGGCGGCAGCCGAGGTCGGACGACGCGTTTGACGGCACGCGACCCCAGGCTGACAATCATCGGCCACCGTCGGCGCTATCATGCGGCCGGCCAGCGACCGAAACTGCCTGAAAACACTTCAGGCAGTTCTTGGTCGCTGCCCCGATCGCAACCACCACGGAGCCTGTCTGATGATAGCCCGACAGGCTCCTTGCGCGATCGGCCGCCAAGGGCCGTCGCCTGAAAGAAGTTGAGCGTGTTGACGTACGATTAGCGTTGGGCCCGAAAAACGGATGTGCATCTTGGGCGCGAAGTGTGCTGGTTCGGTGGCAATGCGCGCGATCCTTGGCCGCGAGGTTGCGTGGCCATAACTGTTCGCGGCGGTAGCCCTCTTGCTGCGACTCGGGCGCAGACGGCAAACGCTCGATTGCGTGCCGGCATTGGCCGAATGGTCGAATGGTCGCAAGTCGCAACGCCGAGCTTGTAGCGCAGCGGTAGTTGCCTTACCATCGTTCCCGCACTGCGCCAAGCCGCTTCTGGGTCGCCCCATGCCCCGCGTCTTCGACAACATCGACCTCAAGCTGTTGCCCACCCTGCAGCAGTCCTTGGCCCTGGCCACGCGAGCCGACTTCTGCGTTGGCTACTTCAACTTGCGCGGCTGGTCGCAGCTCGCAGAGCACGTCGACAACTGGTCCGGTCAGGCAGGAAGCCAGTGCCGGTTGCTCGTCGGGATGCACGTCGCTCCAGACCAAGAGCTAAAGCGGGCATTGACGCAAGGCGAAGGCGCGGACAGGGCAAGCCTTGCCCTGTCGCTGGCGCAAATGCAGCAAGTAGTCAGCGAATTCCGCCGGCAAATGGTGTTCGGTCTCCCGACTGCGCAAGACGAATCAACCCTGCGTCAGGTCTGCGCGCAATTGCGCGCGGGCAAGTTGGTGGTCAAGGCCCACCTGCGCCACCCGCTGCACGCAAAGCTGTACCTGTTGTTCCGCAACGACATCAACAACCCAATTACCGCCTTCGTCGGCAGCAGTAATCTAACGCTCGCCGGCCTGGAGAAGCAGGGCGAACTGAACCTGGACGCGATGGACCACGACACCTGCCACAAGCTGCAGGCTTGGTTTGAGGCGCGCTGGGCTGACCGGTTTTGCTTCGGCATTTCCCGAGAATTGGCCGATGCCGTTGAACAGAGTTGGGCGAGTGAGAAGCGCACTGCGCCGTACCTCGTGTACCTCAAGATGGCCTACCACCTATCGGAAGACGCACGGCGCGGCATCGCCGAATACGCGCTACCGGCGCGCTTTGCCAGCGTGCTCTTCGACTACCAAGCCAACGCAGTCAAAGTGGCTTCGCTGCACCTGAACAAGCGCCGCGGCGTGCTCTTGGGCGACGTCGTCGGCTTGGGCAAGTCGCTTATCGCCTGCGCGCTGGCCAAGATGAACGAGGAGGCTTTCGACACGCGGACATTGATCATTTGCCCCAAGAACCTGGTGTCGATGTGGCAAGGCTACGTTGACCGCTTTGAGCTGAACGCGCGCGTGCTATCGCTGTCAAAGGTGCTCACCCAACTCGACGCAAATTTCCCGCGCTACCCGTTGGTGATCATTGACGAGTCGCACAATCTGCGCAACCGCGAAGGGCATCGCTGGCGGGCGGTGCGCGAATACATCGCAAAAATGGATAGCCGCTGCGTTCTGCTATCGGCGACGCCGTACAACAAGTCCTTCTTGGACCTCGCGGGGCAGTTGCGCCTGTTTATTGACGATGGCGCCGACCTGGGCGTCCGGCCCGAGCGGTACATCAATGCCGTGGGCGGGCCGAGTGCCTTTGCGCAGCGCCATCAGTGCCTGTTGCAATCGCTGCCTGCGTTTGAGTTCAGCAATGATGCCGACGACTGGCGCGACTTGATGCGGCTGTACCTTGTCCGCCGCACGCGCACCTTCATCTCGGCCCACTACACCCGCACCGACGAACACGGCAAGTACCTGCTGCTGCCGAGCGGCGCGAAATGGCGCTTTCCCAAGCGCGTGCCCAAGAACCTAGCCTATGAAGCTGCGGCAGGCGAGGCACCGGACCCCTCAGAAAAGTTCTATTCGCCAACTGTGACGGGCGCGATTTCGGCGCTTCTGCTACCCCGGTATGCCCTTGGGGATTATCTCGACAACGCCTCGCCGGAGCTCGACAAGCCGGCCGTCATGGACGTCGTGGTCCGCCTGTCGCGGGCCGGCCGCCGGCTTATCGGATTTTGCCGCATCGGCCTTTTCAAGCGGTTGGAGAGCGCTGGCCCAGCATTCCTGCTGTCGGTGGATCGCCACATCCTGCGCAACTACGTGTTCCTACACGCGCTCGAGCGTGGGCTGCCCATCCCAATAGGTTCACAAGATCCACAGCTCTTGGACCTCCAATACACCGACAGCGACGACGCATTGATTCCCAACGACGACGGCGATTCGGATGACGACGAGGACGACAGCAGCGACGACCCTGAGGTCCAGACCGACGACGGCTGGACCGAACCTGCCCTGCGCAAGCGAGCCCAGGCCGTGTACGCGATGCTGGAGGGCAAGTACCGCAAGCGGTTCAAATGGCTGCCGGCTGCGGTGTTCCTCCCTAGCCTGCGGACTGCACTTGGGGCGGACTGCGACGCCCTGCGCGACGTGTTGCGCCATTGTGGCCATTGGCAGCCGGCGCTGGACCGTAAGATCGGTGCCCTGGTCGACCTCGTCAGCACAAAACACGGCAATGACAAGGTACTGGTGTTCACCCAGTTCGCCGACACCGCCGAGTATGTAGCGGGCGAACTGGCACGGCGCGGAGTAACGGCGGTTGCCGCGGTGACCGGGCAAAGCAAGACATCGCCAACGGACTACGCCAAGCGCTTTTCGCCGCGCTCCAATGACCATGCCGCACCCGCGGGCGACGAACTGCGGGTGCTGGTCGCCACCGACGTGTTATCTGAAGGCCAGAACCTGCAAGACTGCGCCGTCGTAGTCAATTACGATCTGCCGTGGGCCATCATTCGGCTGATTCAGCGCGCAGGCCGTGTGGACCGCATTGGCCAGCTCTCGCCTGAGATTCGCTGCTACTCATTCGTACCAGCGGCCGGCATCGAGACGCTGATCCGCTTGCGCCAGCGCCTGGATCAGCGGCTGCGCGACAACGAGCAGGTGGTCGGCGCGGACGAACTGTTTTTCGACGACCGCCAGGCCACCTTTATCAAAGACCTCTACACCGAAAAGAGTGGCATTCTCGACGACGATCCCGCAGACAATGAGACCGATTTTGTATCTCACGCCTACCAGATCTGGAAATCGGCAATTGACGCCGACCCGACGCTGATCAAGCGTGTCGAAGAGCTGTCATTGGCCACCTTGGCCACCAAGGCGATGGCCCCCGGCGAAGTCGGCTCGCCCGGCGTCATCGCCTATCTGCAGACCGCGCAGGCCAACGACGCAATGGTGTGGCTCGACGAGAACGGCGAAATCGTCTCGCAATCACCGTGGCGCATCCTGCAGGCTGCACAGTGCGCGGCAGACACGGCGGCGTTGGAGCGTCGGCCAGACCACCACGAATTGGTCCAGAAAGCGGCAGCGACGGTAGCCGAACACGAACAGCGGCAGGACGGAGCGCTCGGCTCGCCCACCAAGCCGCGCTACAAGGCGTACTACCGACTGCGCGACTACCTGGGCAAATGGAAGAACAAGCGCGACTTGTTCATCACCGATGCCCACATCGCCCAAGTCGAAGCGCTGCACCAGTTGGTCAACAACTGGCCGCTGTTGCAAACCGCGTCGGACCAGTTGGCGCGGCGCTTGCGGCAGGGCATCACCGACGACGATTTCGTGCGGCTGCTGTTGGCCCTGCACGAAGACAAGCGTTTGTTTGGTGACATCCAAGCGGACGCGGACCGCGAGGCAAGGCTCATTTGTTCGATGGGCTTGCAGCAAGGAGAGCCATGAGCGGCAGTGGTTTCGAGTTCGAGTTGGCGCGGCGCTACGTGCAGGCATTTGATGTAGAGAGTCTGTTTGTCGAGGTGCTGGGCTGGTCTCAGGCGGGGCGGCGGGCGACGGTGAAGGCCGAAGTGGACGGCGCGACGTTGCAGGCGCGGCCGTTCGTAGAGATGTCGGGCGTGGTCGTGTACCGCTGCGATACCATCCCGGCAGCAAAAGGCCGCCACGCGCTCCACACCCAGGTCAGCGCGGCGTCGGCAGAGAACCTGTTGCTGTTTTTCGACGACGCAAAGGCCCCGACACAGTGCATGTGGCGCTGGCAGAAGCGCGACGGCAAGAAGCTGTATCCGCGCGAGCACCTGTATTTGCGCGGTCAGCCGGGCGACCTGTTCGTCAGCAAGATCGCCGGCATCTTCCTCGACATCCAGGATTTCGACCCGGCAACGAACAACGTGCCGCTGCACACGCTGACCGAGCGGCTGGCCAAAGCGCTCGACGTCGAAAAGGTGACCAAGAAATTCTTTCGCGAGTTCGACGAAGAACGCTTGGCATTCATGCAGCTCATTTCCGGCATCGCCGACGAGAAGCAGCGTCGCTGGTACGCATCGATCTTGATGAACCGGCTGATGTTCGTATGGTTCTTGCAGGAAAAGGGCTTCTTGGATGGCGGCCATGGCAAGCACGAGGATCGCTACCTGATCCGCCACATGGCGCAAAGCCGCTGCCGCGGGGCCGGGCGTTACTACGGAGAATTTCTGCAACTGCTGTTTTTCGAGGGCTTTGCCAAGGCGCCCGACGGCGCAGATCCCCGTAGCCCGGCTGCAAAGCAGCTGCTAGGTGCAATCCCATACCTCAATGGCGGCCTGTTCCTGCCGCACGACATCGAGCGCAGCCATGCGGGCAAGATCCGCGTGCCGGATGCAGCTTTCGACAACTTGTTCCGGCTGTTCGGCAAGTATTCGTGGAATCTCAACGACACGCCTGGCGGCAAAGACGACGAGATCAACCCGGACGTGCTGGGCTACATCTTCGAGAAGTACATCAACCAAAAGGCATTTGGCGCCTACTACACCCGGCCCGAAATCACCGAGTACCTGTGCGACCGCACCGTGCATCGGCTAATCCTGCAGCGTGTGCGGCAAGCGCCCGACCCGGCAATCCATTTCGCGGGTCGCTGGCTATTCGAGTCGATCGACGAACTCCTGCTCAACCTCGATGCGCCGCTGGCGCTCAAGCTGCTGAACGACGTACTTCCGGGGCTCAAGCTATTGGATCCCGCTTGCGGCTCTGGCGCGTTTCTGGTGGCGATGCTCAAGTCGCTCATCGGCGTCTACGGCGCGGTGATCGGTCGACTCGATGCATTCAAGCAAAACCCGCAGGTGCAGGACTGGCTGGTGCGCAACCTCGCCGGCCACCGCAGCCCCGAGTATTTCATCAAGCGCCGCATCATCACCGACAACCTGTACGGTGTGGACATCATGGAAGAGGCGACCGAAATCGCCAAGCTGCGCTTGTTTCTGGCGTTGGTGGCCTCCGCGCGCAAGACAGATGAGTTGGAGCCGCTGCCCAACATTGACTTCAACATCCTGCCCGGCAATTCGCTGGTGGGGCTGCTGCATGTGCCAGCAAGCGACTTTGATGCACGCGGCAAGCGCGATCTCTTCCGCAAGTCCTACAAGCAGATCTGCGACGAAAAGAACCGCCTGCTGTCGGTGTACCGCGACGTCACGCACTTTCAGGCCAAAGACGCGCTGGGCGACATCAAGGCCAAGATCGAGGCCCAACGCAGCGAGGCGCAGCAGACGTTGGGCGAAATCCTGCTGGCGGAGATGCGCGAGGCCGGCGTCAAGTTCGAACAGGCGACCTGGGACGCCAAGAAGGGCGACGAAGGCAAGGCCGAAAAGCGCACGCTGGCCATGCGCGACCTTGAAGCGCAAAAGCCCTTTCACTGGGGCTTCGAGTTTGACCAGATCCTGGCCGCCGGAGGCTTCGACGGCATCATCACCAACCCGCCGTGGGAGGTGTGGAAGCCGCAAGACAAGGAGTTCTGCGCCGACCACAGCGAGCTGGTCACCAAGAACAAGATGACCATCAAGGAGTTCGAGAAGGCCAAGGCGGAGCTGATGCGCGATCCGGCGGTGCGCGAAGCGTTCCTGGCGTATTTGTCGCGCTTTCCGCACATGTCGGCGTGGTTCCGCGCTGCCAAGCAGTACCGCTTTCAGTCGGCGGTTGTGGGCGGCAAGAAGACCGGAAGCGATCTGAACCTCTACAAGCTGTTCACAGAGCAGTGCGTCAACTTGTTGAAGCCGGGCGGCGAGTGCGGCTTGGTGATCCCGTCGGGCATCTACACCGATTTGGGGGCGAAGGGGCTGCGGGATTTGTTGTTTGACCACAACCAGGTGACCGGGCTGTTTTGCTTTGAAAACAGGAAGGAGATCTTTGAAGGCGTGGACAGCCGCTTCAAGTTCGTGGTGCTGACCGTGGAGAAAGGCGGCAAGACAACCGTGTTCCCGACCGCGTTCATGCGCCACGACGTGGCCGAGCTGCGCGACTTTCCGAAGTCGGGCGCGCTGCCGGTCGAAGTTGCGTTGGTGCGCAAGCTGTCGCCGGACTCGCACTCGGTCATGGAGTTCAAGGGGCCCGTCGATGTGCAGATTGCACAGAAGATGCTGCGGTTTCCGTTGCTGGGCGAGAAGCTGGCGGGGACGTGGAACTTGGAGTTGACTAACGAGTTCCACATGACCAACGACAGCCACTTGTTCGAGACCACGCCGGGGCCGGGCAAGTTGCCGTTGTTTGAGGGGAAGATGATCTGGCAGTTCGATGCGGCCTGGGCCGAGCCGCGGTACTGGGTTGACGCCAAGCGAGGCCGGGCGGCACTCGGTGGCGGGGCGAACTTGGGCAGTGAGCACTATCGTCTTGGGTTCTGTGACATTGCGAGCAGCACCAACGAACGGTCGTTGATTTCGACCGTGATACCGCCAGCGTTTCACGGCAACAAGCTGCCCACGGTGCGCGGCGTCGGCGACGACGGCAAGGCGCTCATTGATGTGCGATCCCAGTTGTTTCTGTGCGCGCTTTGGAACAGCTTCGCGCTTGACGCCGTAATCCGCATGAAGGTGTCAAGCACCCTGAATTTTTTCTACATGTACCAGCTTCCTGTCCCTCGCCTTCGGCCAACCGATACCGGCTTTTCCTCGATCGTCACCCGCTCAGCCCGCCTCATCTGCACGACCCCCGCCTTCGACGACCTCGCGGCTTCCGTCGGCCTCAGCTCGCACCGCAACGGCGCCACCGATCCAACCGAACGCGCCCGCCTGCGCGCCGAGCTCGACGGCCTCATCGCGCACCTGTACGGCCTGAGCGAGGAGGAGTTCTTGCATATCCTTGGCACCTTTCCTCTGGTGGCCGACTCCACAAAGGCCGCAGCAGCGCAGGCGTTTCGGGATGTGGGGGCGGGGGTGATTGCATGAAGCCGTGGCTCCGCAGTTTCCGGGTCAAGAACTTCAAGGCGATCGCCGATTCGGGCACGGTAGCGCTCGGCAAGATCACGGTGTTTGTCGGCTACAACGGCAGCGGCAAGTCGAGCCTGGTCGAAGCGCTGGAGACCTATCAGCAGACGCTTCTGCACGGCCACCAGCAGGCCCTGCAGCGCTGGGGTGGATTTGGACATGCGTGCAACAAGCACGCCGTGGCCGACGACCGGGTGCGGCGACGCATCGAGTTCTCGGCGACCTTTGGTGCCAAAACCGGCGCAACCATTCGCCACGAAATTGCAATCGGGACCGATGCGAGCGGCCGGATCCTCGACATGCCGGTCGAACGCATCGCTTTGCCGCGCAACGTCGTTGTCGACCGATCGCAAATCGCCGCGTCGTACCGCGGCGGCGAAGATCGCTCATGGTTCTTCGACTTGCCAAACGACCACCGCGACACGCTGCGCCAGGTCTGGGACTGGCAGTTTCTGTCGATGCACGCTGACGCCATGGGGCACCCGACACCGGCCCACCAACTCCCAACCCGCGTGCGCCTACGGCGTGACGGCTTGAACATCGCCGAGTTCCTGCGCGACATCTACGGTCTTGACCAAAACGCGTTTGACGGAATCGTCGATGTCATGGGCTACGTGTTGCCGTATGCCAAGGCGCTGGCAACGCGAGTGTCCGCCGACGGCCTGCCGCAGACGATGCTCGAACTCGCTGAAAAGCAGTTCACGGTCCCCGGCTGGATGCTCTCTACCGGCACGGTGCGGCTACTGGCGCTATTGGCATTGCTGCGCCACCCGTCGCCGCCTCCTCTCATCATCATCGAGGAGCTCGAAAACGGCTTGGACCCGCGTTGCGTGCATCTGCTTGTCGACGAGATCCGTAACGCTACCGAGGGAGGTCAGACGCAAGTGGTAGTGACCACCCATTCGCCATACCTGCTCGATCTGTTTCACGTGAGCCACTTGGTCTTGGTCGAGCGCCGCGAGGACGGAGGCGCGCGCTTCCGGCGGCCTGCGGACAGCCTGGCCGTCCAGCAATGGGCGAAAACCTACACCCCCGGCCAGCTCTACACGATGTCTGTGTTGGAGCGGAAGTGACCGTGCCGCACATCGGTATTATCGTCGAATGTGGACCGCGAGGCGCCGACGAGTTGGTGTGCCGTGCGCTTGCTGCCGCCATCCTGGGCGAAGCGCAGATTGACTTCGCGTGCATGCACAACAAGGCAAAGCTGCTGCAAGGGGCTGGTCGAGCGGCGGCAGAGTTGCTGGCAACGGGTTGCGAGCGGGTCTTCGTGGTGTGGGACCTACGGCCGGCATGGCCAGATCAATCGCCCCGCCCCTGCCGAAAAATCGAGCGCGATCAGCTGCAAACGGTCTTGAAGGAGGCCGGCGTCGACGCATCGCGCGTTTCGCTCATCTGTGTTGAGCAAGAATTGGAGAGCTGGTTGCTTGCGGACGCCGAAAAGCTGAGGCGCTTCCTGTCGACTCCTGCACACGCCTACGCGGAAATCCCGGCGAGCAAGAATCCCGACCTTGTGCCAAATCCGAAAGCGGTTGTGATCAAACACTTTAAGGCCGCACGCGGTTGGCGCTACGCAGACACGCGGCATGCGATACGGGTAATCGAGAGCGGGCCGATCGTTTTGAGCCGCTTGCGGCGGTCAGCCAGTTTTGCGCGATTCGAGGCCAAGTTGACCCGACCGTGAACCGCATGCGGTGGGGTGCTAGATGCCGCCGGTTGCGAAAGTTGTCCATACCCGTTCACGGGTTCGCAAGTCAGCCTCCATGGCGTGGGCGCGGACGCTCGCCTTCGCTTGCTCGTACGACCATCCGACCTTATTCGCGGTGATTTGTTCGCGGTCCCAGCGCCAGTGCGCGATTGTCGCCGTGCGGCCGGCCTCGTGCTCCGTGAGCCGGTCAGGGATGTCGCGGCTGGTGACGCCGATGTAGCGCTCTTTGCGGGTCTTGTTTTCGAGCAGGTAGATTTTCCAGATTGAGCCGGCCATTGGGCGTCCTCCGTCAGCGCATTGCGCCACTTTTCGTTGCACTTGCCGCCGCGGACGCGCCCGGGTAAGATGGCAGTGTTCGGCCGCGTCCTACCCGGGCGTTCCACGGTGGCCGCGACCGGGTTTCCGATCGCGGTCACTGGCTTTTTTGAAATCCCGCCGCCCTGGATGCCAGCGCAACCTTGCTGGGCGACGGGTTCCTATATTGAAACGGCAATCATGTTGGCCTCCTTGGTTACGCGATCGTGGCCGCGCTCTGGCGCCGCGTCACGAACTTGGCTTGCTCGCCAGCTTCGAGAACGCGATCGATTTTGCGGTTCGGTTGCTTGGGGTCGCTCATGCGGTATAGCGCAGCACTGACCGACTGCTCCTTGTCGTTGGGGCACTTCGCCGCAACTTCCTGCCAGGTTGCCACTCGGCCAATGGCCTCTAGCGCTGCAAACGCCCGCTTGGTCAGGCCGTACGAGCTATGGCCCTCCGCCATCTCCAGCCCTGCTACGGATGCGGGGCTTGATGTTGCGGCGGTCGGACCCAACGGCGCTGGCGGCATGGGAGCGGGTGCCGAAACCACTTGCGTCGCGCGTTCGACGATGGATATGGCCTCGTCGAGTCCGCGGACTTGGGCAAGGAGTTCGGCGCGGCGCTGCTTCAGTTGGTCAAGGGCGTTATTCATGGGCTCTCCTACGGCGCGGCAGCGCGCTGCCACGAGGCGCAGCGTAGCGCCTGCCGGCGATGTCGTCAATGTCGCGATCCGTGGGGCACGATGCGGGGAATATTTAGCGTCGCATCCTTGACACAGCGCGGCGCGTCCTAGATTGTGCGGGTGCCGGCGACATTGTCGGCCCGCGGACGTTGCACCCGGACTTTCGCCACGGCATCTCGCCACTTTGTCAAATACTGATCAACAGAAACGCCAGTGGCATCGGACTCCTGCCGCAAGTAGCCGGGCACTGCGGTGACCTCGGGCATCAAAACCCAGAACCGCACCAAGTCCACCGACAGCTCGACCTCGCCGGAAAGCAGCGAATCGGCGATGCGATACCCGGTCAGCTGCACCAGCGCGATCTCGCGCGCGATTCGAACGTTGGCGAGGAAGTCGCTGAGCGGCTTGTCGTCGATCGTCACGACCACCTGGTCCTTGGATTTCGGCGGCTTGGTATCCCAACCCTGGTCGGGGTCCGTGCCGAGCACCCAAACTCCGAGGCGGCGATCGTGCTTCGCCAGAACAGCGTGAATCGGCGGCAATGGTCGAACGGAAACGGGCCGGCTACGGTCCGCTTCGGCCGCACGCCAAGCGGCCAGTTCTTCGACAGTGGCGTCGTCCTGCGGAATCGCCGGCGCGGGACCGGCCGGACCGACCGCGCCAAGCACTAACGGCGACATGGCGGAGTTGCCACTTGCACCGCCCGTGCCGAAATGCGCCGCCACGAATTCATTGGATGCGAGGACTTGCCCTTCGTTTGCGGCGTCCATGACCCGCTGGCACACGTTGATCGGGTCACCGCACACGTTGGTTCGGCCGTTGATGTCGGTAATGAGTGTGACGACGCCGCGGTGCAGGCCAATGCGCAGGCCGACGGCGGGATTCTCGTTCGCTGCCCATCGCAGCAGCTCGACCGCGAGTCTCAAGGCTTCGGCCGCAAAGCCAACGCGGCCGTCATCCATGAGATAGGCGAGCGCGCATCCGTCGCCAGTCGGCAGTGCAATCGCAGTTGGTCGGCCGACCTTCGGCGCCAACCGCGCACGCTCTTGGTCGGCAACCAGGTCAGTGAAACTGTTGACCAACGCGGCCTGCCGCTGGTCGGCCAGGCTGGAGAAGCCGGCGACGTCCCAGAAAACCAGATCTGCAGCCGGCACCATGCCCCCGTTGGCGGCACCCACGCCGCGTCAGTCAGGTTAGCACGCCGGTTGGGTGCCCACCAACCCCCCAAACCCGTTGTCATTTTCGCCTTGCCGAAAGAACTCGCGCCCCCACCCGCCGCTGCAACCATCGCCGCGCGGCAATCAACCGCCGCCAGGCAAAAACCATGCCCATGCGCCCGCGCCCACCGCCACCAAAGGCACCGTCACCCGCGACTGCATCTACATCATTGCGGCCGTCAAGGCCGACCCGGAGACCGCTGCCGAGGTCAACCTCATCGAACTCGAGCAGGCCAAGCTCGAAAGCAGCTTCGAAGGCCGCCGCAAAGCCGACAAGGGCGCCATCGAGGCGGGCGCGGTGGTCGACTGCCGTCTGGGTGCGCTGCGCCGCGAAATCGTGGCATTCGGCGTCAAGGCGTTCGGCCACTTCGGCAGCCGCACCGCCGACGGCTATGTGCGCATCTTTGCCGAGTCGCCGTCCAAGATCGCCAACGCAACGGGCGAGTCGCGCGCCAACAAGTTCACCGCGGTGCGTGCCGCGGTGGCCGACAAACAGACGCCCAAGGAACTCGCTGACGCCGCCAAGGCGCTCGAAGGGGCATTCAAGGCCTACGACACCGCCCTTGCGGCGGACGCGCTGGCGACCGGTGGGCCCAAGGCGGCGGCCGACGCCGAGAACAAGGCCGCCGATGCCTGGCACACGGCAGTGCGCAAGCTGCGCGGTCGCCTGATCATGTTGTTCCCGCGCGACGCCGGCCGGGTCAAGAGCTATTTGCCGCCGTCCAAGAAGAGCCCCGAGGCCGACAAGCAGCCATTGCCCGACGCCGCGCCCAAGTAGATTGCCGCGCAGAGACCGTTTGGCTCGAAAATCGCACGTGCAATTCGGGCGCGCAGGTCGTCGGCCCCTGGAATGCGTGTCCGCGTTTGCTGCGCAACGACGTATGTGCGCGAAAAGCGCCTCCGATCCCAGCGCGCAAAGGCTTCTGCGCCAAAGTCACCCAGGTGCCGCCGCCTTCTTGGGCACGAAAATCTCGCTCACGGTCAAGGTCACGTCCTCAAACGGCGGCAGCGCGACGACAGCGCCGTCGGTGTACACGCCAAAGATCT
>VGRO01000172.1 GCA_016875335.1 Deltaproteobacteria bacterium | reverse complement strand
GACCTGGCTGCGGACCTCGTCGGCGGCGACGCGGGCAGCGCCCTGCTCGGCATCGCGCAGGCGTCGGCCCTGGCGCCCCGCCACAGCCGCTTGGTCGCCATCGTGGACGAGCCGGCCGCAGCCACCGCCCACCAGACGATGTTGGCCGCCGCCACAGCGGGGCTGTTGCGGTCCCTGCACAAGGAACTCGGGCCGGCCGCCTCGACGTGCCACCTGCTGCGGTTGGCCGGCGCCGACCCGCTGGCGGTGGCCGACGTCGCGGGATTGCTGCTGTCGCCCGCATCGGCGTTCCTGACGGCCCTGGATCTGCGCCTGACGGCGGACATCGGCCCGCGCGTCGAGGCGGACGAACGGGTGGCCCTGGTCACCGGCGCGGCGCGCGGCATTGGCGCGGCCATCGCTCGGCGGTTGGCGGCGAGCGGCTGGCGGGTGCTGGTCAACGACGTCGCGCAGGCGCGCGCAACGGCCGAGGCAACCCTGCAAGGCATCACCGCCGCCGGCGGTCGCGGCGAATTCGTCCCGGCCGACTGCAGCGCGGCGGCAGGCGCCGAGGCCATCGCCAGCGCAGTGCGCGCCCACGGCCGACTGGACGCCGTGGTCCACAACGCTGGCATCACCCGCGACCGCACGGTCCGGCGCATGACCGCCGAGCAATGGCACCAGGTGCTGGGCGTCAACCTGCACGCGATGGAGCGGGTGCAGACCGCGGTGGATCCGTACCTGCGAGCGGGCGCAGGCATCGCCATGCTGAGCAGCGTCATGGGCATCGCCGGCAACTTTGGCCAGTGCAACTACACGGCGAGCAAGGCCGGGGTCTTGGCGCTCATGCGGCTGTGGTCGGACCGGCTGGCGCCGCGCGGGGTGCGCTGCAACGCCATCGCCCCCGGCTTCATCGTCACCGACATGACGGCCAAAGTGCCGCTTTTCAACCGCGAGATGGCCAAGCAACTGACAGCGCTCTTGCAACCGGGCCTGCCCGAGGACGTGGCCGAACTCGCGGCGTTCCTGGTGCATCCCGCGAGCCGGGCGGTGACCGGCCAGACCCTGCGCTGCGACGGCGGCATGGCGTTTGGCGCGTAGGCGCAGGCGCGGTCTGCAGTGGCGCACTTCGGCTTTGAGGTCTCGCGGTTGGCGCCCGTGCCCGACCGGCGTCGCGGCATCGCGCTCATGGTGTCCGGCGCGGCCCTGTATGCGCTCATGGGCGCCCAAGCCAAAGCCGCGAGCCCCAACATCCCAACCATGGAGCTGGTGGCGGCGCGCAGCCTGGTGACGTTGCTGGTCATCGAAGCGCTTCGCCAGCGCATGGCCGTGCCGCTGCGGTTCGAGCAGTGGCGTCACGTGGCCAGCCGCAGCATCGGCGGCTTTGTGGCCATCGTCTGCTATTTCGACGCCTTGCGCTACATTGCACTGGGCGAAGCGGTGCTGCTCAACAACCTGTCGCCGGTGCTGACGGCCTTGCTCGCGGTGTGGTTCCTCGGCGAGCGCATGACTTGGTTCCGGGCCGGCGCGACTGCGGTCTCGATCGTGGGCATGTGGCTGTTGGTGGGCGGTCGGTCGGTCGATTCCATGCAGGGACGAGGCGCGCTGCTGGGGGCCGCCTCGGCGGTGGCGTCGGCGTGGGCGCTCATCTCGCTCAAGCAGGCGAGCAGGGCCAACCGGTCGATCCTCATCGTGTGGGCCCTGGCTGCCACGTGTACCGTCGGGTCGCTGGCCATGGCGGACGCTTCGTGGTCGCTGCCGAGCCCGCGCGCTGCGGGCCTGTTGGTCGGTACGGGTGTGACCGCCGCCGCAGCGCAGTTGGTCACCACCAGCGGCTACCGCCTGCTCGACGCCAGCGAGGGCAGCGTGTTTGGTTTCCTGACCCCGCTTTTCGCCACACTCTTGGGTGGAGCGCTCTTTGGCGAGTGGCCTGGCCCGCGCGGACTGGCCGGCGGCGGCTTGATTCTGGCCGCTGGAGTCGCGCTGGCTTGGTGGGGCAGCCGGGGGCGGCGGGGCGGGTAGCTGGAAAAGGCTTGTCCACCCGTGGTGTTGCCCACCCTGTGCCTGACCCTGACCTGTGCCTGACCTGTGCCTGATCCTGTGCCAGTGCCCGTGCCTGACCCTGACCCAGTGCCTGACCCAGTGCCTGTGCCGGTGGCAGTGCCTGACCCAGTGCCTGACCCAGTGCCTGTGCCGGTGTCAGTGCCTGACCCAGTGCCAGTGCCCGTGCCTGACCCTGACCCTGTGCCTGACCCAGTGCCTGTGCCAGTGCCAGTGCCCGCGCCCGACCCTGACCCTGTGCCTGTACCAGTGCCTGTGCCGGTGGCAGCGCCTGACCCAGTGCCAGTGCCCGTGCCAGTGCCTGACCGGCGCAGCCGGCTGACCCTGAAACCCGCGCACGTTCGCGGTCCGGGTGGCCGCCTGGACGCCCTTGCAGCAGGCGGTCTTTGCAGGGGCGCCCTCCGGCGGCTTGGCAGGCGCCTTGTGGGCCCGCCACACCGGCTGACCAAACCCCGCAACAGCCGACGTGCGCTTGATTTCGCGATGAGCGGGCGCCGATGCTGGTTCAGGTGCGCCCGCACTGCACAGCGGGCACCCGCGAGGCTGCCATGTCGATCCCCCGATACCCGACAGGCCTCTCTGGACGCTTTGCACGTTCCATCACTGCCTTGGCCCCTGTGGCCTGGGTTGTGTGGGCTTGCGCGTGTGGTGTCGTCCGCGAACCACTGCCGGCCGGCGCGGCCGGCGGCGATCCCACCGCCACAGGCACCGGCGATTCGGGCAGCCTGGTTGTCCAGGCGCCGTTGGAGGGCCAGGTCGTCGGCGCGACCGTCCTGGTGGCGGTACCCTCGCAGCTCGAACCGGGGGCGAGCGTCGAGAAACTCAGCCTGCTTTGCCAGGGCACGCCCCTGGGGTCGCAGCCGGTCAGCGCCGACGTGGGCGGCCAGGTTTCCGCCACGTTCGCGCTGACCGGACTGCCGGAGGGACCGCTCGTCTGCACCATCACCGCCCAGGCCAAGAAGAGGGCGCGCAGCGCCATTCGCAGTCTTGTGGTCGATCGCACGCCGCCCGTCGTCACCGTTGTGTCGGCACCGCAGGGGCCGGTCCTCGTCCAGGCGCAGGTTCAGGTCAAGTCGACCGACCTTCACCTGGCCAGCGTGCGCATTCGCTCTGGCGACAAGGTGTTGGCCCAGGCCGGAGCGCTCGGCAATTGGGCGCCCACGGTCGTGCTGCCCGCCTTGCCCACGGGTCCCGCGACGCTGCACGCCGAGGCCACCGACAAGGCGGGCAATGTGCAAGCGGTGGCCGTGGCCATCGAGGTGGTGGCGGCGCCCGCATTCGACAGTGGGGTCTCACCGTTCATGCAGGCGGCCGGCGGCACGGCGGCGACGGGAGGGGCGGCGACACAGGCCGTGCCGTTGATGGTCGATGGGCACGCGGCTGACATGGATGGCGATGGCCACCTCGACATTGTCGTGGCGACCAACCAGGGCATCACCATCTGCTATGGCAACGGCAAAGGGGTGTTCGACGAGACTCCGGTCTACGCGGGCGCTGCGGCACACTGGGTGCGGGCCGTGCCGTTGCCACCAGCCGCCGTGGCGGGGTTCTCCAAGGACACGCCCGAGACCGGCCGTTGGGCCGTGGCGCTCATCGGCACCCAAGAGAAGGTTCGCGTGGCGCTGGTGCTGGCCGTCGGGCGCAAGCTGGCACTGGTTGCGGAGCATCCGCTGCCAGGCGCCAAGGGCAGGGCAGAGCTATTGGCCGTCGACGGCACAGGCATCCTGGTCGCTGTCATGGACAGCGAGGCGGCCGACGCCTTGCTGCGCATCGTGCGCATCCAGCCCCCGAAGGAGGTCAACTGGACCAACCCGGGCGCCGCGACGCCGGGCCAGTCGCCTGTTTTCACCGTGAAGAGCCAAGCCGGTATCGGCAACGTCTCGCGCGTCCGCGTCGCCGACATGGATGCCGACGGCGACCTCGACCTCGTGTTCGGCCGCGATGGCCCGTCCGTGGTGACCGTGTGCCTCAACGACGGCAACGTCCACTTCACGGCCTGCAAAGACGCCCTCATCGCCGGAGAGACCCGACCCATCGACGCCTTGCCCATCGTGCCCAAGAGCGGCAAGGGACTGGACCTGCTGGTGGCCGGCTATGCGTCGGCGTCGCTTTTCTACTTGCGCAACGACGGCAGCGGCCAGTTCAGCGTGCTGTCGCGGGCTGCGCTGGCCACGCCCCCCAAGGGGCTGTACCCGATGGTGGCGACAGGTGTCCAGCCGGGCCAAGCCGGCACACAGGCGGCCGTGGTCTGCGAGGGCAACGCGGTCACAAGCATCGCCTTGGACGACCTGGCCAACGGCGCCAACCTCGATCTGACGCTGGCGTGTCGGGCTGGTCGGATTGCGAGCGGTCAGCCCTCGTTTGCCGTCGTGGGCGACTACAATGGGGACGGGCTCCCGGACCTCGTCGTCGCCAACGCCAACGAACCAGGCGCGGACCTCTTTGACAGCAATGTAGCGGCCAACCAGGCCTACGACTATCCGCTGTGTCTGCGGCACAAGGCCCAAAAAGGCATGACCCCGGCCGGCATCGCGATGGGCGACTTCGAACTCGACGGCAAGCCGGACCTGCTGTTGGTCGGCAGCGCCGCCCCGAGCGCAAAGACTGCGTGCGCGGGCTCGTCCGATCCCGACAACGGCCCACGCGACCAGGTCGTGCCGCTCGAGCTGTACCGCAACGTCGGCTACACGGGCAACAAGGTGCCCGCCTATACCGAGTACGCACCCAACGTCGACGGGGTCAGCGCGCCGGGCAGCGTGGCCTGCGCTGGCTAGGTACGCGGTGCCCGCGGCGTGCGCGCAACCGACTTCGATGGGGATGGCCGACAGGACCTCGCACTGTTGCTGGAGGGCAGCTACCCAATGGTGCAAGGCGCCGGCTGTCCGTGGCAAGAGGGCCATGAGACCGACGGCAAGCTTGGCCAGGCGGATGGCGCATGCCCCGACCCCGCCTTCGCGCCGCCGATCGGACCGGGCCAGGCGGCACCGTATACCCGAACCACCGGCGTGGTCTTGCGCAATCTGCCGCAGACAGGCTTTGGCTTCCCGTTCGACGTCAAGGCGTTGGGCAAACCCCAACCGCCGCGCTTCAGCTTTGCCGCCGGCATCGATCCGAGTGCGTTCGCGCTCGGCGATCTGGACGGCGACGGCCGCGACGACTGGGTGTCCGTACTGCCGCCCCTTGGGGATCCGGCGCTGGCGCAGTACCTGCCGCCGCGACTGCGGGTGTTCCGGGGCACTGGGTCTGCGTATGCAGTGGCTGAGCAACAGGGCCAGTTCACCGTGACCCCGCCCGGCAGCACCAAGCTGGCGCAGTTCAAGGGCACCTGGCTGCCCACCGGCCTCGGCGCGATTGCCGCGGTCGCTGGTCCCGCGGGCAGGTCGGGTGGCCAGGTGCACGTCGTCAACGTCGAGAGCCACGACATTGCCACGTACACCTCGGCCGGTGCGATGCTGCTCCAGGCGCCCGCGGTGCTGCACGCGGTGGGGTCGCACTTGCGCGCTGTGGCCCTGCACGACGTTGACGGCGATGGCGTGCGCGATCTGGTTGCCGTGCGCGACGGTTGGCTGTGGATCGGCAAGGGCGGCGCTTCGGGTGCGATTGTCAGCGCCGTGGCGCACGCTCTGCCCAAAGGCGAACTGTCTGCGGTGGCCGTGGGCGACTTCAACGGCGACGGCCTGCGCGACATCGCGGTGGCGTACCGCGTGCTCAACCGCGTGGCGCTGGCCATGGCTGACGGCAAGGGCGGCCTGCTGGTGGCCGAGAAGATGTTGTACGTCAACCAAGAGCCGGTGGAGCTGCTGGCGGCCGACGTCAATGGCGACGGCATCGACGATCTGGCCGCGCGCTGTGTCGCCGGTCGCAGTGTCACGGTGCAGCTGACGAGCAAGCCGGCGTGGACGCAGTAGGCCGGGCGCGGCGGGCCAGGCATGCGTGGCCTGTTACGTCCCAAAACCAACCGGCACCGCCATCCCGTTTCGATGGCAATCGCTGCCGTTGTGCGCCGGCCCGTTTCGTTTCATTGTGTTGAAGGCCGCGGACGCATCAAGGGTTCCCTCGCTGCGCTCGGCGTTCCGCCCTTGACACGGCCGCGGGCTTCCATTGGAGCCCGCACCGGCGACGGGCCGGGAGGCCCTGGGCCCGCCAACGTGGACGGGACGGCGGCGAAATTCTCTGACAAAGGGCTTGCACTGTTGCAGCCTGAACGGCAGTTTCCACGTGGTCGGGCGGGGCGGCACCTCAGACACCGACATGTCGTTGGAGAAGTGGTTTCGCGGGATTCCGCTCGGCATTGGCGCGCGCGTGATGACGCAAAAAGGCACGGTCAAAGGGCAAAACTGGGCCGGCGTTGGCGGCCAGGTCATGATTCCGATTGTGACACTGTGGAAAGCGCAATTGGCCGGCGTGGTCGGGGCGCAAAAGGCCTTCAATGACAAGGCGCCCGCCGGCACGGCCAAGCAAACGCTGCGCATCGGCATGGGCGCCATCCTTGACGTGGTGTTCGCGCGCTGGGCCATGGTCGGGTTCGCCGTCGAAGATTGGCGGAGCCAGGATACCGACCAGGCGCCTGACGGCTTGGTCGGCGTGCTCCGTTACGGCTTGGCATTTTGAGCTGCCCGGAACTGACGATCATCAATGCGGCGGCCGCTGCCTGTTGACCGGGTGGCGCCGCTGTGCTCGCTATGCGTGACAAACAAGCGCCGTGTCCAACAAATGCGAACCGTGCGCCAACGTTGCGGTCCAGCGCCGGACGGCGAACCACGGCACGTACCAGCCGAGGCATTATCACTTTCTTGTCACGTCTGCCACGCGATGGCGCCGCGAATTGCCCGGTGGGTCGATGGAGTGGCCGCGATTGCCTGCGCGGATCTAGTGGCTTGGCAATCCGTTGCAGCGACCAGGGCGATTGACCTGGGTTTCGACGCACCGCTGTACGCGGAGCCCGCTTACACATAGCCTCACAGTCGAGGCGCGCTGTGTTTCCCGCACCGGCACGGCGCGGTAGCGTTTCTCAACCGGCACGCTTTTCTTCGGCAAGCACGCATGGCGGTCGCCCGGCACCCTGAACAGGTCGTCAGCAGGGGCGCGCAGGCGATCCGTGACCGCCCTGCGGGTGCCAGCTCGGCGACCGCGCGGACGGTTGCAAAGGTACACATGACCGAACCCCAGCCGTCCGTATTGGCCCTTGCGCGTCCGCAGATGCGCTGGTGGCCGCGCGCCCGGCCAGGCGGTGTGGAATACGCACCGCGGCAACTTGCCCGCAATTGGCTCATTGAGATCGCGGTCCTGCTGGCCATCGCCGTTTCGCCGATCCCCGAGTGGACTGGCATGACCGGCATATTCGTGGTGGGCGTCGGCTTGGTCCACGGCCTGTGCATTGCGGTGTTGGTCGCAATAGGCAGCGCCCGTGCGCACGACAGCCGCCGGATCCACGTTCAGGTCGCGTGGGCGCTGCTCTACAACACCGGCCTGTGTTTGGCGCTTGTCGTTCGCAGCGGCGACCCCGGCACGCCTTGGTGGTATGGCTACATCTTGTATGCGGCGTTGACTGGCGCCAGCCAAAACCTGGACGGCGCGCGACTGCTCTTCGGGTTCTTCCTGCTGGCACCCCTGGCCGCCGTGCCGCTGTTGTTGGCGCAGGGCGGGGCAGCCCGCGCGACCTGGAGCAGCGTTGGGCTCGCTGGCGCCATGGGCGGCCTCTGCTACTACACCATCGCCGCCATCGGCGACAGTTGGCGCACCTTGCGCGAGCATCAGGCGGCAGAACTCGCCGCCGCCCAGGCCGCGAGTGCTCGGCTGGAACGCGAGGCCCTAGCCCGCGACCTGCACGACGCGGTGGGATCGCAACTCGCCATCGTGGCCCTGTACGGCGACCTGCTGGAAGAAGCCGCCGATGACGCCGAGGCGCGCGCGGACCTGGTGCGGACTTTGCGCGAGGCTGCGCGCCAGGGTCTAGGCGAACTGCGCGCGGTCCTCAACGCATTGGCGCCGGAGGCGACGACCCTTGGTGATCTCGAGGACCACCTGCGCCGACTGGCATTGACCGCGCGGGTGCCCGGTGGCGTCATCGAAATCCGTGTAGACGGCGACGCCACCGTTGCGGTCGCGCCTGTCGTTCGCCTTGTCGCCGTGCGCGTGGCGCAACAAGCGATCGCCAATGCGGTGGTCCACGGCCGTGCGCAGCGCGTGACTCTGGCGTTGTCGGTACAAGGCGAGCTGCTGCAATTGGCCGCACGCGATGACGGAATCGGCTTCGACACGGCGATGACGCCACCTGATCGCGGCCTCGCCGGGCTGCAGCGCCGCGCTGAGCAATCTGGCGGTGAACTGCAATGGAGCAGCGCGGTCGGGCACGGCGCCAGCGTCCTGCTGCGCTTGCCTTTGCGGAGTGGTCATGTGGAAGCACGCACTGCTGGTTGAAGACATCCCTGCCATCGCCGCGGCGGTGCAGACGGTGTTGCGGCCAAGCGGCTGGTCGGTGCAGCACGCGACCGACGTCGGAGGGGCGCTGGCGTGGCTGGAGCGCCGGCGATTCTGCGCAGCCATCGTTGACCTCGGGCTGCCCGATGGCAGTGGCCTGCAAGTCGTGCGCGCGTGTGCAGCGTGCCAACCGCGCGTTCCCGCGGTGGTGCTGACGGTCGCCGCCGCATGGGATGGGGGGGCCGCTGCCCTGCGCGCGGGCGCCTCGGGGTATCTGCTCAAAGAGGACGCAGCGCGCCTTTTGCCCCACGCCATGGACGAAGCGGTTCGCGGTGGGTGCCCGCTATCGGCGCCCGTTGCCCGCGATGTCGTCGTTGCCGCCCTTTGCGCGCAGGAGGCGGTGTCGGCCGCGCCCGCGCCCGTCGTTGACGGCCACGATGGGTTGACGGCGCGAGAACGCGATGTCCTGCGCTGGTTGAGCGCGGGCCGCAGTTATCAGGACATAGGCGACTCACTCGGGGTCAGCGCCAACACGGTGCGCACCCATGTGCGCTCGCTGTACCGCAAGCTCGGGGTCCACAACCGCACGCTGGCGGTGCAGGCCGGGGCGCGCATCGGCCTGATTGGGCCCAGCGGCTGACACCGACACACCTCACACGTTCATGCGATAGCTGTTGGTGCGCGCCGGGCGACAATGCGCGGTGGGGCGACTGGGGGACGCGTGCGCGCGGGCTGGCCGCGGTCACGGATGTCGGACCTGAATCGCGCACGGCGCGCCGCCAAAAAGCGGAGTCATCATGAATTGTCGTATCATCCTACTGGCAGCGTTCACCGCGGCCTTGTGCAGCGTCGCGTGCAACCTGGAAATCCCCTCGATTCCGACCGCCGACAGCCAAGGCGCCGCCGAAGCAGGCGCCGGCAGCGGTGGGCCTCAAGACGGCTCCGGCTCGGCCACCGACGGCGCAGTCACCGGGGACTCTGGCGCCGAGGCCAGTGGCGCTGCCGACGCCGCGCCCGGATCAGATGTCGCCGCTGCCGCAGATGCCGACGCGGGGCCACAGGATATTCAGGTGGACCCAGCGACCGCCACTGCCGACATCGGCGCGGCCGGCGGCACCTTGAATCTGCCGTCGGGCGCACAGTTGACGATTCCCCCGGGCGCGCTGGCCGGCAATGTGCAGATCTCGATTGGTGCAGTTGTGCCGCCATCGGCAGAGCAGCTCAAGGGCAGCAAAGCTGTCGGCGCCGCGCTGGTGCTCGAACCCGAGGGTCAGCAGTTTCTCCTGCCGATCGAGGTCAGGCTGCCGCTGGACAGCAAGATTGCCGGCAGTGTCGACTGGGGCGGCGCCAAGTTGCTCATTGCCCCCAAAGGCAGTAGCGCGTTCGTCACGCTTGACTCGACCTTTAGCCAGGACGCCAAGGGCGCGTTCGTGACCGCCCAAATCACCCATTTCTCGTGGGTCGTCCCGGCGATGCCGCCGCCCGGCGCCGTGTTCATCACCACCAAGACGCTGGCCGCTGGGACGGTCGGGGTCGGCTGGGGGCCTGCCCAGTTCACCGCCACGGGTGGCCAGCCGCCATACGCGTGGTCGGCGCCGGCGGGCGGACTGCCGCCAGGTTTCGAACTGAGCCCAACCGGGGCGTTGAGCGGCATGCCAACCACTGCTGGCTCGTTTGCCTTCTCCGTTCGCGCCACCGACGCGGCCGGCACGTTGGTAGAGAAAGCGTTTTCGCTGGTCATCGCGGCGCCAAAGCCAACCGTGACCTGGCTGCAGCCGCCGCAAGTGCCTCAGGGCAGCCCAGAAACGACCGTCACCGTCACCGGCACCAACTTCGTCCAGGGCAGCGTCGCTTACTGGAACACCGCGGCAACCCCGCTGCCGACGGTGTTTGTCGCTGCCGACAAGCTGCAGGTCACTTTGGCGGCCTCGCTGTTGCTCAGCCCGGGCAAGGCACTCGTCTTCGTCAAGAATCCCGATGGCACCCAGGCGAACGGCTACAATTTCGACGTCACCTACGTGGCCCAAAACCCGTTGCCCAAGCTGACCAAAGTCACACCTGCAAGCCTGGCGGTGGGCGGCGCCGACACCCAAATCAGCGTCCTGGGCAGCGGCTTCGTCAAGGCTTCGATCGTCAACATCGGCACGCAAGGTCTCGCAACCCAATACGTTTCAGGCGGTGAACTGATGGCTGTGGTGCCGGCAAGCTACCTGCAGGCGGTCGGAAGCTTGCAAATCCAGGTTTTCAACCCGGCTCCCGGCGGCGGTTACAGCACTATCCAGTCGGTGCCCGTGCAAGGCAGTGGCGGCGCTGAGACAACCCCCGACGCCAGCGACGCCGACGCGGGCGGTGGCAGCGCCCAAGCGACGTTCGTGGTCACCGCGCCTGGCAATCCAGTGCCATACCTCGTGCCGCAGGCGTTTGGCGCCGGCCAGATTCCGACCGCGACCACCGATCAGAAGCTGACGTTTGAGGGCCACAACTTCATCGCCGCCACACAAATCCGCTTCGATGGCAAGCCGCTGACGACCACCGTGGCGACGAGCACGCTAACGGCGACGGTGCCGGCGGCGCTCTTGGCCGGCCCCGGCGTGCACAGCATCGACGCCTTCAACCCCGGGCCCGGCGGCGGCGCGAGCAACGTGTTGACGCTGACGGTGATCCAGTCGGTCCCGCAGCCGGCAATTGCCGCGCTGGATCCGCCCGAGGTCCGTACGGGCAGTTCCGACGCCTGGGTCATCGTCAAAGGCACGGGCTTTCTGCCGTGGTCGACCGTGACCGTAGCTGGCAAGGCCCATCCCTACGTCACCTACAAGAACGACAAGGAAATCGTGGTCATGATCCTGGCCGCCAGCCTCAAAACGACCGCCACCCTGCCCATCGTCGTCACCAACCCAGATACGCCGGCCAAGGTGTCGGTGACCGCCGATTTCAAGGTCGTCAATACCGGCAACGGGCTGCCGTTTCTCAACACGTTGAGCCCGGTTTCTGCCGCCAAGGGGGCCTCTTCGGTCAAAATCACGGGCACCGGTGGCGCGATGCTGGCCGGCGCGCGGGTGTGGATCGACGGGGTGCCGCGCCAGACGCTCACAACTGCTGCGACCTCGTTCACCCAGACGCTGTTCTCGAGCGACGTGAACACCGCTGGCACCTTCCAGGTCAGCATCCAGAATCCGCCGCCGGGCGGCGGTTTCGCCATCCCCAAGACGTTTACGGTCACCGGCAGCAACCCAGCGCCCATCGTGACGGCCCTGGCTCCGACGTCCGTGGGCGCGGGCACCGGCAACTTGACGCTCAAGCTGACGATGACTGGCTGGGTGTCCAAGACCGTGGTTCAGTTCACGGTTGCCGGCAAGACATGGCCGCTGCCCTGCGCCACGGCGACCAGCACCTACTGCGATGTGACCATTCCGGCGGCGCTTTTGGCCGTGCCCGGCGCGGCTTCGGTCAAGGTCGTCAACCCACCGACCGGCGGTGGCTCGAGCGCGGCATTGACCTTCACCGTCGAGCTAGGGCTGCCGACGCCGCAGGTCTTTGGTGTTGGACCCGCCTTGCTCAAGCTCGGCGTTAGCGGACAGAAACTGACCATCAACGGCAACGGCTTCGTGCCACAAACGGTGGTCACCGAAACGACCACCGGCACTGTGCTGCCGTTCCAGGCCATGACATCGGAGGGTGGCACGCTTTTCTACCTCGATGTCGCTGTTCCCGACGCGCTGGTAGCGAACGCCGGCACCTTGCAGATTCAGGTCAGCAACCCGGCGACTGGCGCCCCGGCCAAGGGCGGCGGCACCACCAAGCTCTGGGCCGTCCAGGTCAAGCCGCAGCCCATTGTCACCTCGTTCTCGCCCGCCAGCACCAAGGCCGGTGTGGTGGTCAATGCGCTGAAGATCCTGGGTAACTACCTCAATGTCAGCCCGTCGATCCAGGTCATCTTCACCATTGAGGGCGTTGGCGAGGGCAACACGTTCTACGCCTCCGGCAAGCCAATCTCCGCCACGGAACTCGAAGTCAACGTGCCGGTCGGGGTCACCGCCAAGGCAGGCGTGGTCAAGGTGGTGGTGCAGCCCGAGGGTTTCTTGGCGTCGCCGGTGGCGAATTGGACTGTGGTGCCGTAGGCTTGCGGGCCGCTGTGCCAGCCCCTGCCCCTGCCCCTGCCCCTGCCCCTGCCCCTGTCCCTGCCCCTGCCCCTGTCCCTGCCCCTGCCCCTGCCCCTGCGTCTGTGTCTGAGACCTGTCGCCTGAGGCTGTCTGGCTGTGGCTGTGGCAAGCTGCCGAGCGGCGACTTCGGGGCCAACGCCGCGTGGTGGACCATCATGCAACTGGCGCTGAACGTGAACGAGGTGTTCAAGCGCGTCGCCCTGGACA
>VGRO01000171.1 GCA_016875335.1 Deltaproteobacteria bacterium | reverse complement strand
GCAGCGACCGACCGAGGCGCACTCGCAGTGCGCCGACCGAGGAAGCGAGGACGTAAGCCGCGAGATGCCCAGGATCTTCGGCCGTAGCGGGACGGGGTTTTGGCTACACCCTCTTACGGGCGATCGGCCCGCTGGGTGCGCCACACGCCAAAAACCCACGCGCCCGTTGCCGCAAGCGCGGGCACGACCACCAGGGTACCCAGCAGGCCGAACACGACATTGTTGGCGGCATTGCCGTCCAGGCCGACGCCGGCCACCCGCCAGAACGCCTTGCCGGCGGTCACCAGCCAGTTGCTGTAGGTCGCCAGGACGGTCAGCGCCAGGATGCGGCTGCGCCCTTGCGGGCCATACTGCACCCAGGGCAGCGACCACGCATAGACTGCCAGCCACGCGGACCCGGTGATGGCGTTGACGTGGCTCGCCAAGAGCGCGTGCGGGTCGGCGTCGACCTTGCCGGTCATCGCGCCAGCGACCAACAGGCCCACCAACATCGCCAGCAGCATCAACAGGCTCGCAGCCTTGGCAGCCCGCCGCTGCAGGTCGGCCACGCCGTCGCCCGGCGCGCCCGTCACATCGTCCATGGAGTTCCCCAAGGCGCGGTTGGCGCGCCCCCTGCCCTGGCCGCGATGGTTGGGCGGCGGGCGCGATTCGTCAAGGCCCACGGTCTGTGAACGATCCCCCCCATTGTTCAGATCGATGATTTTGCAGTGGTTAATCGCTCGTCCCCCGTTGGCTGCCCGGTGCGTGAGTCGGCGGCATCGAGGGGCTTGAACGATCCCCCCCATTGTTCAGATCCATGATTTTGCAGGTATTAATCCCCAGTCCCCGCTGGATACCAGGTACGTGAGCCGGCGGCATCGCGCGCCGCGCCCGGGGGCGCTCAACGGGACCTTGAACGATCCCCCCCATTGTTCAGATCGATGATTTTATTGCGGCTTTTTTGCAGTGGGCGCGGCTGAGGTCACAGGCCGAACGGACCCTTGGTGCGCGCGAATTCAGCGCCGAGTTCGGCGTCGCTGAGCACGCGGGTGTAGAAGCGCGCCGCCGCGATGCCACCCTTCCAGTAGCTGCCGCTGCCTTCGTGGCCCCAGCCAATGGTGGAAACCGACGACGACTGCGAGTTGGGGTGGCTGGCCACGGTGCCGGATGCGACGTTGACGCCGTCCACGCCCCACTTCCAACTGTTGGCGACGCCGACTTCGTAGCCGAAGTGCACCATCTTCCACTTGCCCATCGGCACCTTGGCCGACCACGACTGGCCACCGGAGCCGCCGATGTCGATGCAACACGAGCCGTTGTTGACGCGGAAGTACCAGATGTCGCTGGAATACTTGCCGAACCAGACCCAGTCGCCAGCGTTGGCGGTCACCGAATCGCGGTTGACATAGAGGCCGCCGGTGTTGGTGTCGGCATTGGGCACTTGCGACCAGATCCAGTAGACGCCCATGAATTTCTGGGTGTTGAGCTTGGCATTGGGGAACTGCGCGCCGCCGCCCGTACCATTGAATTCCATGGCGGGAGCGCTGCCGAGCGTATTGAACACGACGCCGTTCAGCAGCTTGGCGTGGGCGCCGTTGCCGCTGAGGTCGTTCCAGGCGGTGCCGCTGCCGGGCCAACTGTCCTTGTGGCTGGCGTCAAACCACATGGCCAAACCGTCGAGTTCGATGGCGACTGCGCCGGCCAGGGTGCTCTGGGTCCCGTCCGCAGCGACGACCGTCAAGTCCTTGCTGCCGGGGGAGGATTGCGGCGGCACGACGACCTGCAGCTCTGTCGGTGAGACGACGGTGACGTTGGTCGCCTTGACGCCGCCAACCTGCACCGATAGTCCGGCCGAAAAGTTGAAGCCTTTGACCGTCAAGGTGGTTCCGCCACTGACCGTGGCCACGGCGGGCGCGACGCTCAAGACCTGAGGCACCGGGGCGTTGTCCAGTTGAAGCCACTTGTCGCCGGTGCACACTTCGAGATGCTTGCCGGTCCAGCGCAGGGTGCCAGCGAGGTCTGGGGCGCAATTGGCGTTCTGCGCGCCGACCTTGACGCCACCGCCGGCCGCGATGTTGCCCGACACGGCGACGCCGGCCGTCGACACGATGCCAGCGGCCGAAAGCGTGCCCTTGATCGCCGCGTCCTTGGCGACCTTGAGGCCCCCTTCGATGTCGAGATCGCCGCCGACGACCACGCTGCCGGCCACCGTGCCGCCTTTGGCCGAGAGGAATAGCGCGCTGGTGGCCGCGGCGAGCGCGCCCGGCTGGATGCACCCGGTGCACTTGAGGTCTTGCGCCAACTCGGCCAGTTGGGCGTATTCCGCCTGTTTGGCGAGGTTGGACTTGACGGCGAATTCGGCGTTGGTGGCGTTCTCGGCCTGTTTGGCGTTGGCCGCGACCTCGGCCGTGGCCGCTTTGGCTGCGGCTTGGGCGAAATACGCCTTGGGCACGAACTTGAGCGGCACGCGCGGCAGTTCGTTGTCGCCGCCCACCTGCAAGCCGAACCACAGCGGCTGGCCTGCGAGCAGCAAGGCGTCGGGGATGGATTCGACCGCGCCGAGGTCGAGTGCGAACAGACCGCCCGAGACCACGACCTGTTTCTCAAGCTCTTGCCACACCGGCTTTTGCGCATCGACCTTGTCGTACAGGGCGGCGATCATCACGTAGTTGCCGTCGGTTGGCACCGTGCCCGGGCTGCCCTTGAGCGCACCCTGCACCGGCAGCGTGGCGGCGTGCGCCTGGTTCACCGCAATACCGCATACGGCCAGGCCCAGGGCCAGAGCCAGGGAAAATTGGCCTCGACATTGACGCATGAAGCACCTCCGTGGGGCGCACGCTAGCCGATTCGGGGTTGCGGGGCAATTGGGCGCCCAACGTCGCCCAGACCCTGCCGACGCGAGAATTATGCACCGGCAGTATTGACGCCCAGGCTGGCGCCGTTCTTGTTGCGTCCGTAAGCCGCTTGGTGCGGTGCCTGGTTTCGCCCGTCGACGCCTGTCGCGAGCAGAACCGTCGCATTCAATTCAAGCTTCTGGAAATCAACGGCAAGCCAGTTCCCGAAGGCGACGACCCGCAGAAAATCGAAACAGTGCCGGCTCCGGCAGCCAAGTAGACCCCAGCGCCTGCGGCCAAGTTGACCCCAGCGCCTGCGGCCAGGTGGGTCAGGCCCTCCGGACACCGCTCGTTTGTGCTACACTGGTGCCCCTCTTCGGAGTCCGCCATGCCCGCACGCCCTGACCGCTTCCCCTATCGCACCGCTCTTGCATCCGTCTGCGTCGCAGGCCTGACCTGCTGCGTCGATCCGGGCCCAAGCAGCGGGCCGGGCGGGACCGCACCTGTTGGCGACGCGGCCAGGGTCGGCGATGCCGCGTCGGGTGACGTGGCGGCCACTGATACGGCTGGATTGGACAGCGCCGGCGGCGACACCGCGACGGGCGAGACCGGCAACGGCGGCGACACAGGCTCAACCGACGGCGGTTGCTCAGCCGCCACTTGCAAAGGCTACTGTGTCGCCGCGACGGGCAACTGCGTGGACTGCATCGGCGACGCCCACTGCGGCCAGGGGTACGGCTGCGTCGCCCAAAAGTGCGTCCCCAAGACCGGCTGCACGGTGGGCGCCAGCCAATGCCAGACCGCGGGCGCGCTGCTGGTGTGCCCCGAAGGCAAGGGCTGGCAGGTCATCGCGTGCGCTTCGGGGACCGTCTGTGACGGCGGTGCGTGCATCAAGCCGTACTGCAGCCCGGGCAAGCCGGCGTGCAAGGGTCACACCGCCGGCACCTGCAACGCCACCGGGACCGGCGTCGACAACGGCACCGACTGCAAGACGTCGGGCAAGTTCTGCGTAGCCGGGCAGTGTAAAGCGCAAGTGTGTTCGCCCGGCGACTCGTACTGTGACGGCACCTTGGCGAGCGTGTGCAACGAGCAAGGCACCGGTCCCGAAGAGCAAGACGACTGCGCGCTGATGGGCATGATGTGCGTCGACGGCAACTGCGAGGAGTCGCCGTGCCAGGGCGGCGGCCTCGGCTGCGTCGGCAATGACGTGGTGCAGTGCAACGCAGCGGAGGTCAAGGTAGTCAAGACCTGCGGCCTCAGCGAAGCGTGCTATGAGGGCCAATGCAAGCCCAAGGTCTGCAACCCCGGCGAGGGCAAGTGCGTAGACGACACCACGGTCCAGTTCTGCAACGACGCCGGCACGGCGTGGGACATCTCGATGAACTGCGGCACGCCGAACGGCTACTGCGAAAACGGCGACTGCAAGGCCATGCCCTGCCCCAACGGCGGCAAAGGTTGCCAGAACACGGGGGTCGTCCAGTGCAACGGCAAGGTCGTCACGGTCGTAGAAGACTGTGCGACCAAAGGACTTTCGTGCTGGAACGGCGCCTGCGCGGCCAAGGTCTGCACCCCCGGGGCGACACAGTGCAACGGCGACACCATGGAGTTCTGCAACGGCAGCGGGACCGGCTGGGATCCGGGCATCCCGTGTGGCGCGATGGGCATGACCTGTTTCGGCGGCCAATGCCAGAAGGCGCCGTGCAAACCCGGCGACCTCGGCTGCGAGGGCAACACCGTCGTGCAGTGCAACGGCCCCAAGCCGACGCCGGTGCAAGATTGCGGGGCGATGGGTCAGGTCTGCGAAGCAGGCGCGTGCGTCAACCCGATCTGCACGCCCAACGACGTCCTGTGCGATGGAACCAAAGTCATGCAGTGCAACCTGGCCGGCACTGCCCTCATCGCCGTCGACGACTGCGCCAAAGCGGGCCAAGTGTGCCTCGACGGCGTCTGTGCAGCCATGCCGTGCCTACCTGGCGGCAAAGGCTGCAAGGGCACCGACGTCGTGCAGTGCGACGGCGCCGGCAAAACCTTCAGCGTCGTCGAGGCATGCGGCGACGCCGGCGGCACGTGCGCCAACGCAGCGTGCATGTCGGCGGCCTGCGCCCCGGGTTTCGGCAAGTGCAATGGCGCGGTCGTGCAGAACTGCGCAAGCGACGGCAGCGGGTGGGACGGCGGCGACAACTGTGCCAAGGCCGGCAAGAACTGCAGCGAGGGGTTCTGCACCTCGAAAGCCTGCCCGCCCGGGGTCGCCGGCTGTCAAGGCGCGCAAGTGGCTGCTTGCCCGGCGACCGGCGCGGGTTGGGCCATGACGGCGTGCGCGTCGGGCCAGACCTGCAACGGCGGCGCGTGCTTGACGCCTGGCTGCACGCTGCCGGCGACGCAACCGGCCCACGCCGTCCGCGCCATGCTCTGGGAACCTATGGAGAAGGACCAAGGCTGCGACCTCGACGGCGACGGCACGCTCGACAACGAGGCGGGAAAGTTCGCCCTAGCCATCGCCGGGCAATTCCCGCAACCGGGTGGCCAAATGACGCACATCGCCTTGGCCGCGGACGCCTGGAAGACCGACGGCAGCGCATTTGCCGTGCAACTTCTGGTCGGCCTCGCGGCGGCCGGCCAGACCTGCAGTCCGACGGACCCCAAAGCCAGCTGCAAGGTGGCGATCGTGCCGGAAAGCTATGACCTTACGGCTAAATCAGGCGTTTGCCCCGCCCGCACCGTGCTCGCTGACGGCAAGGTCAAGGGCAATCAGTTCACAGCGGGCGGCCCCACGTCACTGGCGCATTTGCCTCTGGCCCCAGTGCCGATGCTCGGGTGGCTGCCGCTGAAACTGGCCCGGGTGCAGGGCGAACCGACCGCGGGGCCAGGCTGGACCGGTCTGCACAAAGGCCGCTTGTGCGGGGCGATGGTGAAGGCCGAGCTGATCTCCGCCCTGGCCAAGGTCAACCCGTTGGTCTTCGAGTCTAGCGGTGTCAGCCTGCCCAACATCCAGCAGGCGCTCGAAAAGGCCCTGACCGCCGACATCGACAGCGATGGCGATGGCAAGAAGGATGCAGTGTCGCTGGCGCTGCGCTTCGTCGGCGGCAAGGTCGAGTTGCAGGGGCTGTAAGCAGAGGGGGGCTTTGTTCAGGCCCCTGATCGCTCAGGCGCTTTTCGCGGAGGCCGCTGCTACTTGTCGGTGCTGCAGGCGCCCTTCTTCGCGCAGCGTGATCAGAGGGGGGCTTTGTTCAGGCCTTTGATCGGTCGAGCTATTTTCAGGGACACCATTGCTTCTTGTCAGGGCAGCAGTCCCCCAACTCCTCGCAGGCGTCGTCGCAGTAGCACCCCTCCGCCGATCCCCCGCAGCTCTTCTTGCAGCTGCCCGGCGTCGGCCCGCAGTCGTCGGGGCAGGCCTCGTCCTCGCCGGGTGCGCAGAGGTTGTCGCCGCATGGCGGCTTGGTCGGGCAGTCTTTGGGGCAAACGTAGTAGCTCTCGAGTTGCGCGTCACAGAGGTTGTCGCCACAGGGCGCCTTGCCGGTGCAATCGCTGGGGCAGAATTGGGCGTTTTCGGGGTGCCCACACTTGCCGTCGCCGCAAGTGGCCACAGCCGCGCAATCTTGTGGGCAAGTGGTCGCTGTCTCGCCGGGGTCGCAGCTCTTGTTCGGGCAGGAGGCTGCTGACGCGCAGTCTTTGGGGCAAGTCGCGGCCGATTCGCCCGCGAGGCACTTGCCGTCGCCGCACTCGGGGACGGTCGTGGTCTCCGCGCCCATGTCGGCCTTGACGGCGTCGCCGCTACCCGCGTCGGTCGATGCGGCGTCGCTGGTGTCCGGGCCCGCAGCCGTGTCGGTGGCAGCCGGTGTCGCATCGGTGGGGATATCGGCGGCCGCGTCCGCGGCGGAAGCGGCGTCGGCAGAGCCCTGGGCGCCTGGGGCGGCGGCGGTGCAGGCGCTGAGGGCGAGGATCAGGGTGGCAAGGGTACGGGGCATGGCGGAGTCCGGGCCGCACTTGGCGGCGCGAAATGGTAGCGGATTGGTGGGGGATGCGGCAGGGGTTCACAGCGCACACACCTGCAAGACCTACCTCCGCCACTCCACCCCAAACGTCACGCTCGGCCCCTCGAGGTCACCGCCCATCTGGTCCACCTCGATCCCGCCGACGCCAAAGGTCAGCAGCATGGTGCCCGCCTCGCCGACCCCGCGCAGGTAGGTGCGTCCGCCCACCTCGAAAAACTGGATGTCGCTTCGGGCAGTCCACGCAGCGCGAAAGTCAAACAGCCGCGACACGGGCACCACCGCCTGGCCGTCGAACTGCGCGAACGTGTCGAAGCCGACCGTCTCGCCGAGCGCGGCGCGCAAGTGCAGGTGTCCGCCGTCGCGCGAGCCGAGCCGCACTTCGGCCGAACCGGCCCACCGCCACGGGTTTTCGGCGACACATTGCGGAGTCTGAAGGCCGTTGTTGAAAAAGAAGCAATCGTCGTGCTTGGACCGACCAAGACCGCCGCCCGCGCCAACGGCAAAGTAGTCGGCGTCGTAGAGCAGCGACAGGTCGAGCAGACTGGCGCTGATGCCGTTGGCATTGGACAACGTGACCGGTGCGCCGCGCGCCACGATGGCGAGGCCTCCCGAGCCGACGCCCAGTTCGAAGCCGACTTGCGCGCCGAGGTCGCGCAAAGGCAGCACGGGCCGGACCCAGGCGCTGACCCAGGTGTCGTATGCGGGCCGGGGTACCTGGAAGCGGTAGGTCTGGGGCGGCATGATGGTGCGCTCGACGCTGTCGCCGACTTCGATGGCCGCGCCGCGCGGCAGTTCGATCCAAGCCCGGTCCACGTGGACGCGGGCGACCTGGCCGACGACGGGTTGGCGAAGGAGGGTGGCTTCGCCGTCCGGTCCTTTGCCTGGGACGGGCCGGAGCAGCGCCGCCTGGCCAACGACAAGCGCGCCCGTGCGGCGCAGTTGGACCTCCGCGTCGCCGTTGGCCACGGCAGTGACTTCGCCCACAGCCAGCCCATCGGGTTCGTCGCTGCGCGGCGGCCGCGGCGCCCAGTCGATCGCGGTGGCCGCACCGGCCAGGCCCGCGACCCGGTAGTCGCTGACTTGACCGGCGGCGTCGACGCGCAGGAGCACCGGGCGGGGCGCGAGCACGACCGCCACCAGCACGCCTGCCTCCACGCGGACATCGACGACCGGGCCGCCCAGGTCGCGCTCGTCGGTCATTTGTGGCGCAGCGCCCCTGTCGTTCCAGGTCTGCAGCGTCCCGCTGTCGGTGGCCACGAAGCGCAGATGTCCAAAGCGCCACTGTCGGGCAGCGCTCGGTGCCGCGGCGGGCGGACCCTCTGCGGCAAGGCCGGTGGCTGCTGCAAGCCACGTGGTCAGCAGCAGCCAGGGGAAGGGGATTCTCGGGCGGTTCATCGGGGCCATCCTGCAGCAGAGCGGCGGCAGTGTACGCAACCGGCGGCCGGCTGACCAGGGCGCTGGCAACCGCACGGTCCTTTATGAGTTTGCGCTTGTTAGGGCCAGGAAATGATTTACTCAATCATTTCTCGGGCCCGTTTGCTTGCTCCGTGGGTCGCCAGCTCGCGGACCAAAGGTCCGACTCGCGGCTCCGTCCTGATGTGAGAGTGATCGACTTATTATTTTCCAGTCCCTTAGCTGCAGATCGATGAGGCCGGCGAGCGGCCCAGACTGCCAGCGGGCCTGCCACGCCACCATCGCCGCGCGCCTGGCGGAGATCCACGGCGCGGCCTCGGGCATACCCATGCGCTGCGCGATGCCCTGCGCCTGGGCGAGTTCACGGTCGGCCATCGCCAGTTCGACGCTCGCACCGCCGCTGGCCAACCACGCCACCCATTGACCCGGCGTCCGCGCGCCAGACTGGGCAAGAACCATGGTGCGGAGGCCGGCCTGCAGATCCTCCAGGCCATCGCGCAGGTCGTCAAAGCGCTGGTGGGCGGCGACCACGGCGTCGACCCAGCTTGCGAGGTCGTGCACCTGGTTCCACCGACCGGTCAGCGCGAGCGCTGCGGCGCCGGGCAGCACCACGGGCCGCGAGCGGTCCAACACGCGCTGGAACTCGGCCTCGCCAAACGCGCCGTCGCCAGCGGCCAGGTGCTGTTCGGCGGACATGGCCGTGGCGTAGCGCTCCCAGTGGTCGGCGTGCAGCTTCCAGTAGTCCTGCCCCACCGCGTGCTGGCCGGCCAGGGCAGCGTGGCGGGCAAGAAGCGCCGCCGACAGCACCATGGCGCAGCGCGCATCGCCGGTGCCGCGATCGCACCAGTCGTCCTGGACGCGCACAGCCAGGTAGCCTGCAAGCGCGGAACCGAGCAGGTCCACGACCACCTGGTCAGCGAGACCGGCGGACAGCCACAAGGGCAGCAGGACCACGGGCTGCGACACCGGCGACAGGTAGGCCTCCGCGCCCTGGGCCGCGCCAGCGCCCGTCGTGGCGGCCATGGCTTCAAATGCGGCCCGCAGGTCGCCGTGCAGGCAAAGCGACCACGCCCGCAGGCGTGCGGAGGCCTCGGCCAGCGATCGCGCGTGGCGGGGCTCGACCCATGCTGGCAGCGGATGGACGGTCATTGCGATGACGTGCGCGGGCCTTGTCGATGGCGCGCTGTCGGGGACGGATGCGCTGCGGCGCCGACGCCCGATGCGGGTGCAGTTGAGAAGTTCGCACACGCCAGCGGATGACCTTGGTCCGCGTAGACGCCAATTGCCCGTGAACTCCACACCATGCACCGCCTCCGCGCCGGCCGCGCATCTTCAGCCAGTCGATAGCGCCGCGTCAAATCTGGCAGTCGCCCTGCGTGCAACGCTTGAAAGGCAAAACCAGTATTTCGCCTCGACGTCCCCCAAAAGCCCTTGCCGGGTTTTCGGCGCCGTGGTAGGCTTGCGGCGGGGCGGCTGGCGCGCGTGTTTTTTGCGCGGTTTTTGTGCGCCGTCAGGTGGGGCCATCATGAACACGGGCAAGGGGTTGCGCGGCGCGAGGAGCGCCGCCAGTTGGATCATCGCGAGCGCCCTCTCCGTCGGCGCGAGTGCCATCGCGGGCTGCGAGGGCGCGGACCCGGCGGGCGCGGTCGAAACCGGCGACGACCAGAATCTGGTGCCGGCGGCGGCGACCAACCACTACGACCAGGCGCTGGTCTGCGACAAGATCTTCAAGCGCCACGCCGCAATCCGCGACGCCGACATGAAGGAAGGCGTGGTGCGCTGGGCGTGCGGCGACGTGCCGGGCGTCACCGGCAAGGATCTCGGCCAGGAGTACTGCGAGTACAAGGCCGTGTCGGCCGGCAAGCAGGTGGTCAAGGCCAGCGATGTCAAGAACGGCAAGGTCTCCTGCCTTTTCACGTCGGTGTACAGCGACGTCAAAGGTCAGTATCTGTCGCCTGAGACGCTGGGCTACGGTCGCACGCTCGCCGGCAAGCTCAAGGAGGCCAAGAACTTGAACGTCGCCACGTTGACCGAGGCGGACACCGACGCGTTGTCGAAAATCTCGGTCATGTCGCTTGGCTTCAACACCCGCGGCGCGGCGACGGCCCTGGTGGTCGATTGCGCGCGCAACGTCGACGGCGGCAGCAACGGCCAGACGCTGACCAAGGAGAAGAAAGCCGCAGCCCTGCTCGACGAAGCGCGCCAGGCCGCGTGCTACCTGGCCGGCGTCCGCACGCCCGCAAACGCCGCCAAGCTCAAGACCGCTTGCCAGGCCAAGGACTTGAGCGTGACCGCCAACTGGAGCGCCGCCGAGAAGCTGGGGGCCAAAGTTGCGGTGGCAGGCGACAAGGACTTTGAGACCCAACGCGACATCGCCGGTTGCCTGCGCAGCAAGGCCTCGGGCAGCGTCACCTGGCGCAACAGCGACCCGATGATCTGCGCCCGCGTGACCCGCGCCGTGGCCGAGTGCGGCACGCAGTATGTCGGCATCCCGGACGCGGTCGAGGGCTTTACCTTCACCGGCTGGACCAACAAGGCCCTGCCGAGCGCGTGCCGCTTCGCGCAGATCGACGGCAAGGAATACAAGCACCTGGTCCTGTGCGAGGCGAGTGCATCGGAAGTGTCGAACCTGGCTTTCAAGGCGCAGTGGAAGAACGACTTGACGCAGTTCTGCCGCGACCGCTTTGCGCAGGACATCGTGATGCAGGCGCCGATCCGCGCCTTGCAAACAGCGGGCAGCCAGACGGGCGCCTTCTGCTCGATGTACAACAACGGCTGGAGCAAGTAGTCCGCGAAGGCTGAGTCGCCGCGACTGGGGGCGGTCGCGCGCCGGGAAGGGATTCCATGAAGCAGGCATTCTCTTGGCCAATGCGCCACGTTTGGCAGTGGGCCGGCGCGGCGCTGCTGCTGGCGCTCGCGGCGGCATGCGACAGCGGCATCACTTCGGGCGACGACCAGGAGTTCAAGGAGACGATGGCGGTCTTCGGCGACGACCGCGTTTCCGACGTGCTCAAGGGCAAGCCGAACCTCGTGCCCGGCACGTTCCAGGAGTTCGAGAAGCTCTTCAAGGTCGGCCGTTCGTGCCCGCGCACCGACAGCAAGGAGATCTTCGTCG
Organism: Deltaproteobacteria bacterium; assembly: GCA_016875335.1. Lineage (GTDB taxonomy): Bacteria > Myxococcota_A > UBA9042 > UBA9042 > UBA9042 > SXRM01. Next base: position 1,645 of record VGRO01000171.1, on the reverse strand, counting down.
TCGAGGAGGAGAGTACCCGGGCGACGGGTGAGCAGAAGCTGGGCGTGCAGATGCTGCCGCGCGCGGTCATCACCGGCTGCAACACCGACGCCAGCAACCCGGATGCGGTGGTCAAGAGCTTCAGCCTGATGGCCGCGCTGGTCAGCGCCCCGGACGCGCCGAACGCTGCCAAGGGCGACCCGATGCTGTTCACGCCGCTGGAGGTCATGGCGCTCGACCGGCGGACCGGCACCTACAACTTCTACGTATTCTTCAGCAATGGCGCGGGCAAGCCCGGCACCATGGTCCGGGTGGTGCGCAAGGTCGACAAGTCGATCGTCCGCTTCGAGTTGACCAGCGCCGGCAAGTCGGTGACCAGCAAGCAGCAGACCGGCGAGTGCTTCACCTGCCACGCCAACGGCGGCCCGCTGATGAACGAGTTGACCAAGCCGTGGACCAACTGGGTCAGCGTCGTCAACGAGTTCCCCAAGGAAGCCAAGTTGACCGGCGAGACCGCGGCCATCGTCAGCGAGGCGCGCGACGTGACGCTCAAACACACGCGGTCGTCCTTCGCCAACGACCTGGAACAGATCATGCGCGCCGCCATCCGGGTGTGGATCGAGGGCGACCTCAAGATGACCAGTTCGGGCGCCATCAGCAACAAGGTGGGCTTTGGGCAGATGACCATTGAAGGCTCGACGCCCGGCGGCGTGGCGCTGCTGCTCAAGAGCAGCTTCTGCGAGACGGAGCTGAACTATGCCAACGCGCTCGACACGATCCCCATTGAGTTGTTCGCAGATCCCGACGCCGCCGCAGGTACCGAACTCGTCCCGGGCGATGCCACGGGTGAATTGACGGTGTTCCAGATGCCCGTGCGCGCCGAGCACGACCGATCGATGGAACTTTTCTTGCAAAAACGCGGCTATCTGCAGGCCCGGACCGTGCGCGCTTTGCGGTTGGTCGACGACGAGCGCGACATCTTCTCGACCGCGCGCTGTGCCATGTATGCTGAGGTTGTCAAGACCGCGCTGCCCGTCAAGCCCAAGGACGTCGACGCTCGCATCCAGGGTGTGCTGGCCGCCAAGGTCAAAGCCAAGGCCTTCGGGTCGATGACGTCGGCCCGCGCGGCGTACCTGGCGGCGCTGGTCGATCCCAAGAAGACCGAAGAACAGGCCGACGAACTGTTGCAGCCGTACCTGGACGAGTTGCAGACCCGCTACGAGACAGCCAAGGCCAAGCTTGCTACGGCGAGCGGGCGGTCGGCGCTGACCAAGCTCATCAACGGGCGCAAGGATGCGGCGCGCAAGATGTTCCCCAAGGCCGCGTCGCCCTTGCCTTTGATGTAGGGGCTTTGAGAAAATCGTTCCGACTTTCTCTGCGCCCCTTTTGCTTGCTTGGTGGGTCGCCAGCTCGCGGACCAAAGGTCCGACTCGCGGCTCCATCGGGATGTGCGAGCAACCGACTTTTAGTTTCCAATCCCCAGTTTTGTGGGTCGCGAGCCCGCGACTTGCAAGACGACGCGCCGCTCCTTGCTTGCCCGGTGGGTCGCCAGCTCGCGGACCAAAGGTCCGACTCGCGGCTCCATCGGGATGTGCGAGCAACCGACTTTTAGTTTCCAATCCCCAGTTTTGTGGGTCGCGAGCCCGCGACTTGCAAGACGACGCGC
>VGRO01000170.1 GCA_016875335.1 Deltaproteobacteria bacterium | reverse complement strand
ATTTCTCGGGCCCGTTTGCTTGCTCCGTGGGTCGCCAGCTCGCGGACCAAAGGTCCGACTCGCGGCTCCGTCCTGATGTGAGAGTGATCGACTTATTATTTTCCAGTCCCTTAGCACGGCAATCCCTCCAGAATCTGGCTTACACTGTGGAGCACGACGGCACCTTTGGCCGCAAAGCGCCGCGGCCAGGCCAAATCGGTCCGGTCCATCGCGCTTTGCAGCAAGAACAAGGTCCGGCCAAGCCGCATGGTTTCGCCGGCCTGCGACAGCGTGCCGCTGCTGTCACCGCACTCGACAATGACCGACGCGTGCGACAGCAAGGCCATCGTGCGGTTGCGGGCCAGGTAGCCCTTGGCACCGACCTTGACGCCACGGCCGAACTGCGAGACCAGCAAGTGGTTGCGGCCGATCTCCGCCTGCAGGTCGCGGTGCTCCTGCGGGTAATTGCGGTCGAGCGGGGTGCCAAGTACCGCGATGGTCCGCCCGCCGCCCGCGATGGCTGCCCGGTGCGCCTCGCCGTCAATCCCGGCCGCCAAGCCGCTGACGACCACAACGCCCGCTTGGGCCAGCTCTCGCGCCAAGCGCCGCGCCCGCGCCAAGCCCTCCACCGAGGCTTCGCGCGTGCCCACCACCGCAACCCGGCGCGTGCCGCGCAGCAACGCCAGGTCGCCAACCGCGTACAGCGGGTCGGGCAGCAACAGCCGCTCGGTCATCGCCAAGTCAAAGGCTTCGCCGGTGGCAGCCAAGGTAGCCCAGTCGGCTGGAGTGGCGCTCGGGTCACGGTCAGTTCGGGGTTGCATGCGGCCTCCGCCGGGCGCGCAACAATAGCAGGTCAGGACTATCTGAACAAGTGTTCAGTCCGCCAAGTTGAGAACCAACTGCTCAGGCGCGACGACCGCTGTCGCATACCGCAACCGCCGCAGCTTCTCCAATGCTTCGAAGTCGCTGGCCCCGCCTTGTACCGCTGGCGCGTCATCGGGCCAGCCGCCAAACATCCGCGACACGGGCAGCACGTTCAGCAACGCGCCCAGCGCGGCCAACACCTTGGGATCACTGCCGACGCCTGCGTCGTCGAGCAGCTTGCCGCCCGCCTCGACGTTTTGGGTGCGCGCCCGGTGGGCCGCGTGGTGCAGCGCGTCCAGGGCTGCCTGGCTGCCGTTGGGCGCACCGAGCACGCCGCGCGCCGCACGCTGGCTGCTGTCCCACAGGATGAGTTCGCTCGACCGCTTTTCAGCGACACGGCCAATCACGTCGGCTTCCAGGTCCAAGCCGACTACCCGCGCCAGCTTGGCGCCTTCGTCGGCCGGAAACTGCGGCGCCTCAAATGCGTCCCAGGCCAAAATGTACCACTCGGTCAGCGGATCCAGCGGCTCCTGCAGTTTCTTGTGGGTCAGGCGCTCCAGGCGGGTGCGCTTGACCTCGCGGCGCGCGGCGTTGAGTGCGTCTTCGGGCGTCACAGCGTAGGGATCCCAGTCGTCGGCTTCGGCTTGGGGTTGCCCGCGGCGGCGCGCCGGCTGTGGCAAAGGCTGGCCGCGGCGCATGGGCCAATGCGCGGCGAACGCTTCGAGCGCTGGGCCAAAGCACGACAAGTACAGGTCGACACCGCGGATGCCGGCAGCTTCGTATTCGGCGATGCGTTGGGCGACGGCGCTGGCCACCAGCGGCTCGACGTCTTCCCAATAGGCGGTGTCGCCGCGGACCTCCGCGCGCGGCCGGCAAACCAAGAAGATGGTGCTGTTGGCGGCGGCCTTGTCCTTGATGTGCAGGCTGCCCTCTGCCTCGGTGTTGATTGGCCACGACGCGGTGATGGTGAAGCCGGCCTGCATCAGTCCCGTGGTCAAGGCGTCCCACGCGCCCGTGGCCTTGTGCGTGAACATGACGGTCAAGATGCCGTCGGCTTTCAGCACGCGCCTGCATTCGGAAAAATGATGCGCGCCATGCGCTCTTGGTAGTCCTTGCCGGCCAGGGCCTTGGCGCCGCGCTGGCCCGCGAACTTGGCCGGGTTGGCGACGGCCTCGTTGTCTTTGTCGGTGAGCCGCCGCGTAAAAAACTCCGGGCTGACGTACCCTGCGGTGCGCTTGAGCCACACGTAGAAGAAGTCGGACAACTCGGCATACATCACGTTGTCGTAGTACTGCGGGTCCATCACCACGGCATCCACGCTGGCGTCGCCGATGTGCGGTAGGTCGTCGCCCGAGCGGCAGGTGACCGTCACCGGTGGCCGGGCTCTTGTGGTTGGGGCGGCGCTGTCGAACAGGCCCGGTTGCGGCGTGCCAAAGAGCCCTTGCTGCGCACGCTTGGCGCTAGTGGCTGGCGCTGCTGGGGCAAGAGACGCTGCAGCGAGCGACGGCGGCTCGACGCCGGCCAGGGCCGCCAATTCGCGGATGCACTTGCCGGTTTGGGCAATGGCCCAGTCGTAGCCCGCGCCTTCAACGCACACAGCCATTTCGGCGTGGGACCAGCAGAAAGCAAAATCGTGGCGGTTGAACGTGTTGGCGATAACTTCTCGTATTGACATCCATACGGACATCCGCGAGTTGTAGTTGAGCATCTTATCCAAGGAAAAGCTCAAATATACTGCCGCAGCGCGGGTTGCATCGTCGAGGCGGCCTGCGGCCCTCTCTTCGTCCACCAACTCGCGGAACGTCTCAACCGCGATGCAGTGCCCCAACAACTGTCGCGGCGAGAACAGGTCACGCCACGCGCGCGTGCCATAGCGCAAGGGCTCAGTTGTCTTCAGGCCGGCCGGGAGCTCCTCCGTCGGCACAACGTCCAGCGCCAGCCATTCCGGTAGCTTCTCGGCCAGTGCTGCCGCTACCTGCGCGCTGTTGTCGTCTTGCGGCTGCGGCGCCCGGTAGCCGCGTTCCCACTTGTCTTTGCCGCGCTTGCCGGCCTTGGTGCGCGTCTCGATGCGCCGCTTGAACACCACGGCATACAGTTGCTCGCCCATCTGGCCCGCTTGGGCCTGCTGCTTGATTTGGGCGCCGTCGACGACGCGACCGCAACCCGGATAGGGGCAAAGGGCGTCGCCGTCGCTGACCGTACCCTCACTGTGTTCGCTGGCCTTGGTGACAATGTCGAAGGTACAGCGCTTGGTGGTCGAGTTGGGGCGCAGGCGCACGCCGGTTCCGTCGGGGGCGAGGCGCCAGTTGGGCGACAGCGGGATGAGGCCGTCGCAGTGGGGGCAGGTGATGGTCCTGGCCCATAAGTAGCCCTCGACCACGTTGGCGTCAGGCTCCGGCGGGTACACATTGCGAAACTTAGGCGTCGCCAACCCGACGAAACGCGCAGCAAGCTGCTTGAAGGCCGTCCCGACGGCAGCGCCGCCGGCGATTGGTACCGTGACGGCCTGCCGGAGGATCGTCGCCGCAACTGGGTTCAGGTCGTTGGCCAGCACAGCGACCCCGACGCGCGCCGTTTCAAATGGAATGCTGCCCCCACCCGCCGTTGGGTCGAGCACAACAGCATCTTCCAAGCCGAGCGACGCCATCGCGGTTTCAAGCCACAGCCGGTCGTCTTCGTTCGGAACGTAGCCAAATGCTCGCTTGTATCCGTACACGTCGAGGCCAAGGTCCTCGCCCGTTCGCTGCGCGCGATCAATTCTTGCGCGGGTCGCAACCGGATCCCCATGAATCCCCAACATATGCATAAACTTGTCGCGATCTGCTGACGCAGGCAGCAAGCTCGCCATGACGGCTGCGCGGCTGGCGACGAGCGGGCGGCGGGCCCACCAGACGTGCAGGTAGTAGGTGGGCGGCAGCGAGGTCATCGACCGCCGTTCGCGGACGCTTTCCTCGCCAAGGGCGCCAATCGGCAGCCAACTCTCGATCAGGCGGCGGGTTTGGGGCGGCATGGGGCTCCTTTGGCTGGCGCGGGCGGTGTAGCAGGCTCGGTCGAAGGTAGCAAGCTAGGCGGTTGGGGGTGACCCTGTGTCGGTTGGCGGTGGCGGCGTGGGTGGGTGCGGCTGGTGGGTGGTTGCGTTTGGGGCATTTCGGGCGTATTTTGCCGCACGGAGGCCCACCATGCCGGCGACCCATTTCGACAGCGGCGAGTTTCCTTTCGCGGTGCAGGCCCCGATCTTTCCGCGCGCAGCCGATCGACAACCCGCACAGAATTTTGCGCGGGCGCTCGAGGAGTTACAGCGCCATTTGCAGCCTCGCCGAGCTTTCCGGCTTGTTGACCCTGACGGCGGCGAGCTCGAGATTCCCGAGGGCGTGTTCAACTTGATTCGCGAGATGGCGGCGGTGCTCGCCCGCGGCGACGCTCTGACGCTGATTCCGCTTGGCCAGCGCCTGACCACGCAGCAAGCGGCAAGCATCTTGAATATCTCTCGCCAGTACCTGATTCGCCTGCTTGAAAAGGGTGAAATACCTTACGATCGCACCGGCTCGCACCGCCGGCTGCGCATCGAAGACGTGCTCGCCTACCGCGAGCGCCGCAGCCAAACGCGCAGACAAGCGCTGAACGAACTGGTCGCTCTATCGGAGGAATGCGGCGGCTACGACGAACCCGATCCTGAGCGCTAGGAGCACTGCGTGATCGTTTCGCCGTTTGTCGTAGTGCTCGACGCCAACGTGCTGTTTCCGTTTGCGTTGCGGGACACCCTTTTTCGGGCCGCTGAATCAGGCTTGTATTCGGCACGCTGGTCGGACGAAATTCTTGCCGAAACATCGCGCAACCTCGTCAAACGACGCAAGCTGGAACCTCTGCAGGCAGCAAGGCTCGTAGCACAGATAGACGCAGCGTTCCCGGAAGCCAAAATTGCGGTGCCCAACGCACTGATTAACGGGATGCAAAACGACCCCGGCGACCGGCACGTGGCGGCTGCAGCCGTTGTTGCCGGTGCCCAGGTGATCGTAACGATCAACGTACGCCATTTTCGGCAGTTGCCCGACGGCATCGAAGCTCAACACCCGGACGAGTTTCTTTGCCACCTGGTCGGGCTCGCGCCGGGTCTGTTCCCCCAGTTGATCGCCGCACAGGCCGCGGCGCTGCGAAAGCCGCCGTACGCTCGCGACCAATTGCTCGACTGCTTGGCCAAAGTCGTGCCCAAGTTCGTCTCCGAGGTCAGGGCCGAAATTACCAGCGCAGTCAATCCGGCATTCTCGGTGAAATTCTAAACGATGCACTTCTGCACCTATGCCCTCAACGCCAGCATAGAGAATCACGACCTCGCCGAGGCCACACTGCCCCGGACGGGCGCACGCGTGCTGCACAAGCACGAGATACATCTCGACGACTTCTGGCTGACCGAACTCGGCCAAGCGTTCGCCGCCGACTGCGCCGACGCCACGCTCAATATCGACGTTGCGGCCAAGCATCAGGCCGACGCCGAGGACGTCGCAGAAAAGGTCTACTTTGCCTTGTGGCTGCACGGCTTGCTGCAGGTTGGCAACGCGGTTGCAGTGGTTGGCCGTATCCGCGAGGACGGCGTGCGCGTAGTGGACAGCCCAGTCCCCGTTGTGCTTCCCGGATACCTCAAATCCCGCGGTACGACATGGCCGACCCTGGATACGCGCGTGCTCGATTCTGTCGACTGCGTTGCAAACGGCCTGCGGGTGCGCGACCGCCGCCAAGACGAGTTCCGGCGGCTGTGGCACGGCATCCGTGCGCTGCGGCGCGCATTGACATGGGACGAGCAGCACGACGCCTACGAGCGGGGCGCCAACCTCGTGCGGTCCGTGGAGGCAATCGTCTTCGAGCCGGGCGAGCATGCCGGCATGAAGGCATTTGGACATCGCGTGACGCGGCTGTGTATTGGAGTGCCTGCGACGACACTGTCCGACGCCTATGAGCTTGTGCGCAACGCGTATGTGCACATGCACCCGCGCTATTTGCCGGCGCCGGAGCAAGTGACGGCGGAGCGATTCGATGCACTGAACCTGTTGATCGAGGATCTAGCGTTGTTCTTGTGGCGGCAGATTCTGGGCAACCCGGCAGTGCTCGAGTCAGTCAGCGACGCAAACTTGCCGGCATTGCGCGAGTGGCTGGCCGGCGGCAAAGGAGCGGCGTGGGTGGGGCGCAAGTTCTTGCCGCCTGCGGTGCCGCGCGAAGAAGACAGCCCCTCATAGGTCGGCTGTGGCCGAGGTGCCAAGGTGCGCCGCCAGTTCGAACGGCACCGGCACCGTGTTGGCCAAACACGCGCCAAACACTTCGTGGGCCATGATCCTTGCCGCGCCCGCGGCAAATTCTCGCCGCATCGTCTCGGCCACGATTGGTGGGCCAATAGCCTCCGCGATTGCCACCAGTTGCTGCTCCTCGCGGTTTCGGCGGGGCCAGGATTCGGCCAGGATCAATTCGCAGCCTTCCAGCCGAAAGACGTCAAGCACGAACGTGGCGCAGGTTCTACCAAAGTTGCCACCTGGCGGCGCAAAGCGCCCGGCGTCGTCAAACGCGACGCCCGACCACGCAATGCCATAGCGCACCGGCAGACCAGCCGCATGGTTTGCAGCAATCAAGCGGCATCGGCCGGCCACCAGCGCGAGGCGCTCGGGCAGGGCCGCGGGAATCGCCCAACGGCCAGCCAAACTCCAGTCCTCTACCAGGCGTTCGTGCCACGCCAGGTGCAGATGTCGCACGGGCTTGCCCGGCAGGACGTATGCCAACCCCAAATGCAAGGTTTCGCGCGACGACCTGCCTATCAGTACTGCGACAGGCAATCCAAATGCCGGCTCCGGCCAAGTGCCGGTTCTCGCGACCACGACTACGAATCCAGCGGCAACAGCCCGGCAAGCAGTGCCGCAGCACGGTCGGGCGCCTCCCGGCAGATCTTGCGCTGTGCCATTTCCGCGAAGCGCCGCCAGTTGGCCAAACGCGCACGATCGAGACGCGTGATGCTGAGCACGGCCAATGTCGCAGTGATGTTCAACCGATTCACATCCAAATTCGCCAGCACTTCGTCGCAATCTGCGCAATCGGACTGTCGGAGCAGTTCGTCGAACTTGGCGTAGATCACGTCGATGGCTTCCGCCTCGCGGCGCCTGAAAACGTGCACATAGAGGTCACTCAACCACTGGAGAGCTGGTGGAGCATCGGTCGACAGCACCGGGCCGCGAGATCGCGGTCCCGGCACCCCCGCGGCGTTAGCCGCAGCATCGAGCCGCTCGGCCCTGGCATAGGACCTGGGGACGATGCCGAGGTCTGGAAACGGCATGCCGGCTTTGTATGACGCCGTCCTCATTCGAATAGCCCTCGCATCTCGTCGGTGATGATCGACTCAAATGTGCTGCGCTGCAAGTGGTGCAGGCGGCTCGCTATCGGCAACCACGAATCCGTATCGCCAAGCCCGCAGGGCTGGAATTGAGACGTGGCGGCGACCAGGTCGATGGCGATGGCGGGCATCCCGTCGGCGCCCGGCGGCGTGGCGGCGACGACCAGCGTCGTCACATCTCGATTGGGCGCCGTGACGCGGCGAAATTGCATCGAGAAATCCGCAATTGCGCCGAGCTCTTCGCCGCCACCGAGCTGTAGGCGGAGGTATCTGGCTAGTTCGGCTGGGTTGCCGGGCAGGGCGATACGATCGATATACCGCAAGGCAATAGACGCCAAAGGCACCGGGCCCAACGCAGCCACTGTCGCCTTGACGACATCGCAGGCGTTGGCGATCAAGTTGTCCCAACCTGGGTAAGGGGCAAGCGCATGAATGGAGAGCACGTTGTCTGCAAGCCCAACGAGCCGTAGGCCATTCGCAGAGCCAAGGAACGTGACCTTCAGGCGTCGCGTTGCGGAGGCCGATACCGATTCTGGTTCAACGCGGGCATTGACCTCGACGTGGTGCTGGCTCTTGTGCGGACCAGGGTAGGACCTGCGCAGTGGCGTGCGAAGCCCGTCCTCTAGCCGCTTGCGCGTGACCCGCTGCCCGAAGCCAAACTGGACGATCGCCTCGACGATCGGCGGCCGCGGGTAGTTGGCGGGGTACTGTGGGCTCGCTTCCAAGCTGGGCCTTGCTGGGTGCCAATTCGCGGGCACCGTTGCTTCAAGTCTGTCGAAGGTGCGCCGCAGTGCAAGTATTCCGCACTTTCCACCGCAACCGAGGCAGACGCCGCCGTGACGCTCTGGCCGCAACGCCAAAGTCGCCGCCACGATGCGGCCAATTGGCGGGCTCAACTGCCAACCGACCGCCCGGACCCGCGCTCGACGCGACCAACAGCTGCCCGAGGGTCACCTCAAAGCGCCTGAACCGCCGGCCTTGACCAACCCCGGGCTCACCCACGCCTACCGCTCCCCACGCTCCACCCACGCCGCCAGCAGCCGCGCGCGGTTCGCCGCCGCCCGCTCGTCGCCCGCAGGATAGGTGCGATCCACCGCCGCCAGAAACAGCTTCCAAACGTGCGCCGCATCATTGCGGGCGCGCACCAGCGCGAGCCCGGTGGTCTTGTTTGCGGCAGCGCGGTGGCCGTCCAGTGCCGCAATCGCGGTGCCCAAGGTGGCCGCCGCTGCGATCACGCGGTCGATCCAGGCCGGCGCGCCCGGCGCCGTCGCCACCACAAGCGCCAATGCCGCCTGCACCTCCGGGCGACCATGCCGCTCCGTGACACGCTGGCCTTCGCCTGCTTCCCACGCCCACGCGCGACCGGTTGCCGCTGCACCGTCCGGCAGCAGCGACGCCAAGCCGGCGCGAATCGCGGCAGCGTCACCCGCCTTGCGGTCGGCCTCGGCCGACTCCGGCGTCGCCTCGAACAGGCCGCGCAAGGCGCGCACGCTGGCATCGAAGACACCGTCGGCTGCTTGCGCCGCCGTCAACAAGCCGTCCTCGGCCGGATCTTCCTTGGGCGCGCGACCTTGCACAGCGGCAGTCAGCGCCTGGCCGCAAGCGCCGAGGTCGGCCTTGAACGGCAGCAGGCGCGGGTGATCGAGCAGGTCACCTTGGTCGAGGGTCTCTTGGATCATCTACAGCAGCGTCTGGGTCGGCAACATGGTGCCTCAGGCAGGGGTTGTGGCCGACTTGCGGCGCGGTTTGGGTTCGGTCAACAAGTAGCGCAGTGCGGTCAACACGCGGCGCGGGTTGCGGCGGCGCAGGGCCATTCCGAGCCAGTACGCCGCTTCTGGTTGCGCCATCGCCTCTACGCCCTCCGCGCAAACACGCATCTTGTCACGATCGCGCATAGGTGCCAAGACCCGAAACAGCAGCCCGAGGTTCAGCGCGTCGACCTCGCCCAGCGGGTGGCGAGCAGCCTGGCCCAGGGCCGGCACAGCCACGCCGCGGGCCCTGAGGCGCTTGGCTACGCGGTGCTCGACGATCGCCAGGTTTGGGCCGTCGAGGCCGGCGATGCGCCGTGGCCTTCGGAGCTCCGGCGACGAAAGGGACGGCAACTGCCAGATCTCGTACACCGCTTCGGCCCGCGCGCCCACCGCGATCCGCAGTTCATACCGTGGTTCAGGGCTATTGGTGGTGCGCGGCCGCACGCCGGCACGGGACGCGGTCGTCATGGCTTGCCCTCGACAGCGAACGCCTGCACGAAAGTTTGGCCGTTGGCGATCCGTGTCAGTTGCGCGGTCAGGTTTTCCGGCTCTTCGCCGGCAAGGCTCAGCCCCGCGGCGTACGACAACGTGTACTGTCCAGTGAACTCCACGGTCTTACCGCCGGCCTCCGCGGCGCGAAGCTGCACCGCCAGAAAGTCCCGAACCGCCAGCGCCTCGTCCACCGCTCCTTGAAAGTCGACGCCGCACTGCCCGCCGGTCGCAGTCTCGTACCGGGCGACAAGGCTGGCGCTGCGCTTGGCCGCTTGCACCAATTGCACTGCGGCGAGCAGCTTGAAGCCGTCGGTGGCGGCGTAGGCCGTGATATTCAATTCACGGATTGCCGGCCAATTCGCCTGCCGGCATTTGGCCCACATCTGAATCAGCGCGTCGCGCAGCGTGCCCTCGACCACCAGTCCGGCGCCTTTGCTGCTATCGGTGCTGCCGTCGGTGGGGTCAACCGGTGGTACGGTCGTGCCAGCGTGCCCTTGCCCACCGGTGTCGCCCACGCCGCTTTCGCCGCCGCCCGCTGGCGGTGCCGAGCCGTCGACTGCCGGCGGCTGCACCGGCGGTGCCGTGGCTTGCGGCGGCCAAATCGCGTTTTGCATGGCATAGGCCATGGTATAGATGAACGAACTGTCATCGACCGCTACCGCGAATGGCGGGTTGCCTTTGCCGATGACCATGGAGCCCGACACATACACGTATTCGCCCATGTCGACGCCCCCCTGCACGCCGCGTTTGAAGACGCCGTCGCCCACTAAGGGACTGGAAAACAATAAGTCGATCACTCTCACATCAGGGCGGAGCCGCGAGTCGGACCTTTGGTCCGCGAGCTGGCGACCCACTGAGCAAGCAAACGGGCCCAAGAAATGATTGAGTAAATCATTTCCGGGCCCTAACATGGGCAGGGCCACATCGGCGCGAAACTCCCGGCGCAGCATGTGCGTGCTGATCGCGCCTTTCTTGAGCGGCGTGCGGTCGCGGACATAGGTCGGCGAATCCGGCTGGTCGTCGTCGGTGCGCAGCTTCTTGCCAGCCGCGTTGCGCAGGGCCAACACGACTTGTTTCTGCCCGTTGCCCGGCGCTTCCGAGGTTTCCGGCACGGTGAATACAGCGTGGTTCAGGTCGACGCTGGCGCCCTGCAAACGCAGCTTGCTCGGGTAAAACAGGTGGCAATACGCCTGTTGGATGGCGATGGCGACCAGTGCCGGCGCGCCTTCGAGATTGGCCTTGATCTTGGCGCGTTGGTGCGGGGCCAATTGACCGAGCGTCTCCTCGGTGCATAGCCGCACCAAGGCCAATTGCTGACGGACAGCTTGACGCATTGCCTCAATCTTGCCGTCGGCGGCGACCAAAAAGCACAGGTTGTTTTGCAACTGGCGAAAACTGCCAGCGTCGTTGCTGAAACGGAAAAGCCGTTCGACCAGTGCCGGCACCGTCACCGGCGAGTGGCTCGCCGTGGTCGCGGCGTCAAAGTGCAGCACGACCAAGTGCGGCCGACCGTTGCCAGCGCCGTCTAACACTTCGCCAGGCCCGGCTGGGAAGGTCACCAAGTCCAAGCAGGGGGCGACGGTCGGATTCGCAAACACCTCTTGGATGCGCGCGTTGAGCTCCACGGCGACGTCTTGGTCGGCAATGCCGCTAGCTTCCTTTGCGACAATCTGTGTCAAGTTGGCGTCGACGAGAAACCGCAACGGCGCGCCTGGCACGTCGTCCAGAAAGGCGGACTGGGCTCGGAAGCGCCTGCAGGCGTCGTTCAGAAAAGAAATATCGCTGCCCGGTGCCAGCACACAGAGCGCCAATTCCTCTGGCGTGCAGCCCTTGAGGTCTTTGTTGAAGGCCAGCGTGTGCAAGAAAACCGTGCGGGCGACAAAGGTCGCATAGGGTGCCAGTCCGGCGTATTGCGTTGCGTCTAGCTGCTGTGCCAATGCCTTGGGACCCAACTCCGCGGCCACCACATCGCGGCGCAGAGCCGGTACGAACGCGCTTTGCTCCAGCCGCGTGATGATTTCGGCGTGTACGCGGTACGCCCCGAGATCGACGTGGTTGGCGTGGATAGCGTAGGTCGCCTTTGGTTGTTGCTCCCATAGCGCCTGGATCGCGCCGGCTAGCAGCCGCAGCATGCCACGCACCCGATGGAACGTTTGTAGCGTGCCTAGCTTTTCGGTCAGCACTTGCAGGAGCGCCGGGTGGAACGGGTAGCTGGCCGTGAACCCCGCCGCCTGATCTTCGCCGACGCGCACAGCCGGCAGCGCAGTGCGGTGCTCCCACCAAAGCTGCCGATACGCTTCGACGACATGGGCGGCGCTGGCGAGATCCACGCGCTCAAAGAGCCGGTGCCGCAGCACCAACGCAGTTTCGTCCTCGGTGGTCGGGTCGATCAGCGTTGCCACGCGGGCCGCCACGCTTTGGGCCTCTCCCATGCTGGCGTGTACGTTGAAGTGCTTCGCCAGCGCCTTTTGCTCCTTGGCGTAAGCGTCGTGTGCGGTGCCGTCCTTGCCTAGTGCCAGCGTGAATACCGCAGCGCAGCGAGGAGTCGATTGCACCGCCTTCAGCAAGTTTTGCAGGAATACAGCCAGTTGGCCTTGCAGGCCGGAAATCTGCTCAGCCTCGCGTAGGAACAAAGCCAGTTCGTCGAGCACGAAAAGACACGGTTTGTCGCCCATCAGCTCCCGCAACGTGTCTGTGCCCGGCGCGACGCGCAGCCTGTCGCTTTCCTTGACCACATCGAATCCTGCGCGACCGTTGAGCGCGTACGCGATCTCGCCCCACGGCGTGTACGCGCGCAGGCCGTGTTCAAGTTTGCGGCCGTTCGCCGGGTCGGCATCCTGCCCGTCGAAAGCCGCGACGCGTACTGGCTCTGCCGGCACGATCGCTGGGGATACGAACTGCTCTGGGTTGGCGACGCCCCGCATGCCATGGGCCGCATGGACCAAGGCGATCAACGCATGGGTCTTGCCACCGCCGAACTGGGTGTCGAGGCGGAAAATCGCCGAAGCTTCGCCACCGGTACCGCTCAGGCGCCGCAGCACCGAATCCAGCAACGTCTTGAGGCCCTGCGTTGCATAGGTGTTGGCGAAGAACTTTGCAGCAACCCGGTAGTCTTCAAGCCCTTCGTTGCGGGCAACCGTGCCCAAGTCGGCTGCGTAGTCCGATTCGCGAATCAGGCCTTGCAACACGTCGGGGCGCGGCGTGCAGAGATCAAACAAGGTGGGCAGCATGGTGACCTCGGGGGTGCCGGTCCAACCTAGGCCACCGGCGGTGCTACCGTCAATGCCGGTCGGTGGCCACTCGAATTGCCGTCGAGGGTCGCCCAGTGCCGACCAAAGGTCACCCTCGAGCGCCTTCAATCGCCCTTGGGACCGACCCTGGGTCACCCCAGGGCCGCGTCAGGGCGGCCTGCAACTGACCCGCCGTCGGCGAAACCCAGGGGCAAGCCGCGTCGTCGGCCCCAGCCGTTTCCGCCGCGCACGACGGGCGCGCTGCCGGTTTGCTCCGCGGGCGCAGGTCGCTACGCGGCCACCAGGGCCGCTGAACTCGTTAGGGACTGGAAAATAATAAGTCGATCACTCTCACATCAGGACGGAGCCGCGAGTCGGACCTTTGGTCCGCGAGCTGGCGACCCACGGAGCAAGCAAACGGGCCCGAGAAATGATTGAGTAAATCATT
>VGRO01000169.1 GCA_016875335.1 Deltaproteobacteria bacterium | reverse complement strand
CGCGCCGGGTTCCGGCGCGCAACAGGGCTGAGGTACTTCCGGCCGCGGCTGCGGCCGGCCGCGGGGGTGAGCGCGCATGGGCGCGCGAGGGGGCTGCGAGCCCCCTTCACGCAACGAGCAGCTAGTAGGCGAAACCGATTGAGGAATTGTTGTGGCATCACGACCCGTATCCCGGTGCGAATTTGGGGTTTCGCCTACTAGGAGCCTGTCGGCGGAATGCCAGAATCGGCAGTTTCTGGCCGACAGGCTCCGAGGCAGGCCGCGGCTGCGGCCTGCCAGCGACCGAAACTGCCTGAATTTACTTCATGCAGTTCTTGGCCGCTGCTCCGATCGCAACCACCACGGAGCCTGTCGGAGGCTAGTCCGACAGGCTCCTAGAGGTCGCGCCGCGGCCAGGGCTCGCCTTGCGTGGCTCATCGCCCTCGCCGTGGGCCTGTTTGCGTGCGGCAATCTTGCCACGCCCACGGCCGGGTGCGTGGAGAACAAGGACTGTCCGAGCGGCTTGTGCCTCGCGGGTGTCTGCGCGACCCCCGCCGGCGATGTCGCACGATCGGGTGCGGACGCGCATGTGGGCGCGGACGGATCGCCGGTCGACGCGTTGCAGGCCGCCCCGTGCACGTCGGATCCAGAGTGCGAGCTCGCCGCCATCGCCGCCTCACTGAACAAGGTGCCGTGCGCGCGGTGGCAATGCGTGACCGGCCGCTGCACGCCCGTGCACCTTGCAGACGGCGCAACCTGCTCGACCGCGGGCGGCTGCCCGGCCCCAGGCCAGTGCAAATCCGGCGGTTGCTGGGCGACGGGGCTGGTCTGCGACGACGGCAACGACTGCACGTTGGACACGTGCTTGGATACCGCTTGTTTTCACGCCAATTTCCTGGCCGGAACCAGTTGCCAGACGGGCGGGGGGCCGTGTCTGGTCGGCCAGTGCGACGACCAAGGCAACTGCGGCAAACAACTTCTGCCCCAGCACTGCCGCATTGACGGATTGTGCTACGCAGCCGGCGACGCCTCGCCCGGGGCACCGTGCGCGCGCTGCCTGCCCGAGGCGTCGACCTCGACCTGGACGCTGGTCGCCGAGGGCGCGTGCAGCGACGGTGACCTGTGTACCTCGGGCGACCAATGCAACGGCGGCGGCGCGTGCCTCGGCAAGCCCGTCGAGTGCCCCGGCACGACCGCGTGCGCTACGGTGTCGTGCGACCCCAAACTGGGCTGTGTGAGCATGCCGCAGGCCGGCACCTGCACCGATGGCGATCCGTGCACGACCAACGACGCCTGCGCGCAGGGTGCGTGCAAGGGCGCGGCGCCGCTCGACTGCCAGGACGGCAATCCCTGCACCAAGGACACCTGCACCCCGGGTTTTGGGTGCCTGCACACGCCGCAGGCCGGACCGTGCCTGTTCGACGCCGATCCGTGCACAGAAGACGCGTGCATCGCTGGCTTTTGCGAGGCCAAGAAGATCTTCAACATCTGTCAGATTGGCGGCAAGTGCGTGCCCGTCGGTGGCAAACCGGCCGACCAGCCGTGCCTGGTGTGCGACCCCGCGGCGTCGACGACCGCCTGGACGCTGCTGTCTGGATCGCCGTGTGACGACGGCAATGCGTGCACGTCATTCGATACCTGCAGCAATGGCAAATGCGGCGGGTCCGCGGTGGCGTGCGGAGACAAAAGTCCGTGTACCGCCGACAGTTGCGATCCCTCCAAAGGATGCACGTTTGCGCCCGTGGCGGGCCCCTGCAGCGACGACAACGCGTGCACCACGGGCGATCAATGCCTCGCGGGCAAGTGCGCGGGCACGCCGCTTGCGCCCGCGGCGTGCGACGACAAGAACCCGTGCACCACCGATAGCTGCGCGCAGGCGTTTGGCTGCACCCATGCTCCCAACACCGCGCCGTGCAACGACGGCGACGCCTGCACCAAGTTCGACGCCTGCGCCTCCGGGCAGTGCCTGCCCGGCACCATCATTTGCCCGTGCAGCGGCGACGAAGACTGCAATGACAAGAACCCGTGCACGCTCGACGCGTGCGTCAGCAAGGGCTGCAACAACCAACCGGTCGGCACCGGCGCCTGCGACGACAACAACGCGTGCACCGGACCCGACAAGTGCGCGGGCGTGACGTGCAGCGGCGCGGCCGTGGTGTGCGACGACAAGAACCCTTGCTCGCTCGACAGTTGTGTGGCCGAGAAGGGCTGCGTGGCCCAGCCGCTCCAGGGCCCGACCTGCAACGACGACAACCTGTGCACGACCGGCGACGTGTGCATCGACGGCGTGTGCACGGGCACGCCGAAGAACTGCGACGACAACAACCCCTGTACCCTCGACCTGTGCTCCCCGGCCAAGGGCGTCTGCGATCACGCGCCCTACGGCGACGGCACGGCGTGCACCAGCGACAACGTGGCGTGCACCATCGACGTCTGCCTGGGCACCGCGTGCAAGCACGACCAGATCACCGCCGACGCCTGCTACATCGAAAACACCTGCCTGAGCGGCGGCGCCATCCACCCGGTCGACCCGTGCCTGGGCTGCTTGCCCAAGGTGACCCAGAAGGCGTGGTCGCCGCGCACCGGGCTCGGCTGTGGCGACGGCAACATCTGCACGGCCGACGACGTGTGCCTGCCCAACGGCAAGTGCCTCGGCAAGGCGATCGACTGCGGCGACGGCAACGCCTGCACGCTGGACGACTGCAACCCCCAGAACGCCAAGTCGCCGTGCTTCAGCGTGCCCGTGCCAGGCCCCTGCAACGACGGCAGCGTCTGCACCACCGGCGATGGCTGCGTGCAGGGGCAGTGCTCTGGCATCCCCATCGACTGCAGCGACGGCAATCCGTGCACGGTGGACGGCTGCGCGCCCGTCGGCGGCTGCACCCACAGCAACGCCGCCAACGGCTCGCCGTGCCCCGAGGACGAGTTGCCCTGCACCGATTCGCAGTGCACCGACGGTCAGTGCCTGGCAGTGGTCGGGCCTTCCTGGTGCGTGATCGACGGAGCCTGCCGGGCCGCCAACCAGGCCAACCCCGCGGTTCCCTGCCAGGTCTGTCAGCCGGCGGTCGCTCAGAAAGCCTGGACGCCGCAGACCGGCAACGCGTGCGACGACGGCAATCCCTGCACGGTGGGCGAGGTCTGCAAGGCCGGCCTGTGCACCCCGGCCGACGCCGGCGCCTGCGATGACGGCAACCCGTGCACGATCGACGCCTGCGCGCCCACCAAGGGCTGCAGCCATGTGGCGCAGTCGGGCCTGGCGTGCAGCGACGGCAGCCCATGCACGACCGGCGACGTGTGCACCGCGGGCACCTGCGGTGGCAAGCCGATCAGTTGCACGACCACCGCCGAAGACGCAGCGGCATGCATGGTTGCGGTGTGCGATGCGACCGCGGGATGCAAGCCTGTCTCGACGTGCCCGGCGCTGCACGCTTGCTTGGGCGGCAAGTGCCTGTCGTCGCCCACGGGCCTGGCGCCTGGACCGGTTCCCTTGCCGCTGTCGACGGAGCTCGCCGCCAAGCCCACGCAGCCCAGCCTGCGCTGGCACGACACGGCCAACGACAGCCTTGGGCCCGTGCCGCGCTTGTGGCTGGCGGCCCAGAGCAAGCCGTGCGCCGACGCGGCGGGCAATGGCGCCCCGGTGGTGGTGGCCCATCTCGCGCCCGCAGGTGGCGGCATCAAGGCGCAGGCGATGGCAGGGGTCAACGACAAGGCCTGCGCGGCGCTGCCGCAGTTGCTCCCGCATCCCGGCAGTTT
The DNA here is from genome assembly GCA_016875335.1 of Deltaproteobacteria bacterium. GTDB lineage: Bacteria > Myxococcota_A > UBA9042 > UBA9042 > UBA9042 > SXRM01. The sequence continues at coordinate 9,526 of VGRO01000169.1, read as the reverse complement.
CGCCCACCTGGTCCTGGCGTGGCAGGAGTGGACCGGGGCCTGTCCGACCGCGAGCGCTCGCCTGGCGGTTGTCGCGCCCGCGGGCAAGCAGGCAGGACCGGCGACAGGTTGCGTGCCGGCCGCGGTGGGGCGGCCCTTGGTCGGGTTGGGGTTCGTCGGCGGCGATGCTGCATCGCCCAACGCCCTTGCTGGACACCTCGGCGCGGCGGACGGCGTCGAAGTCTGGCTCGCCAGCGGTGCCTATCCGCTCGATTGGGTCAAGGCCAAGCCGATCAAGCCGGTCGGCGCTCCGCAAGGGTCGGTCGCCAAGTCGGCCGGCCGGCCCGCGCTGGTAGCCGCGCCCGGCGCCTCCTATGTGCTGTCGCCCATCACCTTCGTCCCGTCGGCCACCTCGGGGCTCGACGCCGTGCCGACCGTGCAACTGGACAAGGTCGGTGATCAGGGGACCAAGGGCCCGGCCAAGGTCGCCGCGCAAGACATCGATCTCGTCGCCCAGGGGCTGGCGTACCACGCCATCGAGGCGACCTGGGATCCAGAGAGCAACCGCATCGGCGCCCTGATCTCTGGCGCACTGCAGCAGGCTGGCCAGGCCAAGGTGTTCCTGGCGTGGCTGCGCATCGACCCGGCCGCGGCCGACGCGTCCGTGCCGACGCTGTGGCAGACGCTCGACGCGCCAAAGCCCGGCGCGACCGCCATCGCCGCATTCCGCATCGCCGAGCTGCCGGCGTCCACCGATTTCCTGCTCGCATGGGCGATGCCGGGCGCGGCCAACATCCAGGTCGCGCGCGTCAAGCCACTGGACGACAAAAAAATTCTCACGGTATGGAGCCAGGTGGTCGCCAAGGACTGGGCCTCGGCGACCGCGACGCACGTGCTCGTCGGCTCCGGCGGCCTGAGCGACCTGGTGGTGGCGCCCAAGGGGGACCGCTTTTCGCTGGCGTACGAAACGGTCGCCGGGCTGTCGCTGGTGACGCTGGCGGTCAGCGGGCCGTAGCGGGCGAAATCCGCGATTCGCGCTGCGATCGACACCGCAATGAACCAAACTGGGAGCCTGTCAGACGATCGTCCGACAGGCTCCGGGGTGGTTGCGATCGGGGCAGCGACCAAGAACTGCCTGAAGTGTTTTCAGCCAGTTTCGGTCGCTGGCAGGCCGCAGCCGCGGCCTGCCCAGAGGCGCGATCAGTTTCTCCCAGTGAACCGAGTCTTGTCATGACGTTGCCGCGAGTGGGCGCCGACGCGAGCTTGGCAACCCACTGAACAGCAAAGAGACTCGACCCATAACTGGTCGAGTCTTTAGGAGCCTGTCGGCCAGAATCTGGCGATTCTGCCAATTCGCCGACATGCACCTACGCCAACCCCCACCGCCTGCGCAGCGCCCATTCGGCGCCAAGCAGCGCAATCAACGCCAGCAACACCTCTGGCCGGCTCCACAGTTCGGTGTGCACCAGGTCGGCGCGCGCCAACGGGTCGGTCGGGTCGGCCGAGGCCACCGGCACACCGCTGGCCGGGGGGACGCCCTGCCACAGGGTGCCGCCGGACGCTTTTGCCACCAGCGCCAGCAGGCGATCGTCGGGTTGGATGGCCGCGACCTCTGCGGTGGGCCGCGCGACCACGACCGGAACCACGGCGCGCTGCGGCCGGCCGTGCCAATCGACCTCCACCACCACCAGCCAAGCACCCGCGGGCAGGTCGGGCACGACCAAGGTCGCCTCGCCGCGTTCGTCGGTGCTGGGGCCAGGCCGTGCCGCCGCGGCGTCGGGTGGGTTGGCCGAAGGGTCCACGCGCTCCCAGCGCAGCGGCAGATGGGCCAGCGGATGGCCTGCGCCGTCGCGCGCCGTCACCCGCAGGGCGACTGGTTGGCCGACCGGGACGGCCTGCTTGGGCGATTCCACCCGCAGCAACTCGTAGTCGGGGTCGCGGACCAACCACGCCAGCAGTTGGTCGAGCAGCCGGTGGTAGTCGCCGCGCGCGTCGATCTCCGCAGCGCCGCTCGCCTTCTGCTCAGCACCATCGGCGGTGTCGGCGCCAAAGGCCCATGTCCACAGCGATGCGGACGCCACGACGGCACTGCGGCCTCGCTCGACCTCACCCAAGGCGACGACCGCCCGGCCCTTGGCGTCGGTGACCAGCATCGCCGTCCCCTCGCGCGGCAAGATCCCAGAATTGCGGCCATACAGCCGATGCCTGGACCACGCCGCCGCGCTCTCTTGGGGATCGCGGCCGAGCATCGCCACGGCGTGGCCGGCGCCGAGCGGGGTCAGCAGCGGTTGCAGCGCACCCTCGGCCCAGCCGCCGTCGTCGCCGGGCGGCGCCAATTGCACGGGCAGCAGGTCGGCCAGGGGCGTGCCCTGATAGCCGCCAGCGCTCAGGGCCAGCGGGCCGCCGATGACCAGCAGGCCGCCACCGTCGCGGATGTGTCGGCCCACCTGCGGCATGTACTGGTCGAGTTGGAACGGGCCATACGGGAAATCGTGCAGGATGATCGCGTCGAACCCCGACAGCGCGTCCTCGAAGATCTCCTTGGCAGGAAACGGGATGAGCGTCGTCTCCTCGCCGGCCACGTACGCCCCGGCACCCTCGCCGACCATGATGTAGAAGCTGACCAGATCGACGTTGGCCGCCGCGCGCAGGTGCGTGCGCAGAAAGCGCGTGTCCCAACTCGGCTGGCCGGCCAGGTGCAACACCCGCACCCGGTCGCGAACGACCGACAGCCCGGCATAGGCACGGTTGTTGGACAGCGTCGCCTCGTCGGGCAGCGGGGCGACCACGGCCTCGATGACGTGGGTTCCGACGTGCAGCGGTTGGAACTCCAATGAAATCGTGCGGCGTTGCAGCCCGGCGATCGGCACCTCTTGCGTGACCAGCGGTCGCCCGTTGTCCAGCAGTTGCAGAGACAGCACACCCTTGTCGCCGGACAGGCCGGTCAGTTCGAGGTCCACCGACACGGGCATGAAGGTCCGAGCGTAGCCGAACTGACTCATGCGCAGCCCTGCTACCGCCACGTCGCGCACCGGTTTGGGGTCGTCGATCGTCACCCCGTGCACGGGCACGCGCAACGATCGCACCACCTCGGCGGACTCGCCGTCCAGCGCAACTGCCTCGGGCCCGGTGCGGCCGCGCAGTTCGCCGTTGTCCAGGCCGTCGCTGATCACCACGACCGCGCGCAGCCCGTCGGGAGTCAACGTGTCGCGCACCTTTCGCAGTGCGCCCAACAGGTCGGTGTCCGGCTGGTCCGGTTCCAAAAGGCGCAGGTCGCCGCCGGCTGCCGCGCCCGAGCCGAACGTCCACAGCGTCGCTCCACCGCGCGACAGGATCTGCCTGGCCGCGCCGAGGGCGCGATCCCAGCGGCGCTTCCCTTCGGTGCCGACGGCCATCGACCGCGAGGCGTCGACCAGAACGACGACCTTGCGCATGCCCTGCCGATCGGCGCGCGCAACCCACGTCGGCTGGGCCAGCACGACCAGCAGCACCGCGAGGGTCAGCGTGCGCAGGCCCAGGATCGTCGCCCGGTGCATCCGCCGGTTCAGGCTGCGCACGTGCACCGCGGTCAGCGCAAGCGTGGCCAAGGCCAAGACGATCGCGACCGCCCACAGGCCGCCATGGCCCGCAAAGCCGAGGGTCCACTGCAGGTGGTCGTGCCAGATTTCGCCGCTTTGGGGCATTGCTGCGCCTACCCGTCAGTCGCCGCGATCCGGCGGCGGCAGCGCTGAGGGGCTCGCGGTGCGACGGTGCGACAGCAGGTACAGCACGTGGGTTTGGTCGTCCTTGTAGTCCAGGCACAACGCGTACATGGCCAGGTTGACGGCCAGGCGCAGGGCCAGCTCGCGCTGCGTCTCGCCGCCCGGGACGACGGCCAAGGCGAAACCGCCCAAGCTATGGCGTTGCAGCGCACCGGCCAGGTCGTTGCGGGTGTACAGGACGGCGTAGTGGTTGCCGACGCGCAATCCCTCGAGGTCGTGGCTGTCCGCGCGCCGGCCGACTGCGCGATCGAGGCGATAGAACGTGCGAAACACCACGTGGCCGGGCGGAACCTTCTGCAACTGCTGCGGGATGATGCGCCCCAACTCGCGTCTGAGGCTGGCGTCAAAGGCGGCGCTGGCCTCGGCGCGGCCGACATTGTCGACGAGCAGCGTGCCGCCCGAAGAAAAATGCCGGCGCAAAAGCGCGACGGCCCCATCGCTGAGCGGCGGCAGGGCACGGTCACCGGGCAGATACAACAGCGGGTAGCGCAAGATGGCGCGGTCATCGGCCCGCAGCGCCACGGGTTGGCCGGCCATCGCCACCGAGGTGCGCAAGCGCATTTCCTGTGACCACGTCTCCAGCGCGGTCGTCGGGTCGGGGCCGGCGGGGGTCTTGAGCCAGGCGAGTTGGACCGCCGCGGCGCTCAGCGCATGGCCGGTTTGCGCCGACGGCACACAGGCCAATGCAGTGGCGGCGGCGACGAGGAGGGCGCGCAAAACCAGACCTGCCTCGCGCCGGCGAGGGCGCGGCTCCAAGGTAGCACGAACGCTGGGTCCTGGTCAGCCGCGACCGGCCAGACCCAAGCCCTGCAGGCGCTGGAAAAGCTGCCGCGCCGCTTCGAGCTCTGCAGCCTTCTTGCTCGGTCCCTCGCCGGTGGCCGACCGCGTTTGACCGCCCAAGCTGGTCGCGCATTGCACGCGAAACTGTGGCGCATGCGAGGGGCCGAACTGTGCAAGAACGGTATAGGTTGCCGGACCGGCCTGCTGCCGCGACAGCAACACCTGCAATGCGGTCTTGTAGTTGTCGGTCGAGGCATACGCATCGGCGCGCGAAACGAAGTTGCCGGCCTTGTAGCGCGACACCAGTTCGTCGACGCGGGCGCCCATCGCCCGCACTGCGACCATCGTGGCGGAAGCATAGCCGCCGTCGAGGAACACCGCGCCGATGACCGCTTCCAGCGCATCGGCCAGCACCGACGCCGAACGCCGGCCGCCGCGTGCCTCCTCGCCCTTGCCCAAGCGCAGCGCCTGGCCGATGCCCAGCTCTTCGGCGACCGCGGCGAGCATCCGCTCGCGCACCAGTTCCTGACGCAACAGGCTCAGATCGCCCTCTGCGCCCTGGGGCAGCAGGTGCAGCAGCGCCTCGCCCATCACCAGGCCGACCACCAGATCGCCGAGGAACTCCATGCGCTGGTTGTCCACCGGCACCGAAGGGTGTTCGTTGCGCCAACTGGGGTGCGACAGCGCCAGGTCGAGCAATTCTGGCCGCTTGAAGCGGTAACCCAACCGTGCCCGCACCGATTCCTGGGCCTGCAGGACCTCCAGCGGCGGCCGGGTGCCGGTGCGCGGTGCCACCAACTCGCGGATCGCCGAATTCTCGTAACCCGAGAAGCCCTGACGCACCTGGCCATCGGTGCCGAGCGAGAACGCATCGGACGCCTCGATCACGGCATCTGCGAAGACCTCGCTCTCGACGTCTTCGACATCGAATGGGCCCGAGTCGTGATCCTTGGGTTCAGTTGCCGTCATTTGGGCTGAAAAGTGCGTGCGGCGCCGAGCCGTTGCGTGCGCTGCGGCCCCAGGCCGTCCCAGTCTAGCACCGAGATCGGACCGACGTCCATGCGGCACACCCGGCCAAGGACCCGCAAGATCATGGCATTGAGGGAAAACAGCGCGCGAAGATGGTCAGGCGGCGCGGATGGCAGACCGCCTGCTGCGCCCAACCATGCGCCACCGCATGCCTTGTTGTCGGCCGCCAGGCTCCCTCCGGCGTAGCATGGGGCTGCACCGCAGTCGACGGGCGCCTCCGGCCGCTCTGCGGTGCGCCTGACGGCCTCCGCCTCGCCTGTCGGGCGCCCGATTCCGCTCGCTGCGGCAAACATTTGTCAACACCCTCTCACGGCCATGGCGTCGGCACAGCGCGCAGCGACCCGCGAGACACGGCGAGCGCGCCCTGGCTGTCGGTCGCCTCGATTTCGACCTCTTGGGCGGGTCCAGGAGCGCGGGCACCGCCTGGCTTTGCGGGCGCGAGGTCGAACGCCGTCGCCGACCACCACACGTCGGCTGTCGTCGTCGTTCCGGCAACCTGCAAGCCGACAGGCCCGCGCACGGTGCGCCAGCGCCACGGTCCTTGCGCACCACCCACTGCGGTCAGGCGCTGGTGGAACGGCACGCCCACCTCTACGTCCCACTGACCAAAGGGCGGCAGTACAGGACCGCCGTCGGCGCACGCCACCGCGCAGCCCAGCCACACGGCGAGCGCCCGCACCGCGCGCCCCAACCAGCCCGCGCGGGCGCCTTCGCTTGCCGGCCACCCCGTGCTAGACTGCCGCGGCTCGCCGTGCGCGGTCGTACCTCCTCCGCCCCCACCGCCGCGCGGCACCGGCCCCAGGGTCACCGCATGTCGCTTGCCTGTCTGCACCGCCCGTCGCGCCTCTTGCAATCGCGCCTCCTGCCCGCCTGGACGGGGCTGGGGTTGGCGATCATTGCCTTGCCGCCAAGCTGTCGCAAGGCGGACCCGCCCGCATCCACCTCAGCCGATGTCGGTCCTGCCGCGCCTGCGCCGATGCCTGCCGCCGCCGATGCCGCCGTCGTGCTCGCTCCGGCGCCGAGTCCGGTCGAAGCGCCCCCGCCCGAACTGGGCTTGAACTACGGCGCATTCACGCAGGCGCGCGTTTGGGAAAACTGTGCGCTGCGCTACCACGAAGACCCGATCGTCGCCGAAACGCTTGCCGTCGACTTCTTGATGGGCAAGCCCTACGTGCAGAACTTGGACAAAGTCTTCGACCCGCCGGCAAAGGCGGCAGCCCGGCCCAAGCTGCAGCCGGACACGCCCGAGCAACTGGATCTGCGCAACCGCTACCACAAGGCCGTCGCGCTTGCCGAACCGCACACGCCAACCCAGGACCAGATCGCGGCCCAGGTCAAGGTGTGCCTGTACGCCAAGGAAATCGGGCTGGTGCCGGCGGACCTGGTCGAGCGCTACACCGCCACCTTCGTCGAGGTCGCGTGCCTGCAGCGCCAGTTCACGGGCCCCGATGGAAAGCTCGACGCCGTCGCCCACGCCAACGCGGCGGCCGAGGTCTTCGGGCGCAACCGCATGTCGGCTGGCGAAATGACCAGGCTGGGCATGGTGTTCGGACGCTACCCGCACGTACAGGCGCGGGTCCACGCCGCCAAGGCGCAGAAGTGCCCCGACCCGCGTGTCGCCGAGGAAGCGCGCCGCACCACCGGCGAATGGAATGGCAATCTGACCGGCGATCGGCTCGGTGCCTTGAACCTGCACGCCGACACCGGCCGGCTCAAGGGGGCCGTCCAGTGGCAGGGCGCCACCGTCAAGTACGCGGACGGCGCCGCAGAGACCCAGGCGATCGCCGTCGAGGGCCAGCTTTCTGGCGATCGCGTGACCTTGTTCGGTGATTTCCATGGCGATTGGGTGCGCCTGCAAGGCGAGCGCAAGGCCGACCGCTTGAGCGGCACCTGGCAGGCGCAGCGCGCCGGGCTGGACAAGTTCAAGGGCGACTGGAGCGCGGACCGGGTGCCCGAGGCGGCAACCGCGCCCACGCCCACGTCGCCATGAGGACCCGTTCATGACTCGCCCTGCCCGCTCTTTGGCTTGTCCGCTGGTTGCATGGGTCGGCCACTGGCGTCCCCGACGGCCGACTCGCGGCTCCGGCAGCGGCCGGGAGCATTCGACTTGGTGTTGGCCGAACCCCGGCGCGCCCGACCCCTGTCCGCAAGGATCTCCATGACGACCGCGACCCGATTTGCAGCCGCCGAATCCGGCCACTTCAACGCCGCCGACGGCGTGCAAATCCAATACCGCGTGCACCAGGTCGATGCGCCGCGGTTTGGCGTGGTGGTCGTCCACGGGTTCGCAGAGCACGGCAACCGTTATGGCCACTTGGTCGACGCAGTGGTGCCGGCCGGCGGCGCGGTCCTGACCTACGACCAGCGCGGCCACGGTCAGAGCGGCGGGCGGCGCGTGTTCGTGTTGCGCTTCGACGAGTACCTCGACGACCTGGCCCAGGTGCTGGCCCTGGCCAAGTCCAAGCTGCCACAGCCCCTTTTCGTGGTCGGCCACTCGATGGGCGGCCTGGTGGTCTTGTCGTATGCGCTGCGCGACCGCGGTGCCGCGGCGGCGTGGGCAGTGTCCAACCCCGCGCTGGTCAACCGCGTCGCCGTGCCCGCCTGGAAAGAGGCCCTCGCCAAGGCGATGTCGAGCCTGGTCCCGGCGCTGTCGCTGCCGAGCGGCATTCCGCCGGACCACATCAGTCGCGATGCCGACGAGGTCCGCCAGTACGCCGACGACCCGCTCAACAGCAAGAATGCCACGGCCCGCTGGTACACCGAGTACGTTGCTGCCCAACAGCGCCTGGCGGCCAGCGCAGAAGGCTTGCGCGACCTGCCCCTGCTGGTGCAGATCGGCGACGGCGACCGCATCATCGATCCCGGCGTGACGCGAAAGTTCTGCGAACGCATTGGCGGCAGCGCGCTGCGGGTCGAAGTCTACCCCGGCCTGTACCACGAGATCTTCAACGAGTTGACAGCCGATCGCGACCGGGTGCTCGCCGACCTCGTCGGCTGGCTGACCGCCCGCGCGGCCTGAGTGCGATTCCGTGGCCCGCCCGCCCTCCGGACCGCGCCTCTCCGGCCCCACCAGCCTTGGCCGGTACCGTCTGGTGCGCCACCTGGCGAGCGGCGGCATGGGCGAGGTGTACCTTGCCGAGGCGATGGGCGCGGCCGGGTTCTCCAAGCGTGTGGTGGTCAAGACGCTGCGCGCCGACATGGCCAACGACGCGCAACTGGCCCAACAGTTGATTTCCGAAGGCCGGTTGCTCGAGGCCCTGGATCACCCCAACATCGCGCAGATCCTGGACTTGGGTCAGGCCGATGGCACGATTTGGCTGGCCATGGAGTACGTGGATGGGTTCGACCTGCGCGGTCTGCTGCGCGCCTTGCCGCTGCGCGACGGCCGCCGGTCGCTGTCCTCCGTCGCTGTCTTGTACCTCGTCGCGTGTGTCGCGCGGGCGCTTGAACATGCCCAGACCCGGCCTGGCCCGACCGGTCAGCCGCTCGGCGTCGTCCACCACGACATCTCGCCGAGCAACGTCATGGTGCGCCGCGATGGCCATGTCAAGCTCGTGGATTTCGGCGTCGCCAAGGCGGCGCTCCTGGGCAAGATGGCGCCTGCTGCGTTGCGCGGCAAGCTGCCGTACCTGAGTCCCGAGCACGCCAACCAGCAACCCGTCGACGGTCGCGCCGACCTTTTCGCCCTCGGACTGGTGGCCTACGAACTTGCCACCGGCGAACGCGCCTTGGATGCAGGCGAGCCCGACCGGTTGGCGCGCGCCCACGAACGTCTGCCAGGCCGCGTGGCTGCGCTGCGGATGGACACGCCCGCCGCGGCGGAAGTTGCGGCTCTGGTGGGCGATTTGACCCGGATCGATCCGCGCGCGCGGCCCGCGTCCGCAGCGGCCGTGGCTGGCCGGGCGGAAGCCGCGCTGGTGCGCCTGGGCGTCGCGTCGCCCGCGCGGCAACTGGCCGACGACCTCGCCCCGGCCTTC
>VGRO01000168.1 GCA_016875335.1 Deltaproteobacteria bacterium | reverse complement strand
CGAATTAACCGCCGGCGCAAACCTGTCACCCTGAAGGTGCAGGTTTGCGCCGGTTTCCCCGGGAAACCTGAGTTAATTCGATCGCCAAGGATTCAGGACCTTTTTTGCCGGTGGATCATGGAGCACACAATTGCTGCGCGGCGGCGGCGGGCGCCCGCCAAAACGGCGAGGGCCACCCAGGCGACGCGGACTATGTTGTTTTGTGCTTGCCCGGCCCCCGCCCGCCGTGCTACCGTCCGCGCCCTTGGTCTGCACTGGGCAGAGGCCCGCAGAGCACCATTTCCTTCAACGTTTTCGGCAGTTGCTGAGATCGACCCCCTTGAGCGTCCAGGTAGCGCTCATGCGTCGCCGTCGCCCTGCGCGCCGCCCACCACGGCCACGACCGTTGCGTTGCAAGGCACGTCCCGACGCCCGCTGATGCCTGGACCTCGCCCGATTCCGTCCCGCGCCCCGCAAGGAGCCACCATGTTCGCCATCGCCCGGATCTTGCACCCCCTGCGCGCGCTCGCGCTGCTCATTGGCCTGAACGGCCTCGCCGTCGCCTGCACGACCGACGTCAAGCAGGTCGACCGCACCCAGGTCAACCGCGTGGCCAAGGCCGACCTGCGCGGCGTGTGGTACGAGATCGACATGATCACCGACATCCCGCCGACGGCGGCGTTCGGCTTTGCCGGCCAGACCAACTTTGGCGGCGAAGACTCGGGCAAGGTCATGTTCGACGTCCAGGAAGGCTGGGTGGTCGTCTACCCGGTCACCGAGAAGGTGTTGGGCTCGGACGCCAAATGGAACAAGCGCAAGATCCGCAAGTACTGGGACAAAGCGGTCACCGACCGCAAGGATGCGACGGTCCGCGACAGCGACTTCGTCGAGGTCTTTGCCGGAAACCCGGTGGCCATGTACCCGATTGTCAGCCACTTCGACGTCATCCGCGACTATGCCGCGGCGACCGGCGAGCAGACCAATGTGCTGGTCGAGAACACCACCGACCGGCCATGGTGGCAGCGCCAGTACCTGCGCGTCGACTGGTCGGGCAACCAGATCATGAACTTCATGTTCCCGCAGACCTCGGTCAAGTACAGCAGCCTGGACTATTTCGTGCCCGCTGAGGATGCCGACAACCCGGCCAAGTTCTACATGGCCGAAAGCAAGGACTATTTCCACTTCACGCGGCGTCTGTACGGGCGGCCGATGTCGACGGGCGCCTGTTCGCCCTATTCGCTCGCCCCGGGCGACTGCTCCGGCGCCGTCGTCGAGGTGCGCATTGCGTTCCGGCGCCTCGATGTCAAGCGCACCAATGACTACGAGGTCCGGCGCTATACCAACGCCGACGAACAGGATCGCTTTGGCTACTTCCTGGCCGAGCGCTATCGCTTCGACGAGAACTATGGCCTGGTGTACAGCGGCAAGGACAGCAAGGCCGGCCGCTGGAACCTGTGGCAGAAGTCCAAGACCTTCGCGCCCGTGCTCGACAAGGCTGGCAAGCCGGTGCAGTGCCTGACCAACCGCGATTGCGCCGCGCCCGCCGTGTGCGACCAGGCCGATTGGTTCGAACCGGGCACCTGCAAGACCGGCGCGCGCATGGACTACAGCAAGCGCGGGATTCGACCGGTCGTCTACCACACCAGCACCGACCACCCCGTCAATCACCTGGAGGGCGCGTACGGCACGGCCGACGGCTGGAGCGACGTCTTCAAGGAGACCATCTCGTGGCTGCTTTTCTGGGAAGAGAAGTGGGCCAAGGACGGCGTCGCCGGGTTCAGCCACGGCCAGGCCGCGCACGGACAGCGCTTCTGCGATACCAACAGCGACTGCGGCAACGTGGCCGCTTCGTCGGTCGAGTTCTCCACCAAAGCGCAGCGCGCCAACTACGTGGTCGTCCCCGTCACCAAGGCCGAAGCCGTTGTGACCTCGGACTGCACGCTGGTGACCAGCGGCGACACAACCAAGTGCGGCGATCGCGCGGCCTTGGGCAACGGCGCCCTGGTTGCCTTGGTCAACGCCAGTCCGGGCACGACGCTCAATCTGACGCAGGTGCCCGGCGGCGACATCGCCGGGGTCAAGTACAACAACAGCCTCGACAAGGGCAAGGTCCAGGTTTCCAAGGCCATCGACTCGGGTCGCATCGTGCCCGAGGCCCAACTTGGCACGTTCAACCTCAAGGTCACGGGCGGCGCCAAGGACATCGACGTGCCCAACGTCAAGCTCGGCAAGGGCGAGATCGTCTTCGTGGTCGTGGTCGGGGGCGACGCGGCCGTGGTGCTGCGCAGCACCGGGGTGACCAACGTCGGCATCCGCGTGGTCAATGGCTTTTCCAACGGGGTCAAGGACGGCCTGTCGGGCGGCGACACCTTCGAGGTCGGCATCAACGGTGTGCGCATGGCCGCGGGCCTGCCCTACGCGACGGCCACCGGCTTCCTTTTCCAGGCGGGCGACATCGCCCATGTCACCCTGGTCAAGCCGGGACACCGGGCGGACGTGAGCTGCGCGACGATCAAGGGCGTCGGCCGCTGCTTCGGCTGGCAACAGCAACTGGACGACGCCGACCTCAAGCGGCGCGCGCAGATCAAAGCTGAACTGCCCCACGCGTACGTCCTGTGCGAAAACCAGTTCACCCGCAGCCTCAAGAGCTGCAAAGCTTCCGGCGAGCTCGGCAAGGCTGACGCACACAACGACTGCCGCTACTGGGTCCAAGACGGCAGGGCCTACGGCAAGCCGGGCAAGCCCTACAACCCGTGCGCCGACAAGAAAGACGGCGGCGAGGTGCCCGAAGCCGCCAAGCTCAAGATCCATGGCGATGCGCGCTACAGCTACATGTATTGGGTGACCAAAGTCCACGCCTCGTCGCCGCTCGGCTACGGCCCGTCGGCGCAAGACCCGGACACCGGCGAGACGTTCTGGGCCATCGCCAACGTGTACGGCGCCTCGCTGTTGACCTACTCGCAATACGCCAAGGACCTTGTCGACCTGCTCAACGGCGACCTGGACCCCAAGGATCTGGCCACCGGCAAGTACATCAAGGACTACGTCCAGCGCAAGTCCATGGACGGAAAGAGCAAGCCGGTCCACGGCGCCATCATCGATCCCGCCGCGATGACCCCCGAGCAAGCGCAGGCGGACGCCGCTGGCCGCGCGACCTTCCGCATCGCCGAAGGGGCCGAGGCGGCCGCTGTGCGCGCCAAGCACCAAGAGCCGCCACCCGGCAAGGTCGCCGACATGGTCGACCCCAAGGCCATCAACCAGTGGATGATCGACAATCTGCCGGCGGTCGACCTCGATGCGCTGCAGGCCCGCGTCGAGAAGATTCGCGGCAGCAAGCTTGAAAGCGCGATGATCAACGACGAAATGGTCCTGGTCGGCAGCCAGGGCGAAGTTCAGCCGGGCGGCGCCGTCAACCCCGAAATGATCGACAAGATCAGCCCCCTTGGGTTTGCCTCGCCCAAGGGCGCCATGGACGAGAAGCGCCGCATGCAGTTCCTCGGCATCAACTCGATCGAGCCGCTGGAATTCCAGGATCCTGCAGTGCTCGGCCTCGCCCAGCGCCTCAAGTGCGACGACGGCGAGACGCCGACCGACGTCTATGAGGGCGACGGCATTGGCAAGAACGTCTGCTACAAAGGTGACGCGCTGCGCACGGCGCTGTCGGTGGCCCTCTACAAGGCGACCATGGAGCACGAGGTCGGCCACACGGTCGGCCTGCGCCACAACTTTGCGGCGTCGACCGACGTCATCAACTACTTCGACGGCTACTTCGACGAAAAGAAGGGCGGTCGGGCGCGCAACCTCGTCGGGTGCGCCGATGTCACGTGGAGCGGTACCGCAATCGCCGCCAACAACTTCTGCGAGAATGGCACGTTCAGCGAGACCTGCGATCTGAAGCACCAGTGTGCGAGCGACGCGGACTGCCCGCACGGCGTGGCCTGCAATGGCAAGACCAAGCAGTGCACCGACGCCGATGGCAAGACCATCGGTGTGTGCCAGCAGAATATCGAGGTGCGCACGCCCTGCACGGAGGCGGACGCCGCCTCGGTGTGCGGCGGCGGCGGTGCGTGCGTGGCCGGCGAATGCCACGACAAGGCTGCGTGCAAGGCTTCGTCCGAGTGCGAAGCCGGCGAAACCTGCGAAGGCGGGTTCTGTCTCAACGCCCGTACCAAACTGCCGCGCACCACCGTGCAGTTCAACGTCAAGGGCGGCCCTGCGCGCAAGTACACCGCCCGCGCCGGATTGTATCCCTCTGAAATCGCCGGCCGCCGTACGGAATTCCAGCACTCGTCGGTGATGGACTACGGCCAGAAGATCAACGCCGACGTCTGGGGCCTGGGCAAATACGACTACGCGGCCATCAAGGCCGGCTACGGTGAGCTGGCCGAGGTCTACCACGACACGCAGTTCTTGCGCGACCAGGTCCGGGCCTGGGCCAAGAACACCGGCTACTCGATTGCCGACGCCAGCGGCTTTGGCGCCACCGAGAACCAGAAGAACACGATCTTTCCGCAGTTCAACTTCTTGAACGACTGGATGCCGCCCGAGCTGAACCAGCGCCGCGATTGCGTGCCGTACCACTTCGTGCAGACCGAGCGCCAGATGGCCGACAACTTCTTCCGTTCGGAGATGGATCGCACCTACCACGAGGTGCCGTACAAGTACTGCTCCGACGAGTATCGCGGCGGCGCCATGGGCTGCTACTACTTCGACACGGGCGCCAACATGGAGGAGATCGTCCACCACGCTGGCGAAGCCTTGGAGGAGTACTACATCTTCGACGCCTTCAAGCGCGAGCGTCTGTGGTTTGCGCGCGGCGGCAGCTATCTGTCGTACATGGCGCGCATCCAGGATCGCTGGCTGCTGCCGATTCAGGCTGCGGGCCGCTACTACGCGCTGTACAACAACATCTTCCGCGTCTACGGCTTCTTCCCGTACTGGGATGCCGATGACCGCCGTCTGGCTGGCCTGCGCCGGTCGAGCGAAAACAGCTTCAAGCTGTTGACCAACCTGTTGGCGACCCCGTCGCCGGGTAGCTACAAGCTCGACAAGAAGACCAACACCTACGTCAACTTCGACTACGAAGTCGGTCGCCAGGATTCTCAGTTGGACGTCGCCTTGGGCACCGGCAAGTTCCCCTACACCACCTTTGCTACCCAGAAGGGCTACTACCAGTTCGACCACCCGCTGTGGGTTGGCGCGTATTGGGACAAGGTCGCCGCGATTCAGGCGCTGACCAACTCGACGGTGAGCTTCCTGTCCGAATACGTCGGCGAGCAGCTGCCGGTGTTCCGTGCCACGGCGATCGGCTACAACACCATCTATCCGACGCAGCTGTCGCAGGTGCTGGGCGGCTTGGTCGCCGGCGACATTCAGCAGTTTGCTGGCTCTGTCGGCATCGACCCGCAGACCAACAAGCTCGGCTACCGGCGCGTCGATCCGTTCAAGCCCTTGGACAGCACGGTCGCCCGCGTCGCACCAAGCGTCATCAACCACGGCCTGCGCCTTTTCGCCGCTTGGCAGGCCATCGCCAATCTGCCCGCGGGCTTCGATCCGTCGTACACCGACGCCATGGCCGTGTGGATCAAGGGCCACGGCGAGCAGTACACGCTCGGCACTGGCAAGATCGACGGCAAGGATGTCGCTCAAAGCGTGTGCGAATTCGAAGATCCCTTCGGCAAGAAGATCTACGTAGCGCCACGGCCCAACTACAGCGCCAGCCGCTATTCGCCCGCCTTCGCCATGTGCAAGAAGCTCAACTTGCTCAAGACCGGTTGCTCGGACGGCAGCCAGTGCCAGCCCTGCGCGGCCGGCGACAAGGCCTGCACCACGGGCACCTGTGCGGACGCAACGCCATGCCGCGGCGATACCTGGTGGACCAAGGCCGCCGGCGCCGACAAGGAAGCGATGACCCAGCAGATCAAACAGGAGATCGAAGTGCTCGATTACCTGCGCGAGCTGTATCAGGTCTACGGCAACATCGGTTCGGGCGGTTAGTCCACAGCGACTTCACCTGACGAACCACCCGACGACTTGACCTCGTCCGATCGACCCGCACCCCAATTTCCAGTTTCCCGGAGCGGAACATGAACACCAATCGCCTGCAGCACGCCGCCCTTTTCGCGAGTTGTGCGCTCATCGCGGTCGCCTGCGCTCAGGATCGGCCCGAAATCAGCCGCGTGCAGCCCAACTACATCGACAAGGCCGAGTTGCTCGGCGACACCGGCAAGAATTCGGGCGTGGGCAACCTCGAGTTCTACATGCGCAGCACGGTCATCCAGACCTCGTTCACGACGGCGTCGAGCTTTCCCGGCGAGATGTCCAAGATGACGCGCGGCGTGTTTGACGTGCAGGAGAACGCGCTCTACTTCTACAGGACCTACGAGTTCCTCGAAGGCTCCGAGGCGTTTGCCCTCAAGTCGGACACCGACATCCCGTTCAAGGACAAGTCGGGCAAGGTGGTCCAGCACGCGGTGCCCCAGGACTACCAGCAGCTGTCGTGCAAGGCGGACGCCGATTGCTCCAAGGGGGCGCGCTGTGCGGACCGCTGGCGGCAGAAAGACAAGTGGGCCGACGAGGGCCAGCACCACGGCTTTTGCGTGGTCAAGGCCAAGAAGTACATCTACCGCGGCGCCCCCGTGCTTGCGTACCCGATCTGGTCGCACTTCGACAAGATTCACGGCTTTAGCATGGCGACGGGCGAGCAGACCAACGTCGTCAATGAGAACACCAGCGACCGTCACTGGTATGAGCGCCAATACATGCGCGTCATGTGGGGCTCGCAGCAGGTCATGAGCTTTGACCACGACGTGCTCGGCGCCATCCGCGGACCGATGATCTACGAAGGCGATACGGCCCCTGGCGGCGAGCAGTTTGAGCGCGGAGCGACCAAGCTCAACGACACCGACGCGCAGCGTTGGTTCAACTACACGGTTCGGGTCGTCGCGACGCCGCCCACGACCATGCTGCAAGGCTTTGGGCAGATTCCGATCTGCTTCTTCTACCCCTGGTATGCGGGCGGCGTGTACGACTGCTCGTCCGAAGAGCTCAAGATTCGCTACTCGTTCCTGCAAGTGCCCAAGTTCGAGAAGGAGCCTGAGCGCGCCTACGTCGCCCGCGACAGCGATGACGTCGAGTTTGAGAAGTTCGGCTACTTCCGCACCGAGCGGCCGACCTACGATCTGCAGTTCGGCACCACCCACTCAGGCGCTCTGCGCCGCGTGCAGCGCCACCGCGTGTGGGACAAGTATGTCAAGTGCTTGGTCAATCCGGCCGATGACACTGCGGCCGACGGCAAGCCCAAGTGCGTGGCTGAGTCCAACTCCACCGTGTGGCGCGGCGATTTCGACTACAGCAAGATGTCGCCGGTGCCGATCGTGTACTACATGAACGAGGATCACCCGCGCGAGTTGGTGGCGGAGTCCAAGGAGATCGCCCGCAAGTGGTCAGAGCCGTTTGAAGATGTGGTCGCCCACCACAAGGGCAAGAAGCCTGATCACCCGATGTTCATCCTGTGTGAAAACTCGGACGCGGCGGCGAAGGCGGCCATCGCTCAGGGCCACGAAGCCGCTGAGTGGAGCGGGACCAAGTCGGCCGCCAGCAAGTGGTGTAAGGAGATGAACCAGCCGCACCGCTTTGGCGATCTGCGCTGGAGCGTGATGCACGCTGTGCCGAACCCGATTCAGGCGGGTCTGTACGGGTACGGCCCGTCGGCGGCCGATCCACTCACCGGCGAGATCATCAGCGCGAGCGCGCACTCGTACTCGGGCGTGATGAAGATGGGCGCTGAGACGGCGCTACAGGCCATCGAGCTGCTGAGCGGCGTCAAGGACGTCAACGACATCCGCCGCGCCAGCGAGAAGGTGTTCAACTCCCAAAAGCTCATGGCGGCCGCGATGGACGCCCGTTCGCCGCGGATGGACGATCCCCAGTCGATGGAGGCCATCAAGGCAGCTGTGAGCGGCATGATCGATCCCGATGTGCGCGAGTCGTTGCTGACCACCGGGCTGCCCTACGAGAACAACGCCGGCTTTTGGGCCCAGGCGCGTCTCAACCTCATCAAGAAGGCGCCAGAGCTGGACGCCATGCTGGCGGGTGACGACGACGGCCGCGTCGTCGCAGCGCTGTTCAAGGATCCGCGCTTCCTGACGGCCAAGGCTGGCGCTACCCCCACCTTGACCAAGGACCAGCTGGCCAAGTTCAGCTTGGCGTCGTGGAACCACACGGCTGCGCGCATCCAGCGCGAAAAGACCATGAACGACCTCGGAGCCAAGACCCTGCACTTTGCCGACTTCGCCGACAACGCCTTGCTCGGTCTGGCCGCGCAGTACGGCGTGCAGTACGACCAAGCGTTTTGCCAGCTATATGCGACCACGCCCGATACCAGCCTGTCCGACCACTTCCTTTCCGCCAAGGGCGGCGACTGCGGCAAGGGCGGTCCAGGCAAGGCCGGGGATTTCGAGTCGTTCGGTGCAGGCAGCGGCCGGGTCTGCGCGGCCAGCGGGGACGGCAACTTGCAATGGGTCGAGTGCTCGACCAAGGCGCTGATGCAGAAACTGCGCCTCGCGCTCAACGTCGCCAACGCCAACTACCCGGGCCTGGAGCAGAACAACCAGCTGCCGGGCCCGCTGTACACCGACACCGCTGATGCGGGCCTGCGCAAGACCCAGGAGCTGGGCCGGGCGTTGACGACCAAGCTGCGCGACAAGTTCAAGCTGGCGCTGTGGAAGCGCATCTACCTTGGCACCCAGGAGCACGAGGTGGGCCACACCCTGGGCCTGCGGCACAACTTCGAGGCGTCGACCGACGCCATGAACTTCCACCAGAAGTTCTGGACGCTCAAGCGCAAGCCCAACCGCACCACCAGCATGCCCGAGGATTTCCACGCGCTGCTGCCCGACACGCCCGAGCAGGCGCGCGACGGCCTGCGCGAAACCCAGTTGGCGTCGGTGATGGATTACACCGCCAAGTTCAACGGCCGCGACGCGGGCGTGGGCCACTACGACCGCGCCGCCATCAAGTTCGGCTATGGCGACGTGGTGGAGGCGTTCGACGGCCTGGACGCCACGACGGTCCTGAAGAAGGATCCGGACAACGGCGGACCGCTGGCCGAAGGCAACAAGTATCTGGAGAACCCAGAATCGACGATGCCGGGCAACAAGATGGTGCGCCACGACGGCAACACCAAGCTCAACATCTTGAACCGCCGGTTGCACTGGTCGGCGCTGCCGGCCTACTTCGGTGGCGTAGAGCAGATGTACAAGCGCAAGAACGTTGCTTGGTCCTCGCTGCGTGGCGACCGCTGCAACACCGATGGCGACTGCACCGGCGGCAAGACCTGCACGCCGTTTGGCGAGGACAGCTATTGCCGCGACCCCAAGTTCGTCGAGGTGCCGTATCGGTTCTGCAGCGACGAGTACAACGGTCAGACGCCGTCGTGCAGCACCTGGGACGAGGGCGTCGACGCTTATGAGATCACCCGTAACGCCCTCGACGACTACGAGAATTACTGGTGGTTCTACGGCTACAGCCGCGACAGCGAGACCTTCCATCCGCAGAACTATTCGGCGCGGGTCGAGCGATCGTTCTGGACGGCGACCCGCCAGTTCCAGTACTGGGCCGTCGATTTCAGCATGTTCCAGAAGGACAACTGGTGGACCAAGAACTTCAACACCGACTACAACCAAGACCTGAACGGCGGCTTGTCGGGCGCCTATGCCACGCTGCTCGGCTTCAACACCATGGCGCAGGCGCTGGCGCGGCCGAGCTGCGGCTACTACGGCCTCAATTCCGCCAAGGGCCGCTTTGAGCCCTACACCAACGTCGACCAGGCGCAGTTCACCGATACCCGGCTCATCGACGAGCGGATGGGCTGCCGGCCGCTGTACCCGAACTGGGACTACGCCGGCTACATCACCAGGCCGGAGACGGGCGGCCAGATCTACGACCGCCTGGCGGCCCTGACCATGCTCAGCGATCCGACCATGACCGGACGGATTGGATTCAATGAAAACGAAGATATGCGGCGATTCCGCGTCAGCTACTACAACGTATTTCCGCGTCAGCTGACCAACCTGTTGGCGGCGATTTCGGTGGAAGACGCCTCGTATTACGGTTGGCAGATCCTGCGCGGCAAGGACGGCAAGTCCGACACCCTGGTGCGCCGCAACTGGGTTGGCACCGCCGTGGCCAATGCGCCCAAGCCGTGCGCCGCGTTTCCGCCGACTGCCACCGACGCCCAGAAGGAGGGCTGCCTCAAGTTCAACGTGTTTCCCGACGCTCGGCCGACCTTCCCATCGAGCCGTTTCCGCATGCCGTTGCAGGCGGCGTACTACGGCATGGCGGTGCTGTACCAGGGGTACAACCGCTCGTACCTCGACGTGTCGCGGGTGTTCCTCGCAGGACACCATGCCAAGGTCGATCTGCCGGCGTCGCTGGCGCCAGAGGATGTGGCCACGTTCACCGATCCGCTGTCCGGCAAGACCTACATCGCACCGCGCGTGGCCAAAGACACCTTGAACCCGGGCTTCATGGCCGTACAACTGGCGGAGGCCGAGCTCAAGAAGTGGAAACAACTCGGCCAGTTGCAAGATAATTACCTTTTCAGCGAGTACCAGTTCCGCGTGTCCCTGCTCGACATCACGCGGACCATGCACGAACATTTCGAGCACTAGGCGCCGAGTTCGCAGAGGGAGCGCTCGCGCTCGCCGCATCTTTCGCGGGCGCCGGGTCGAAGCGAGTCGGCCCCTGTTTCCGCAACGAACGCTGGTCGTCGATCCCACGGAATTTCCATGAGATTGCAGCAATTGCACCTGCCGACCTTGCGCGAGCCGCCCAAGGACGCGGAGACGGTGTCGCACCAATTGCTGGTGCGCGCTGGCTACATCCGGCGCATCGCCGCCGGCATCTACAGCTTTCTGCCCCTCGGCGTGCGCAGCCTGGAGAAGGTCAAGGCGATCATCCGCCAGGAGATGGACCGCGCCGGCGCCCAGGAAGTGTTCATGCCGGCGATCATTCCGGCTGAACTGTGGCAGCAATCGGGACGCTGGCCGGTGTATGGGCCGGAACTGCTCCGGCTCAAGGACCGCAAGCAGGCCGATTACTGCGTCGGCCCCACCCACGAAGAGGTGGTGGTCGATCTGGCGCGCAAGGACATCCGCAGCTACAAGCAACTGCCGGTCAACCTCTACCAAATCCAGACCAAGTTCCGCGACGAGATGCGTCCCCGCGCCGGGCTGATGCGCGGCCGCGAATTCGTGATGAAGGACGCCTATTCGTTCGACGCCGACGTTTCCGGCGCGCACGGGTCGTACCAAGCCATGTACGACGCGTACTGCCGGATTTTCTCGCGCATGGGCCTGGAGTTCCGACCCGTCGAGGCCGACACGGGCAATATCGGCGGGTCGATGTCCCACGAATTCCAGGTGCTCGCGGAATCCGGCGAAGACGCCATCGTCGCCTGTGACGCCTGCACCTTTGCCGCCAACGTCGAGAAGGCGCCGCTGCCGGACCAGCCCTTTGCCGCGACCGGCGACACCGGGCCAGCCCGCGTCGTCGACACGCCGGGCACCAAGACCATCGAGACGCTGTGCGCGTTGCTCGGTTGCCGGCCGGACCAGACCATCAAAGCGGTGCTTTTCACTGCCGACGACGCGCCGGCCGTGGCGTTCGTGCGCGGCGACCGCGAGGTCAACGAGGTCAAGGTCAGACAGGCCCTCGGCTGCAAGACCCTGTACCTGGCCGACGCCGAGTGGTTCGCCAAGACCACAGGGCTTCCGCCCGGGTACCTGGGCGCGGTTGGTACGGGCGGCGTGCGGACGGTCCTGGACCACGAGATCAAGGCGATGCCCATCGCCGTGTGCGGCGCCAACGCAAAGCAGCAGCACCTGGTCGATGTGGTGCCCGCGCGCGACCTGGCGACGGCGACCTACGCCGACCTGCGCATGGCGGTGGCCGGCGATCCGTGTCCGCGCTGCGCGGGGCGGCTGCGCGGCTTCCGCGGCATCGAGGTGGGCCACGTGTTCTACCTCGGCACCAAGTACTCCAAGGCGATGCAGGCCACCTTCCTCGACGAGGCCGGAAAGGAAACACTGTTCGAGATGGGCTGCTACGGCATCGGCGTCACCCGGATCCTGGCGGCCGCCATCGAGCAGAACCACGACGAGCGCGGCATCCGCTGGCCCGTGGCGCTGGCCCCGTTCGAGGTGGCCGTGTTGCCGATGGCGGCCGACGGCCCTCAGGCGGAGCTGGCGCGGTCGCTCTACGCGTCGCTGAACCAGGTCGGCGTGCAGGCGGTGATCGACGACCGCGCCGAGCGCCCCGGCATCAAGTTCGCCGACGCCGACCTGGTGGGATATCCCGTCCAGATCATCGTCGGCAAGCGCGCCGGGGAGGGCGTCGTCGAGATCAAGCTGCGCCACACCGGCCAACGCGCCGAACGGCCCGCGGCCGGCTTGGTGGACCGCGTGGCCGGTGCGCTTGCGGCCGCGCGACGTGGCGGCGGCCTCGCACTGTCTGACCTCGACGCATGACCGGGCCACGGCTGCCGCGCCTGGCGGTGGCCCTCGACGCACCGAGTCTGGAACCGCTGGAGCCGATCATCGATGCGCTCGACGGCCTGCCGGTGGCGGCCAAGGTTGGGCTGTCGCTTTTTTGCGCGGTCGGCCCAGCGGTGGTGCACCACCTGCACCAAGCCCGGCTGCCGGTGTTCCTGGACTTGAAGCTGCACGACATCCCGCACCAGGTCGCGCTGGCCGTGCGGGCGGTCGCGCGATTGGACGTCGCCTTGCTGACCGTGCACGCAAGCGGCGGATCGGCCATGCTCCGGGCGGCGGCCGAGGCGGCCGGCGACCGCACCCGGTTGCTCGCGGTATCCGTGCTGACCAGTCTGGAGCAGGCAGATCTGGACGCCGACGGACACGCGTGGACGACGGCCGAGACGGTGGCCCGGCGGTGTCGGCTTGCACATGCGTGCGGTATGCACGGCGCGGTGCTGTCGGCGCGCGAATTGGCGCTGGTCGACGAGTTGCCCGCCGAGTTCCTGCGCGTGACACCGGGCATCCGGTCGGCCGCCGCAGCCCCTGACGACCAGCGCCGAACCTTGTCGGCTGGCGAAGCGATCGCCGCCGGCGCCAGCATGCTCGTGGTCGGTCGACCGATCCTGCAGGCCGCGGACCCGCGCGCGGCGACCGTGGCCGTACTTGAGGAGATCGCAGATGCGCTGCGTCGCCGATCTGGAGGAAAGGATGCCACAACCGCCTGACGATCGCCGGCCCAGCCGCTTCGACCGGCC
>VGRO01000167.1 GCA_016875335.1 Deltaproteobacteria bacterium | reverse complement strand
CGCCGTCGGCCGCGCGGACGCGGTGCCGGGGGGCGACGTCGTGCCGGCAGGCAGGGGCTGCGCGATGCGGGCGCGGTCCTCGGCCGCCTTGGCGCGGGCCTCTGCCTGCTGGGCGCGCAATTCCGCTTCGCGGGCCTTGGCCTCGGCTTCGCTCGCGCGGGCGCGCTGTTCGGCCTCGACCTTGGCCGCCGTCTCCTGTCGGGCGCGGGCTTCGGCTTCGCGAGCCTTTGCCTCAGCCTCTCGGGCCTTGGCCTCGGCCTCGCGCAGCTTCGTTTCGGCCTCGACGCGGGCCTTGGCGTCGGCTTCGGCTCTGGCGCGCGCCTCGGCCTCGGCATGCGCCTTGGTGGCGGCCTCCTGGCGCAGTTTGTCCTCGATCTCGGCGATGCGCTTGGCGGCGTCGGCCTGGCCCTTGGGCGTCTTGTCGATGCGCGCGAAAAGCTCGTAGAGCGCCTTGGCTTCGACCAGTTTGCCGCCCAACTCCTTGGCGCGCGCAGCGTTGTAGACGCTGGCCTCGTTCTTGACCAGGTCGTAGACCTGCATGTACAGGTCGGCCGATTCGTCGTAGCGCTTCTCTTGGAATGCCGTTTTGGCCTGGGCGCTCAACGCCGCGGCCTTGGCCTTGTCGGCCGCCGACGGACCCTTGGGCGCGGCGGCCGCGACCGCCGGCAACAGGCAAACGGGCGCGACCCCGGCGCACGCGACGGCCAGGGTCAGCAGGCGAACGGAACAAGCGCGGAGTGGCGGCCTCATGGCGCCGCTACTGTACCGCCAAATCGACCGGCGCGACAGGGCCGACCCGGTCACTGCTGGTGGTGCAGCGACTCCTGGAGGTACGGATCTTTGAGCGGCACGAGCGACGCCCTGCCCAGCATCTTGAGCACCACCAGCACAAAACCGCCGCCCAGCAGCAAAGTCGCGCCGATCTCGCCCGGCCCGAACACCACGCCGTGCAGGTCGAGCTTGTGGTGGTGCGCCGCAAAGTGCGAGGCCGCCGGCATCACCTGCAAATACACGTCGAGCCACAGGCCGATCAGCGTCACGATCGCCACCGGCACCAAGACCTTGGGGTTGCGCTTGTTCGGCCGAGGCAACAAGGTGAAGAACGGGATGACCCAGTTCAGGATGACGTTCAGGCCGAAAAGCGCCATCCACCCGCCGTCCTGGCGCAAGATGAAGTAGCCGGTCTCCTCGGGGATGTTGGCGTACCAGATGAGCAGGAACTGGCTGACCCAGATGTAGGCCCAGAAGGTCGAGTACGCAAAGATCATCTTGCCAAAGTCGTGCAAGTGGTTGGCGTTGGCCTGCTTGAGCTGGCCGCTGCCGATGAGCATGACCAGCAGGATGGCGCACACCGCCGCCGCCGCCTTGTGCGCGCCCGCGAACTGGTACACCCCGAACATGGTCGAAAACCAGTGGGGTTCGAGCGACATCAGCCAGAAAAGCGACCCGGCTGTCATCGAGAGGCCGAAGAAGATGAGGAACACCACGGACAGCACCATGTTGCGGCCGGTGTGACCTTCGCTGCCGTCGCCATCCTGGGCAATCGAGTTGGCGCGCATCTTGAAGGTGAACGCCACCCACGCGCCGATGATGACCACGGTGGCGGCGTAGTACCAGGTCGGGTTCAGTAGCACCGATTTGTGGCGCAGCAGGTGATCGCCAGCGACGATGTCGGGGTGGCTCCACTCGTACAGGTGGTGCATGCCCAGGCCGCCAACGACCAGCATGGTCACCAACGCCATCGGCAGCCAGGTGATCACGGCCTCGGGAATGCGACGCACCACCGCCGACCAGCCCGATCGGGTGACGTGCATGATCGCCAGGATGACGCCGCCACCGACCGCCAACGACGTGTAGAAGAACGCCGCGATCAGCAAGTCCGCAAACACCCGCCATGCGCCGTGTTCACCTGCCGTGGCCGCGCCGGCGCCCAGGAGCACCGCGCCCAGGACCAGCAAGCCAATCGCCAGGTTGCGGGCGCCGCCGGGCATCGAGAACGGCACCGGGCCGTCCAGGCTGTGCGCGTGGGAATCTGCGTGGGTGGCGCTCACGGTGAACCTCTTGCCTGCAAACTCGAGAATGCGGTTGGCCGACCAGTGCGGTGGCTATCGGGCCTGCTGCTGCAGTTGGCGCAGGTGCAGGACGATCTTCCAGCGGTCTTGCTGGCTGATTTGCGACGCGTACGACGGCATCGCCCCGCGCCCGTAGGTGACGAGGTGGAAGATGTGGCCGTCAGAAAACCCGTTGACCTTGCTGTCCTTGGTTGCCAAAGGAAAGGCCCAGCCGGCCTTCTTGGCCACCGTGCCCGCGCCATCGCCGTTGGAAGCGTGGCACGGCGCACAGAAGGTCTCGAAACCCCACTTGCCGCGGGCCAGGTGCGCGGCGGCGACCGCGGAGCCATCTGTGGGCTGGAAAGGATTGACCAGCGCATCTGCGGCCTTGCGGCCCGCGTCGTCATTGGTCAGATGCAGCGGCCAGAACTCGCGGTTCTTGACGTGCGGCACCGTGCCCGTCGGCGGCTTTTGCATGGCCATGCCGTTGGCGAACACTGGCTTGCCGGTCTTCTCGTTGACCGGCGCTGGCCCCTGCGATTCCGCCCCCGTCGGAAAAAACATGTAGTTGATCCACGGTGCGAACTCCCAGTTCGGCTCGCGGTCGACCTGGCACGCGGCGGCCGCCGCGCCCAGGCACAGGACAGCGGCTGCGCGGGCTGCGGTTTTCAGGTGTCGAATCGTCTGCATGGTCAGGTTCCCCGTGTCGCGCACGCGCGCGAAGCGGTGGTGGTTCGGTTTATCGGTTGGGCGCCACCCAGCTGATTTCGCTCGCGCCGTGGCGTTGCATCAATTCGCGGGCCTTGGACTCGTCGAAGCCGGCAGCCGCGGTGTCGAGCACCAGCGCGAACCGATCGTCGGTCGTCCCCGGCAGGGTGAACTTGGGCTTCTGGCCTGGATAGAGCCCGAGGAACGCGAGCAGCGTCAACGCCGTGCCGACGCCCGCGAAAAGCACCGCCAGTTCGAAAAGCACCGGCACGAAGGACGTCAACGGCAGAAACGGCTTGCCGCCGACGTTGAGCGGCCAGCCTGACCACAGCGGCGTCTCGATGGCCTGGGTGTAGCTCTGCATGAAAAGCGAGGTCAGAAAGCCGGTGAGGGCGAGCAGGAAGCACGCGTAGGTCATCCACGAACGCGGCAAGCCCTGGGCGGCCTCCAGGCCGTGCACCGGAAACGGCGTGTAGCAGTCGTAGATGGGCAGGCCGGCCTGGCGCGTGGCCTTGGTAGCCGCCAGGATGTCCTCGTCCTCGACGAAGTACCCGACAAGGTAGTTGTCTGCTGCTTGGGTGGCGCGGGCGCTCATGGCTAGACCCCCTTTTCAGGCGCGGCAGGCGCGTGGGCAAGGCCCGGAACGCCACCGGCGGCCTCGTCGTGGCCGTGCGCCGGGTGCGCGTGGGGTTGCGCGAACTTCTTGATCGACTTGACCTCGGCAATGGCAATTGCCGGCAGCACCCGGGTGAACACCAGGAAGGCCGTAAAAAAAAGTCCGAAGGTGCCGAGCAGCGTCGTGAACTCGACCCAGGTCGGCGAGTACATCGCCCACGCACTCGGCAGGTAGTCACGGTGCAGCGAGGTCACGATGATGACGAAGCGCTCGAACCACATGCCGATGTTGACCACGATCGACATGATGAAGATGACGACCACGTTGGTGCGCGCCTTCTTGAACCAGAACACCTGCGGGCTGATGACGTTGCAGCTGAACATGATCCAGTACGACCAGCCCATCGGGCCGAACGCGCGGTTCACGAAGCAGAATCCCTCGTAGTTGCTGCCCGAGTACCAGGCGATGAAGAACTCGGTCATGTAGGCAAGGCCCACCATCATGCCGGTGGCGGTGATGATGAGGCACATGTTCTCCAAGTGCTTGATGGTGATCAGGTGCTCGATGTGCATCACTTTGCGGGCGATGAGCAGGAGCGTCAGCACCATGGCGAACCCGGAGAAGATCGCGCCGGCCACGAAGTACGGTGGGAAGATCGTGGTGTGCCAGCCGGGGATGACCGACGTGGCAAAGTCGGTCGACACGATGGTATGCACCGAGAGCACCAGCGGCGTGCTCAGGCCGGCCAGCAGCATGTACACCGTCTCATAGTGCACCCAGTGCTTGTTTGCGCCCGACCAGCCCAGGCTCAGCGCTCCATAGATCGCCTTGCGGATCGGGTGCTTGGCGCGATCGCGCACGGTGGCCAGGTCGGGGATGAGGCCGACGTACCAAAAGACCGCCGAGATCGTGAAGTACGTCGAAATCGCGAAGAAGTCCCAGATGAGCGGCGAGCGGAAGTTGATCCACAGCGGGCCGCGCAGGTTGGGCGCCGGGATGAACCACAGCGCGCCGAACCACGGCCGGCCCATGTGGATGAGCGGGAACAGCGCGGCACAGATGACGGCGAAAAGCGTCATGGCCTCGGCCGAGCGGTTGATCGACGTGCGCCACTTCTGGCGGAAAAGGAAAAGAATGGCCGAAATCAGCGTGCCCGCGTGGCCGATACCAACCCAGAACACGAAGTTGGTGATGTCGAAGCCCCAGCCGATGGTCTTGTTCAGACCCCAGGTGCCGATGCCCTCGTATTGCTGCCAGGCGATGGCGCCCAGGCCAATGGCGAGCCAGCTGGCGGTGACGGCAAACGTGCCCCACCACAGCTTGCTCGGCCACGACTCCATGGGCTTGAGCACGTCGTTGGTGATCTGCGCGTAGGCGGGATTGCCCAGGACCAGGGGTTGGCGCAGGTGGGAAACGGGAGCGGACATCGCGGGTTCTCCTTGGGCTTGTGCCTGGGAGCTTTGGGAATGCTAGTGGCCAGCCGGCGCGGTGCCACCGGTCGGGGCAACGGGCGCCGACGGAGCGGCGTGGGCGGCCGGCTTTTTCGGCGCGGGCTGGGCTGGACCGAAGACCTCAGCCGCATGGCGGACCTTGGTCATGTACGTGACTGCCGGCTGGGTGCCGACCTCGACCAGCGACGAGTAATTGCGCGGATCCTCGTAGGCCTTGCGCACCTTGCTATCCATCAGGTTCAGGTCGCCGAAGGTGATGGCGTCGCTGGGGCAAGTCTGCTGGCACGCCGGCTTGACCTCGCCGTCGCGCACGTACTTGGGCTGCAGGGGCTTGCCGCCCGCGGCCTCGTTCTTCTGCAATTCGTCGAGGTTGCTCGGTTGGCGCTTCTCGCCAGTGGCGCGGTCGGCGTCGCGAAGCGCGTTCGACTTGGCCTCCTGGATGCGCTGTACGCAGAAGCTGCACTTCTCCATCACGCCGCGCGACCGCTTGACGATGTCGGGGTTGAGCGCGAGCGTGACGAGGTCGATGTCGAACTTGTCGACCATCTCGCGGGTCGGGTAGTTGAACCAGTTGAAGCGCCGGACCTTGTACGGGCAGTTGTTGGCGCAGTAGCGGGTGCCGATGCAGCGGTTGTAGGCCTGGGCGTTCAGACCTTCGGAGGTGTGCATCGTCGCCAACACCGGGCACACCGTTTCGCACGGTGCGTTGTCACAGTGCTGGCACAGCATCGGCATGTGCACGACTTCTGGGTTGTCGGCGAGATCCAGCAGGTCGTCCTTGGTGGGCTGCCAGTCGTAATCGCCCTGCACGAACGTCTTGCGCTCGCTGAAATAGCGGTCGATGCGCATCCAGTGCATCTCGCGGCGCACCAGCACTTCGTGCTTGCCGACCACTGGCACGTTGTTCTCGATGTTGCACGCGACCACGCATGCGCCGCACCCGGTGCAACTGTTCAGGTCGATGGCCATGCCCCACTTGTAGCCGGGGTACTGGTGGCGGGTCCACAGCGTGCGGGTCGTGCGCGCGTCCTGGGCGTTGGGGTCGTGCAGCATGGAATCGAGCGCCGCGTTGCCGGCGGTCGGGTCCTGCTGCCACGCGGCCAGCGTCGTCTCCTTGACGCAGTCGCGGTGTTCGTAGCTGTGGTGGGTCTGCGAAAAGGCGATCGGATCCTTGGCGCCGGTGGGCTTGACGTCGGCCTTGGCGATGTCGGCGAGCGCAGCAAACGGCATCACGTTCTTGCCGACGCCGCCGCCCAGGCGTCCGACCGACGTCGCCCGGCCGTAGCCGATGGGCAGCGCCACGACGCCATCGTGTTGGCCCGGGCTCAACACCACCGGCAGTTCGACCTGCGCGGTGCCGCCCGACACGACCACCACGTCACTCGACAGCAGCCCCAACGCCTTGGCGGCCTTGGGCGAAAGGCAGGCGTAGTTGCCCCAGGTGGCCTTGCTGATGGGGTCGGGCAGTTCCTGCAACATCGGGTTGTTGGCGTTGTCGCCCGCGCCGAGGCCGACCTTGGGATACAGCACCACCTCCAGCGCGCCTGCCTGCGCGATCGTCGGTGGCGCTGCACCAAGCGCAGTGGTTGCGCCAGCGGCGTCGAACCTGGCCGGCACGACCGGCGGCAGCGTAAAGGTGGCGACCACCGGCGTGGCCGCGGCGGGCAGACCAACCGCCGAGGCGTCCGCAGGCAGGGCGGCCGGGCTGACCTCGGCCGGCGCGGCGACCGGGCTGGCGTCGGCGGCGGCCTCGACCGGCTTGTCCGCGCGATCCGCGGCGGCGGCTTCGTCTGACGGCTGGGGCGCCTGCGCCACCATCGGTCCGCCGGGAGCAACGGCTGCGGGCGCAGGCGCAGGGCCAGGGGCTGGAAGCGGTGCGGCGTCCCCAACCAACTGCAGTTCGACGAAACCGTCGTTCAAGGCACTGTCCCACAGCCGGTCGAAATCCGCGGAACCGGTCGCGCGCGGCCCGACGTGGGCGTGCCACTGCAGGCGCAAGTAGGGCAGGATGGTCTGTGGCTTGCCGTCGCTGTCCACCGCGCCGGTCCAGCCCAGCAGCAGATCTTCGCCTTGGCGGGTGTCGAAAAGCGGATTGACCAGCGGTTGCTGCACGGCGGCGAGGCCGGCGATGACCTCGTGGTCGCCCCAACTCTCCAGCGGGTGGTGGGAGGCCCCGACCAACTTGCACACCGCCGCGGTCTCGTGGGCGCGGCCGGCGATGGCGATCGACACCTTGGCTTTCTTGAGGCCCTCGGCCCACTTGGCGGCGTGGCGGCTGTCGTACGCCGGGTTGACGCCCCACAGCACCGCGCCGGTCAGCTCGCCCTTGGCCAACGCTTCGACCACTTCGGCCTCGGCAGCGGCCGAACCCCGCATGCCCTGGAACGGCGCGTCGACGTCCAGGGTCTTGCCGTAGTTGCCCAACGCCTCGTTGATGACGTTGACCGCGGCCTGCACGGCGATGTCCGCGGAGTCGGCGACAACGAGGCACTGGC
Source organism: Deltaproteobacteria bacterium (assembly GCA_016875335.1). Classification (GTDB taxonomy): domain Bacteria; phylum Myxococcota_A; class UBA9042; order UBA9042; family UBA9042; genus SXRM01. Next base: position 6,008 of record VGRO01000167.1, on the reverse strand, counting down.
CCTCTGCCGCCAGCAATTCCTTGACCCAGCCGTCGAGGTGCTTGCCGAGGTCGCCTTTGACCTCAGCAGCCGGCCCCTGCACGGCGAGGCCCTTGGCGGTGGCGACCTTGGCGGCCAGCGCCAGCACCAATCCGCGCTGTTCGCTCGGCAGGATGCGCACGCGAGCGTCGGCGTTGCTGCCCGTCAGCGACAGCCGGCTCTCGACGGCCACGAGCTTGGACATCGTGGTCTTGTCCGCCGACACCTTGCGGCCCGGGTTCCACTGCTTGGCGAACGGCACCGGAGCGATCCAAGTGCCGAGGAAGTCTGCGCCAAAGCTCAGTACATACGCGGCCTTGCTGAAATCGTAGCGCGGAACGACCGACCTGCCGTGGGTGGCCGCGTGGGCCGCGGTGATCGCGCCAGCGCCGAAGGGTCCGTCGTACGCGAGGTGCCGGCTGCCGGCAAAGTGCGCCAAGAACGCCTGGACGAGGTTGCGCGCCGCCGGCCCGGTCAAGGTCGGCGTGACCAGCAACAGGCCCTTGCCGTCGGACGCATAGGCGCCGAGCGCGGCGGCTGCCGCGGCGTCGAACTCCTTCCACGTCGCGGGCTTGCCGTCGACCATCGGCTGGCGCAAGCGGTCGCCGTCGTACAGATCCACCACCTGGGCCTGGCCGATCGCGCACGCGCCGCCTTGCGACCACTTGTGGCCGGGGTTTCCCTCGACCTTGATCGGCCGACCCTCGCGGCTCTTGACCAGCACGCCACAGCCGGCGGAGCACCCGCGGCAAGTGGTGGCGTACATCACCCCGCGGCCGACGATGACGTCTTCGGGCTTGTCGGCGTAGGGCAGGGCCTTGGTCACGGGCAGGCGGCCGCACGCCGCAGTGGTCGTCGCGGCGGCAAAGGTTGCCCCGAGCACCTTGATGAAATCGCGGCGTTCGACAGCCGAACCGTCGCCCACGACCGGCGGCTTGCCGTTCTCGTACAGGCGCGCTTCGTCGTGGACGGTCGGGTCGATGAGCTCGTCGGCGCTTTGGAAAGCGCGCGGCTCGCCCAACGTGGGGCGGGTGGTGGGTTCGCGATGCTCGGGATGGCGGTCCATCGGCGCGGCTCCTGCGGGGCTCTGGGGCGGGCGGGTCCGGGTGCTACCGGCTCCGGGTGCGTGCGGGGTCAACGGGGTCGGCACTGCGCCGCGCGTTGGGCTATTGGTGGCAGCCCGTGCAGTCGGTGGTGGCGTAAATATGTCGGCCCTTGAGGTCTGGCGGCGGGTTCTTGGTGTAGTCCCGGTGGCAGTTGACGCACCAACCCATTGCCAGCGTGTTCTGCTGTTTGACCTCGGCCATTTCCTGGATCTGGCCGTGGCAGGTCTGGCACTGCACGCCCTTGTTGACATGGCGGCTGTGATCGAACGAGACGTAGTCGGGCACGTTGTGGACCTTGATCCATGGCACGGGCTCGCCCTTCTTGTAGTATTCGGCGAGTTTGACGATTTGCGGCGACTCGGTCTTGACCGTCTTGTGGCAGTTCATGCACACCGCGGTCGGCGGAATACCGGCCTTCTTGCTGTTCTCAGAACCAAAGTGGCAGTACTTGCAGTCGATTTGCAGATCGCCAGCGTGGACCTTGTGCGAGTACGAAATCGGCTGAATCGGTTTGTAGTTCTTGTTCAGGCCGAGCGCGTTGACCTCGGAGTAGTCGCAGCCCTGCACTGCGGCGAGCGCCCAGAGCGCGAACGCGGACAGGGCAAGCCGGCCGATCGATCGCGACACATCCAAGCACATGAAAACACGGCAGAATGAACTCAGGGTCGGCCAGGTCATGAACGGCATCCTTGCGTGCTGATCGCCTCAGGGACGCCATAGGCCGCCCCGTTGGCTGCGCGCATCATGGACCAACTGGTCCAGTATGACAAGATCCGCGCCGGCCCAGATCGAAGCGTCACCCGCCGGCGCCGAAACTCAGACATCGCCGTGACATTGCAGGGATTTGCGCTTCGACCGCCACCGGCGTGTGCAGAGCCCACGCTCAGGCTGCCTCGCACGCCGCAAGTGCCGCCAGGTCTGGTTCGCTGCGATAGGCGACGTGCAGCGCCCGCGTCGTGTCGGCGGCGGTCACGGTGGCGCGACCGGCGCGCTGCGCCAGTACGCACGCCAAGGCCTCGACCAGGCCGAGGCGCCGCGCCAGCGCCCGCAAGCCGACATCGACGGGGCCGATGGCCACGAACGCAGGCAAGTCGTTGACCACCACGTCGTGGGCATGACGCCGCGCCGTGGGTTCGACCTGCCTGGCACCCGCGAAGCCGCAGCCCGCCACCTGGGCCCGCACGCCAGCCGCCAGGTCGGTCAAGCGCTCGGCATCGTGGTCGCGCGCACGCATCCGGAGGTCGGCCGCCCGTGCATCCAGCGAGGCCGCGTACGCCTGCGCGGCCGCCGGATCGTAGGCGCGGGCGGGATCGCCCAGGCTGGCGGCCGCGACCGCGAGACTGGACGGGTGGACGATGTCCGGCCCCTCGGCCAGCGCCGCCCAGGCCTGCGCCAAGGACTGCGCAGCACCGGCCATGACCGCAGCAAGCCAGCCGCGCCCGTCGGCCTCGGCGGGCTCCAGGTCGAACCACTGGTCGCACGATCGTTGGTAGTCCGTCCACGCGCAGGGCACGCCGGCCGTCCACTCGGCGGGCGCTGCCACGCGGACCGCAGGTGCACCTTCGGCCAGGAGGGCGCGGACCTCGGCTTCGCGAGCCGGCCAAGCGGCACCTGGCCCACGGGCGCGGTCGTACCCATCGCATGCCAGGATCAGCGAGACGTGGATGCCCGCAGGACTGCGATGAAATCGCAGGGGAAACAGCCGGCACGCGACCGGCTTTGCCGCGGCGCCGTGTTCGCGGTGGATGTCGCACAGCAGGTCGTCGCCCTGGGCCACGCAGCGGCCGTCGTTGCCGCGCGCCATGCCCACGTGATCCCGGCCGGCGACGTGGGCGACCTCGAACACTTCCGACCGGTTGTCCACGGCGTCCGCGCCGAGGCGCACGGTCCCACTGTCCCGCACCCGCGAGCCGAAAGTCAGCGACACTATGCGCTTGCGGTCCGACGGCAACAGCGGCCCGAGAAAGGTCGCCCCGCAGCAGGTGCCGGTGCCCTGGCACGCGTGGCGCGGCGGATTGCGGCCGGCCGGCCAGTGCAGGGGTGCTTCGGCGGCCGGCAGGCTGGCACCATGGGTGGCCGCGGCGGCCTCGGCGCCGAGCGCGATGCGCTGCTGCGCGCGCTTGCCCTGCAAGAGGTACAGGCGGGCCAGGGCAGTCAGGCGCGCACCGACCGCCCCTGGCGCGAGACCCGAGCCCTTGGCCAATTGGGCCGCCGTGGCGCCGCGCCGCAGCGCCTGCACCAGCCGTCCGTCATGGGCCCCCAGGCGCAATACGCGACGCAGTTCCGGATCGACGACCTGCAGCGCGCCCCCGGGGTCGCGCTCGATGCGCACGGACGATCGCAGGCGGTAGAGCGCCATGCGCCGCTCGCCCGGTGACCCCGACTACGCCTTTGCCTTGTTGCCGACTTCGATGCCGATGTCCGGAATCGAGAATTCGTCCTCGGTCAGCGCGGGCGGCGCCTTGATCGAAGCGGCCCCGGGCGCGGCGGCGCTGGCGGGAATCAGGCCCATCTTGGCCTTGAGCGCCAGCAGCGCGTCGCTCGGGCCCTTCTGGGACTCCAGCTTCTTGAAACGGTCTTCGAGACTTGCGCCCGAGATGTCGGCGGCAAGCTCACCCGAGGCGGCAGCCTCGGCTTCCATCTGTTCGACCTTTTCGCTCATCCGGCCGAAGGCGTCGAAGGCGGAATTGTCGTTGAGGCCCGCCATCGTGTTCTGGATGGTCTTTTGGGCCTCGGCGCGCTTGGCGCGCGCGATCATCAGATCCTTCTTGCGCTTGGCTTCCTCGATCTTGACGTTCAACTGTTGCAAGGCCGCGCGCAACTGCTCCGAAGCCTGCTTTTGGGCCATCCACTGGCCCTTCCACTGCTCGGCGAGTTGTGCCTCGGATTGCTGGCGCGACAGGGCTTCCTGCGCCAACTGGTCGTCGCCGGCCTGCACGGCGAGCATGGCCTTGCGCTCCCACTCGCCAGACGCCTGCTGGGCGGCGGCCATCTTGGCGTACAGGCGCTTCTCGTCGGCGATCGCCACCGCGACTTGCTTCTTGGCCTCGATGAACTGATCGCGCATGTCGATCAGCAACTGGTTCAGGATCTTCTCGGGGTCTTCCGCGTTGGAGACCAGCGCGTTGAGGTTGGAGCGGACGAGCAATCCGATGCGGTCGAACAAGCTCATGGTGGATGCCTCTTGTTGTGAGAAATGGGGCGGCGCCGAGGCGCCATGTGCGTCCAGGCTGCCGACTAGGCCGCCAACATGGTCAGGAACTCGTCGCGGTGGTCGACGATCGACAGGGTCAGCGAGTCGAGCGCCGCGTCGAACTCGTTCTGGTCGAGGTTCTCGGCTTGCATGACCTCGACGGCCACCACCGCGTTGCCCTCCAGCGCGTAGGCGCCCTGCAGCATTTCGGTGCCGTTCAGTTCGAGCAGGCGGCTGAGCAGCGCAGACTTGCGATCGGCGGGCAGCCCGGCGGGAATGTCGAAAAGCTTGACGCGGTACACCACCAGCGGGTCGTTGTGGTGCACAACGATCTGCGCACCGCCCCACTGCGGATCGCGCAAGACCCAGGTCCCGGGGCTGGCCTGTTCGGCGCCATAATTGCTTGAGAGGATGTAGCGTTCGATGTCGTCGTGCGTGCGTGCCATGCTTTCCTCGCCGGCCGGGCGCCGTCGCCCGGAGTCATCCGGCAGCCGCGTCGACCCAGGGTCCGCGCGCGTCGCCGCCGTACCAAACCGCTTGCCGCTTGCGAACCGGGTGATCGCCAGGGCGCGATGGCGCGCAGTGTAGGCGCACGCGTCCGGCCGCGCAATGGTGGCGCCGGGCGCGCCTTCTGCCTACCCTCTAGGAGACTGGCCGCGTGGCCGGCGTGGGTTTTTGTGCGCAAACTTCTTGAGATCGCGAGTATCGTTTGCCTGGCCGCCTGCACCCCGGTTGCACCGCCCGCGCCCCCTCCGCCCGCGCCGCCGCTCACGGTCGAGGCGCTCATCGCCGCGGCCCGCAAGGATCAGGCGGCGTTCGAAGCGATCTACGCCAGCCGCGAAGGCGCGGCCCGCGAACTGGCGGCGCTCAACGGCAAGTTGCAGAGCACGGGCTACTTTCGGCGCGTCCCGGCCCGGCCGGCCGTCGAGAGCCTGAACAGCCAGCTGCGACAATTGGCCACCATTCGCCTGTTGGTGGTCAAGGAAGCGCACGTCGACCTTGCGGAGGAACCGACGCCGCCCTCGGCCGCGGTGATCAAGCCCGGCGAACGCTGGCAGCCGCGCCTGGACGACCTGCGCCTTGTCATCCCGCTCCGCCTCGACGTGCAAGGCAGTGCGCGCGACGTGGCGCGCTACCTCGACGACTTGCCGACGCAGGTGGATCGCCTGCTCGTGGTCCAGCGCGTCGAACGGCGTCCAACCCCAGCCGGCGAGTCGCCGATCGTGCGCCTGCACCTGGAAGCCTACTGCGAGCGCGCCCTGCCACAGCCCGAACTGGACCTGCACTGGCCGGGCGTGGACGAGCGCATCGTCGCCGCGGGCCTGGACCCGAGTAGCCCGGCAGTGCGCGACCATCCGCAACTGCCGGTGTTGGTCGCGCAGGTCGAACTCGGCCAGAAGCGCCTGCCCGACGTGCGGCGCGTGTTGTCGATCACCGCCGATTTTCCACGCTGGCAACTGCGCTGGCAGTTCGCAGCCGACCGCGGCGCAGCGATCCGGGCGCAAAACGGCGCCAAGCTGATGGGGATTTAGGCCAGGTTGGGGACTGGAAAATAATAAGTCGATCACTCTCACATCAGGACGGAGCCGCGAGTCGGACCTTTGGTCCGCGAGCTGGCGACCCACGGAGCAAGCAAACGGGCCCGAGAAATGATTGAGTAAATCATTTCCTGGCCCTTAGGGACTGGAAAA
>VGRO01000166.1 GCA_016875335.1 Deltaproteobacteria bacterium | reverse complement strand
GCCGCAAGTGGCCGAAACCTCGGGGTGCCGGCCGCCTAAAGTTGGCGGTGGCGCGGATTTCGCCGAAATGAGGCGGTTTTTGGCAGCCATTCACAGTGTGGAACCGACATGATCTGCCAAAGCGGTAGCTGCATTTCGTCATGCTCCGCCACGACTTGGTGGTCGCCGACAAGTTCTTCGTATTCGATGCCCTCGAAGCCCAGTGGGGCGCCGAACCTGACGGCCCAACTTGGGCTGAGCGGCCAGTACGTTCAGTTCAGCGTCTGCAAGTCCTCGGGCACGTTCTCCAACGACCTCAAGGTCGAGGTCGGCGACTGGATCACCGGTTACTACATCAGCACCACGATCAACCCTACGGGGGGTAGTTGTTCAAACTGGATCACGCTCAACATCAACTATGGCGCCGTCAAGACGAACACTGTGCTGCAAAATCAGGCGGTTCGCGTGATCTCGCCCGCAAGCTGTGCCAGCAAATTCGATAGCGGCTGCAACCCAACCGGAGGCTCTTGTGGCTACTGCTGGGCGGGCTCAACCGGCAAGGCGCTCACGGCGACCTGCAAGTGGAAATAGCCAGTCGGCTACAGGGTTCGGGCAAACTTCGACTGCATCTCCCTGGCAACTACCCGGCAGCATAGCGCCACTGCGAACGCTGCAGGGTTGTGACTACATGCCTTCCGCCATGGCGCCGCGCGTGGGGTGTGCCCGCGGCCGAACTGGCTATCTCCTCTACCACCCCACCACCCACCAAACCAGCACCGCGAACGCCACCACCGCCACCACCGCCACGGCCCACGTCCAATCCCGCGGGCCTTTCTGCCGCGGCGCCTCGGCCACCGGCCGCACCAGCGGTTCCATCGCCACCGTTTCCGCCAACGCCTGCCGCACCAGCGGGGTCATGGCCAGCGTCCCCGCTACCGGGTCGGCACCTTGCGGTGCCACGGCCGGCCGCGCGGGCACCTCCGTGGACGCCACGAATTCTGGCTCCTCGAGCGGCGGCGGCGCCACCATGGCAGGCACGGGTGGTGGGACCTCGACACCTTGCGTCGCCTGACTCGGCCGCCGGAGCGGCCGCATCTGCAAGGTGGGCGGCTCGTCGGCCAGGTTTTCCGGGCTGCGCCGCAAGAGCTCGCGGGCAGCGTCCAGCGAGCGAAGCCGCTCTGTATGCGGCCAGGTCAACAGCCCGTTGACCAATGCGACCAACTGCGGCGACGCGCACTTGGGGCAGTCCTCCACCTGCAGGGGGCGCGGCGGCTCGCGGCCGATGGTGACGATGAGCCGCGCCATCGTCGCCGCTTCATACGGATACTTGCGGGTCAGCGCGTGGTACAGCGTCACACCGAGCGCCCACAGGTCTACATCCGCGGTCACCGCCTCGCCGCGCGCCTGTTCGGGCGAGAAGTACTGCGGCGTGCCGGCAACGAACCCGGTCGTCAGGCTCGCGCCAAGGTCTCCGTCCAGCGACTTGACGATGCCAAAGTCGATGAGCCACGGGTGCAGACGCCCTTGGCGCTCGGCGACGATGATGTTGCCGGGCTTGACGTCCCGGTGCACCAGGCCTTCCGCATGGGCGGCAGCCAGTGCATCGAGCAGTCCGGTGGCCAGTTCCAACGCTGCGACGCCGGTCAGGCCGCCCTCGCGCTTGATGCGCTGGTCCAGGGGTTCGCCTTCAAGCCATTGCATCGCCATGTACAGTAGTTGGTCTGGACCCAATGCCCGCGGGTTGGTATCCAGCGCGACGTCGGTGGCCAACGCGAGCCCGCGCCCGTTCGCCCGTGCCACGCCGAGGTCAACCACCCGCACGACATGCGGAGACTGCACCCGTTCAAGTGCCCGCGCCTCTCGGACGAAGCGGGCCACAAACTTGGGGTCGGCCGCCATTTCTGGACGGATGACCTTGACCGCCAACGATCGATCGCTGCCTTCGGCGGTCGCCCGGAACACTTCGCCCATGGCGCCCGCACCGATGCGCGGTCCGAACGTGAAGCGCTGCGGCAGATTCAGGCCTGTCAGGTTTTCGGGCAGGGACATGGGGCACCCTTGGCGGCCAGTGGCCGAGCGGTCGTTGCAAGCGTACGCCCGGCAGCCCGCGCGCGGCAAACGACTTTGCGCACGGCGCGCTCTGGACTCGCCGCGTTTCGCGCCACCGCCTCGCCCGCTCGTCCGTCCAACTCACGCCCGCGCCGCCCGCCCCTCCAGCGCCGCATCGATCGCCCGCAGCGCCGCCAACGCCCCGCTCGCCATGCCGATCTGCCCGGCGGGCGCCTCGCATTCGCGCGGGTTGATGCGCACCAGCCGCGCGCCGCGGCGCTCCACCAGCCGCTCGCAAAACAGCCGAACTGTCGGAATCGCAGTGCCGGCACCAAGTTCCACCGCCACGATGCGTCCTGGCCCGACGGTCTTGAGCCAGTGGTGCAAGTTGGCCTCCTGCGCCGCCGTGCGTTGTCCGTCCCATTGCCAGTCGCCAAACATCAGGATTTGTGGGCGCGCAACGCCGCCGCAGCTCGGGCACGCCGGCAAAGGCGCGACGGCCAGGAATTCGGCCTCGTCGACAGTGACCTGCACGTCGTGGCCCGACCACGGCGACTGGCCGCACTCTGCCACACACTGCAGGTGGTGGATCGAGCCGTGGCACTCGACCACCCGATCCGGTGTGAACCCGCTGCGCTGGAAATGGCCGTCGACATTGCTGGTGTACGCGAAGGCACCGTGGCGCTTCGCGCGCGCCCACGACAGCAGGATGGCGAACCCTTCGTGAGGCGATGTCGCGCGGTAGAGGTTCAGCCGGTGGCCATAGAAGCCCCAGGCCGTCGCCGGGTCGCGGGTGAACCAGCGCGGGTTGGCCAGTTCCTCAAAGCGCAGCCCCCTGCGGCAAAACGCGGGGTAAGCACGCCAGAACCCCTCGGTGCCGCGGAAGTCCGGCAGCCCTGAGTCCACGCCCATGCCCGCACCGGCGCCGACCACCAGGGCGTCTGCTTCGGCAATCCAGGCGGCGGCGGTCGCGATGTCGGCAGGGTCGATCATGCTGCGCCGTGATCCGGGTCAGGCTTGCCGGGGGCCGACATACTGGGCGCAGGGCGGCGCGACGTCAAGCGCAAGGTGACGTACTGAAACCAAAGAGGAGTTCGCTGAAATTCCGATTGCCAAGCCAACGCTTGTCGGGGTTGAAGCGTGCTGCGAACACTTCCATGGTTCCGGGCGGAAGGCGTCTCTGTTATCAACACCTTCCTACGGAGCCAGCCGCACACGCGCCCAACCGTCCGCCTCGCGCGTGTACAACAGCCGGTCGTGCAACCGGATCGGCCGGCCCTGCCAGAACTCAAGGCAAACGGGCGCAAGGCGCCAGCCCCCCCAGTGCGGCGGCCGCGGCACCGTGCCTTCGCCAAAGCGCGCCACCTCCGCGTCGACCCGCGCCTGCAACTCCTCGCGGTCAGCCACCACGCGACTTTGCGGCGAAGCCCACGCGCCGACTTGGCTGTCGCGCGGCCGGGTCGCGAAATAGGCGTCGCTGTCCGTCGCAGCGATGCGCTGCACGTGGCCCTGAACGCGCACCTGGCGCTGGCGGGCCGGCCAGAAGAAAAGCAGCGCGGCCTTGGGATTGGCGTCGAGTTCGAGGCCCTTGGCGCTGTGGTAGTTGCCGAAGAACACGAAATGGCCGCCGTCCACGCCCTTGAGCAGGACCGTGCGCGCGTTCGGCAGCCCGTCGGCCGCGGCCGTGGCCAATGTCATCGCGATGGCGTCCGGGCCGCAGGCTTCGAGGGCCGCGCGCAGCCAGTCGTCGAACAGTGCCAACGGGTCCGCCGGGGCGCTGGCCTCGCGCAGCTCGTCGATGCCGTAGTCCTCGCGGATGCTCGAAAGATTGCCTGGTTGCACGTCTGCTCCTGGACCGTCCCTGCTGGGCCTACCGTAGCGCGTGAGCGTTGTCCCGTGCAAGCCCTGCTGCGCAGCAACCGCCGGCCGTCGCTCTACGGGCGGTCGCCACCGGTGCTGGCGCGTTGCACCGGAGCCTACTTGTGCCCACCCGCAGCGGGGGGCTCGGCCTTGGCGCCCTTGCCAAGGAACCACTGGTGATCGCTGCTGTTCAGCACTTCCTCGATCTTGGCGTGCAGGGCCTGGGCCTTGGCCGCCTTGCCAGGATCGGCGCTGCCCTTGAACTTCTCGACCAACTCGTTGAGCAACGGGATGAAGTGCCCGTAGAAGTTGCGAGCGATCTCGTAGGTGCCGTGCCAATGGGTGTAGTCGGGGGCCATCATCGACGCGCCGTGGCGGGCCCGGCGGCCCTCGTGGTGCCAGATTTCGTACCACACGAAGTCGATCATCGACGAAAAGCCTGGACCCAGCAGCGGCTTGGCCAACTCGTGCAGCGCCATCCCGGGCTTGGCAAACTTGTCGTTGTACAGCGTGATGGTGGCGTCGTATTGCGCGTAGAACGAGTCGGCCCACGTTTCGTTGTGGCACGCCGTGCATACCTCCTTCATGTTGGCGCGGCGCTTCTCCCAGCTGACCTTGGCGCCGGCCAGGCCCATCTTGGCGTCGGCGGCGTCGGGCCGCACCGACAACACTGGGCGGTTGTTCCAACTGATGCGCATGCCGATATCGTGGGTCACGGGCTGCTTGCGGGTGGCCGACATGTGGCAGGTCGCGCAGGTCGGGGCGGCGGTGTAGTCCTCGCCGACGATCCACTTGGCGCTGTTCAGGTTCATCTTGTCGACGTTGGCCGAGTAGGCGATGCCGTGCTTGCTCTCTTCGTAGATTTCTTTCTGCGGGTGGTCCGGGCCGAGGTGGCACTTGCCGCAGGTGTTGGGCTGGCGCGCCTGGGCGGCCGAAAAGTCGTGGCGCATGTGGCAGGCGCTGCACGATCCCTCGGTGCCGTCCGGGTTGATGCGGCCAACGCCGCTATTGGGCCACGAGGCTACGTCCAGCTTGCCGTCCTTGACGACCTTGACCGGCGAGCCGTGGCACTGCCAGCAGCCGTTGACCGCAGCGGCCGAGTTGCCGTTGGGAAATCCCGGTGACTTGAACGCCCGATTGCCCTGCACGACTTCAGCCAGGTGGTTGTCAATGGAACCGATGATGCGGCCTGCCTTGCTGTGCCGCGATCCGAGGAACTCGGCGACCTCGCGCGCGTGGCAGTTCGCGCAGTCCTTTGGCGTGACCAGGATCGAGATGAGCTGCCCGTTGTGGTCGAAGGCATCGGCGTCGCCCTTGTCGGCCTTGTGGCACTCGTAGCATCCGACGTTGCCGCGGTAGTGCTTGCTTTGACCCCACTGCTGATAGATGCCGGGGGAGTCGTCCTTGTGGCAACCCAGGCACTCCTTGGTTTCGCTGCTGATGCTCGCGGGCAGACCGCTTTGCGAACCGGCGGTCTTGGTGGGCGCCTTGTCGCCGGGCTTGTCCGCGGCGTGGACGGGTGAGTGCATCAGGGCGACCGCAGCCAGAACAGCGGCGATTGACGGGAAGAGCAGATGGCGCATGACGAACCTCACTTGGCGGCGCTCCCGCCGCACGGCGACGCAAACGGACGCCGCACTGCGGCGGCGCACGCCTTCAGCGGATGACGATGTCCGATGAAAAGGGACGACGTTCCGGCCGGCGAAGCCAGAGAGGGGCGGCGCCTACCGCCTGGGCGGCGGAGTGGGCGAGGCGCTTGCACGGGGAACGTCCATTCGGTCACCGCTTGGCGACCGGGCCGGCGAGTTGCGGCCGGCGAGCGAATGGTGCCCCCGCGTACAGCGCGATTCAATGCTTCAAGGGATAAAAAAGTCCATTGCGCGTCACGGTTGTGTAAGCGAGAGGTCGCGGCGCAGCACCTTGCCAAGCCGGCGACGCAGACCTAAGATTGCGCCCCCTTTTGGCCACGCCGGCTCGGAGACCGCACCATGTCCTTCTTTGGCAACAAGAAACCCCTCAAGACCATCGCCCCGCTGGAAACCGCAAAGACCGTGTTTGCAGATTTCGCCACCTCGCTCGGCGATTTCCGCATCCAGCTCTTCGTGGACCGCGCGCCGCAGACTTGCACCAATTTCATTCAGTTGGCCGAGGGAACGGTGGCCTGGAAGAACCCGTTCAACGGAGCCGAGGAGCGCCGGCCCTACTACGACGGCTTGGTGTTCCACCGTGTCATCGACGGCTTCATGATCCAGGGCGGTTGCCCCAAGGGCGAGGGCACTGGCGGCCCCGGCTGGCAGTTCGGCGACGAGTTCCACCCGACCGCGCGCCACAGCAAGGCTGGCATCCTGTCGATGGCCAACGCCGGTCCGGGCACCAATGGCAGCCAGTTCTTCGTCACGCTGGGCCCGACGCCGCACCTGGACAACCGCCACTCGGTGTTCGGAGAAGTCGTCAGCGGCATGGACACCGTGGCCAAGATCGGCAAGACCCCGTGCGGAGCCGGCGACCGGCCGCGCACGCCGGTGGTCATCCAGACCGTCAAGATCGTCCGCGCGTAGGCCATTCGTCCAGCGGAGTCGTCGATGAAACGCAGGGGTGTGGGTGGCGTCGTGGCGCTGGCCGCCGCGGTGGCGGGCGCTTGCAGCGAGCCGACGGACTGCGGCCGCGAACCTGGGCGGTGCCTGCCTGCCGCCCACGCGGTGAGGCCGACAGGCCCCGCGGTTCCAGGTCTGCCGCCCGCCGTCGCCCAGCCGACGCTTGTCGCCGGCCGACCGCTCAAGGTCCGCGTCGGCGACCGCGAGATCGCGGTTCCGCAAGGCAGGCCGGCGATGCCGCCGGGCGACACAATGGCCGCGCGTCGCCGCCCGACCGCGCCGCAGCCCGAGGCGCCCGCCGCTGGCGCCGACGATCCCCGCGCCAAGGTGCTGCGCGAACTGCTCGCCACGGCGCTTCCGGCGATCGGTGCCCGAGATTTCAAGCAGTTGGCCGGGGTGTGCTCCAAGCGTTTCGCCGCCCAGCTCAAGGACATTGAAGCCAACCACGCCGAGCGGTTCTGGCGCCACCTCGGGCGCTTTCCGTCCGTGCTCGGGTCCAGCGACGTGCGCTTTCGCATCGAACCGGGCGAGGGCGACGGCCGCACGCAAGGCCTGGTCACCGCCGGTGGCGCTGAACTCAAGCCAATCCTGGTGCAGGAAGACGGCCAGTGGAAAATCGACCGATTCTGACAGCGCGTCCTAGCGGAGGTACCACGATGAAACTCAAGCTATTGACCTTGCTGGCCCTGGTCGCCGCCGCGGCACTGGGCTGCAAGAAGAAAGAGGTCCCAGTCGTTGCAGCAACCAACGCAGCCGCTCAAGCCGGCAACCTTGAACCCGTGCCGGCCGATCCGCCCGCGCCAGCCACGGCGGTGTCGGCACCCGCCGCGGCGACTGCGACCGCGGAGGCCGAGCCCAAGGAGGCCGATCTGTCCAAGAACGCGTGGAACCTGCCGCCGCGCGGTACCAGCGCCAAGGACGGCGACCGCTGCTATGTGTTGATGGCCGGTCGGGATCGAACCTATGCCGACGCACGCAAGCCCTACAACCTCTTTGCGCAGGACATCGGCGAGGTCAAAGGCGACGCCATCACCATCAAGGAGTTGACCGGCGGAACCTACAGGACCACGGGACTTTTCGTCATCCCCGCCGGCAGCCAACCGGGCGAGGTGGCGGTCGGCGACATGGTGCTGGCCGAGTGGGCCAGCGAACTCAAGCACGCCACCGTCACCAAGGTCGAGGGCGAGAAGATGACGGTCCGCTACACCGACCTGCCCGATTCGTGGCCCGAGGTGCAACTGGTCAAGGTGCTGTCGCCGCGCGAGGTCACCAAGCAGAAAGAGGGGCTGCACCCCGGCAACTTTGCCATCGCCAAGGGCGAACAGGGCCGCGACGAACTGTTGCTGCTCATCGCCGAATCGGGTGACAACTGGCTGGTTCGCAAGTTCTCGCACTTGGTCGCCGCCACCGCCAAGAGCCAGTTGCGGCCGATCCCGCTCAAGCCCGCGCTCAAGGTCGGCCAACTGGTGGAGGTGCCGTGGGTCGGCCAGATGTACCAGGGCAAGGTGGTCAAGGTCAGTGGCACGCGCGTCGAGGTGCGCGCCGAGGGCGTGGCCACCAAGGAGCCGGTCGTCGCATCGCTGGGTCAGGTCGCGCCCGTCGAGGCCAAGGCAAAGCCAGACGACAAGGCAGCCAAGCCCGCCCAGTAGGTCCGCGTCGGTGGGTCAGCGCACGGCCAAGGTCACCGTCGCCATGGCCAAACCGCCGCCCTCAGGCTTGGGGAAAACCAAGCGCCGGAATCGTTCGGTGATGCACTGCACCGCGGCAGTCGCGGTCATCGTCGATTTGGGCGTGGTCACCGCCAGAACCGCGCCCTCGGGCGAAATCGCGAGCTGAACTACAACCATGCCGCCGACGTTGGTGCCGCGCGTCGCCTCGCGCTCGACGCAGTAGCGGATCTGGCCGAGGTTGCGCATCGCGATGCGGCGGACGATGTCCGGCGACAGACCGCCAGACACGTCGACGTTGCCCACCGCGACGCGCAGTGCCTCGGGTTCGCTTTCCTCCGCACCGGCTCTGCGCAGCGCCAGGTTGGCGTCGCCGTAGTACACGTAGGCCAGATAGGTCGGGTCGCCGGTCGCGGCAAAGCGCGCCCGCACCTGGCGCACCGCCTCGGCGACCAGCGCACCGTCGCGCGACAACGCCGATTGGTAGAACGCCGCTGCAGCGTCCGAAGCCGCCCTGTCGCCGAGCGGCCACAGGCCGCCGATGTAGCCGCTGGCCCCGGTCTCGAGCACCGCCGGCCCCCAGCCGTCGACGAACCCCGCGGTGCGCTCCGCCCGGCCCACCTCGCATGCGTTGAAAAAGACCAACGGATGGGCGCCGCCCCAGTTCCCGCCGAGTCCCTTCCAGGCAAGGAGCGGCAACTCGCGGTCGGCCAGGCGGATGGTGAACTCGGGCGACGCCTTGTCGGCCTGGGCGCTGGCCTGCCCATGGCCGGCGAAGTGGACGAGGCTGATGGTGGTCGGCTGCTTGCCGGCCACCAGCGACTTGACCGCTGCGAAGTCGCCAGCGAGCTTGCGAAAGCGGTCGCTGCTGGCGCCAGCGATGGCCTTGAGTTCCGCTTCCTGGGCAGGCAGGGCTGCCGCAGCCGCATAGCTCGGCGCCACGACGTAGACCCCCGCCACTTCGAGTTGTGGCGGCGGGCGGTGGAGCACCTGGGTGCCAGGGGTGATGTGCCACCGGGCGATGCGGTAGTCGACGCCCAGGAAGTCGGTTTCGCCGCCACCGGGCTTGGGTGCGACCAGCAACTCCCACGGCAGCCGTGGGTTGTTGGTGTAGATTTGGATGGCTCGAAACTGCCCGCCGAGTTGGCCGATCAGGGTCGCGAGCGCCTGCTTGAACAGGAGCGGCGTCGCGTTGGCGTAGAGTTCCTTGCCGAAACCGCGCAGCAATAGGCGGGTTTCTTCGGTGCGGTCTGCGGCCGGCGCAGGGGCGGGTTCGGCTCCAAACGTCTCGGCCCCGCGCGAGATGCGCTGTACGAACCGGGCGTATTGGGCGTCGAGCCGCTGTCCGAGGTCGGCGGGAAAGCGCTCGAAGCCCGCGCTCGGTTGCAAGTGCGGCGACTGCACCAGGATTTGCGCTTCGTCCGGCCGGCTCGGATCGCCGCCGTGCAGCACCCACAGGGTCAGGTCAGGCACCGGATCGGCAGCGGCGACGTTGGCGGCCACCCCCTGCACCGCGGCGGGCTTGGTGGGCGCAGCCGGCGCCTGTGCGGGAGCCGGCCCAGCCGCGACCTCCGCATTGCCCACGGCAATGGGTTTGCTCACCTTGGCCAGGAAGCGCCCCTTGAACCAGAACGTGACGAACACATCGGGCGCGCGTCCCACCAGCGCCGGCCGCGCCCGCAGCTTGAAAAGGGCAGGTGTCGAATCGCCGACCTTGGGCAGACTGAGTTGGGCCATGGTGTCGCCGAGCACGTCAAACCCGGGCGCCGCCACTGCGACGTCGATGGTCCACGGGCCAGGGGTGTCGTCGAGCTCCATCTGCAGCTTGCCCTCGGCCGTGGCCGCGCCTTGCTGCACCTTGACGTCGACGACGACCTTGCGCTCGGTCAGCGATACCTGCAAGCCAAAGATCTGGCCCACTTCGGCGCGATCCGGCGCCTCCAACGTCGGAAAGCGCTCGATCGGCGCATGCCTCCTGCGTGCCATCCCGCGCCCGCCGCCGCTGCCATAGCCGTTGCCGGAGCCCACCCCTCCGCCGCGGCCGACGGTGCCGAGACCACCGACGCCAATGCTGCCCTCGCCACTGCCGCCGCCGCCGCGGCCCGTGCCCGAGAGCCCGAGTCCGCCCTTGCCAAAGCCATCACCGATCGCGCCACCGAGGTCGCCGTCAGACTTCCTCCTTTCGCCGCCGACCTTGGACCCGCCCGGTGCCACGGCGTCTTTCTTGGTGTCCCTGGCCAAGCCGCCCCCGCCCGTCGGTGGAGGCGGGGCTTTCTTGGCGCTGTCGCCATTGGGCGGCGGTGAAGGTGGCGACGGTGAAGGTGGCGACGGTGAAGGTGGCGACGGTGAAGGTGGCGGCGGTGGCGGCGGCGACGCTGGAGGCCGCGACGGTGGAGGCGGCGACGGTGGCCGGGCCGAGGCGGCCGGCGCTCGCGGCAAGCGGGCCAGCACCGTATCCGCGCGCTCGTCGGCCTCCGCTGCGGGTTCCACCGCCGCCAACGCGAGGCCCGCGTCGCGCGCGAACTGCGCCGCCTCGCCCAGCGTCACTTGCCCATCGCCATTGCGATCGCCGTGGCCCACCAGCCCGGCCAGGGCGTGCCATGCCAAGCGTCCGAGATCCTCGGGCGGCCGGACGGCGTGCGCCAGAACCGCGCACTCTCCTGCACACGCCATGGGCTTGGCGGCTCCCGGGGCCGGCGCGTCGACAATGGCCACCACGGGTCCGGCCTTGCGTGCACGGGCCACCAGGTCTGTCGCTGCCGTGGCATGGCCCATGTCTCCGGCCGCCGCCGGCGTCAACACGACCTGCCACGCGCCGTCCGGGCCGGTCGCACCGCGCGCCAGCACCACCAGCCACAGCCGCGCTGGGCGCAGGGTGGCCAGCCGATCGAGCTCTGCGTGCACGCCACCGACCGTGGCCCTGGGCCCGCCAAGCACCGCCAGACGCGCGGGCTGTACCCCTTTGCGCAGCAGGAACTCGGCCCACCCGAGTCCGAGCGCAGTGGCATCGGTCGCCAGCGGGTCGGCGGCTTGGTGGGCCACCACCACCAGCGCGGCGTCGTTGTTGGCGTCCGCGACCAGCGAGCGCGGTGCAACGGGAACCACCATCCGTTCGACCGGTTGCTGGCCGGCGGCGTCCAGGGCCAGCAAGGCCAGTGCAAGGACCCACCAGCGAGAGCGCCCAGCGCGCGACAGCATGGCAAACCTCATGCGGCGGACGAACCGCCTACTTGACCGTCCCCACCAGCGCCGCACCCACCGCGGAGAAGCGGATGCCGATCGAGGCCGACTCCTTGCCGCCGTCGCCGTCCACGTCGATGTCGAGCACGAGGATCTGGGCCACGAGCTCCAAAATCTCCTGCTTGCTCAAGCCCAAGCCGCCAAACAGGCTGGCATCCACGGCGTTGATCATGTCGATGACAGCGGCCTGGGGCACCGCCCCGCCCAATACGCCCTGGACGCCGACGATCGACTTCTTGTCGGCCGCGAACTCGACAGCGCCTTGGATGCGCGCGCCCTTGACGTAGAGCGTCGCGTTCTTGGCGCCGAGCAGGTCGGCATCCATGGCAAAGACCGTGTCCTTGGTGCCCGCGTTGAGCTTGCCGTTCTTGACCGTGGCGTCGCTGAACGAGAACTTGGGTTTGCACTGCGCCGTCAGCCCCGACTGGCCGACCAGCCATTTGCAGACGTCAGCGTTCTTCTTGCAACCGGCTTGCTCGGACTCTTGCGCCATTTCCGCGTAGTACAGGTTCAGCGTGAACGGCACACCTTCGCCCACGTAGCCCGCGAACTCGGCGACGAAGGTCAGCGTGCCCTCGCTGACGCCGTTGATGAGCGGGGTGTTGAGGAAACCAGAGAGCACGGCCGCGCTGTTGTCCACGCCGTCGGCGCAGTTGCCTTCCGGTGCGCACGTTTTGGCGTCGCCGTCGACGTCGATGCCCTGGCCCGCTTTGCCCGAGTTGCCGATGAGAAACTGGGTGAGTTTGCCCGCCGTCGGCCCGAACAGCAGGTCGCACTTGGGGCACTGGAAGGTCTTGACGCCAACGCAGACCCCGCCCGTACAGGCGTCGGGCGAGGTGCAGGGCTCGCCGTCGTCGCACGCTTGCTTGGTCAGGGCGTGAACGCAGCCCATGCCCGGCTTGCACGAGTCCAGGGTGCAGCCGTTGTTGTCGTCGCAGCCCAGTTTTCCGGTGCCGGCCTTGCAGGTGCCGTCGGCGCACAGGTCGCCGGTAGTGCACGGGTCGCCGTCTGCGCACGGCCCCGGGGTGACCGCGGTCTTGCAGCCGGCCTTGGCGTCGCAACTGTCGGTGGTGCAGGGGTTCTTGTCGTCGCAGACCGCGACGGTGCCGGTACACGCGCCCGCAGGGTCGCATGCGTCGCCCTTGGTGCAGGCGTTGCCGTCGTCGCATGCGGTGGGCGCGAGGCTGAATTCCACAGCGGATTTTGCGGTATTGCACACCCGGCAAGGATCGCCGGACTTCGCTGCGCCGTCAGCCACGCAGCCGGTGCCTGTCACGTGGCACCACGCGGGCTTCGGTGCGTGGCTGCACGCCCCGCCGGTGCCGCAGCCGTCCGCTGTGCAGTCGAGGCCGTCGTCGCAGACCTTGGGCGTGCCCGCGCAGCCCGATGCTCCGCACTGGTCGCCCGTCGTGCACGGGTCGCCGTCGTCGCACGAACTGCCGTGCCGGCCGGGACCGCAGGCTCCGCCACTATCGGCGCCCGCATCGCCGGCCGCGGTCGAGCCAGTCGTAGCGGAATCGGAACACGCGACCAAGGGTGGAATCGCTGCGACAAGAAAAGCAAGAAGGGCGCAACGCACGGGTACCTCCAGGCCGCGCATCGTAGCGCAACATCGGGCGAGGATCCGAATTTGGGGGTGCAGAAGATCCGGCCGATGATCACCCATTTGCCCGTGCGAACCGCCGCCTGCCGTGAGCGGGGCCGAACAACGCAGAGCTGCATCTGGGCGCGTCCCTGCGGGACCGGGCTCTAGTCCGTGTTACATCCCACCCCCACCGCCCCTCAAATCCCATTTGGCCTGGCAAACATGCGTTCCGTTCCGGCCGCGCCCGTGGGGGCGCGCCAGAACGGAACGCCCCACCTCCGACCAGCGACCTGTCTATCCCAGCGGTAGCGCCGGCTGCGCTTCACTCACCGGCGACTGCACCGCCACCCAGCCCGCTTCGGTCCGCATCACCCGCTTGCTGTCTTCCAGCGCTGCCAGTGCATCGCCAAGCCGGCTGTTGTTGACCCGCAGTTTCTCGCGCATCGCTTGGCGCGTGATCGGCGCTCCATGCCGC
>VGRO01000165.1 GCA_016875335.1 Deltaproteobacteria bacterium | reverse complement strand
TCCCTGCCCCTGTCCCTGCCCCTGTCCCTGTCCCTGTCCCTGCCCCTGTCCCTGTCCCTGCCCCTGTCCCTGCCCCTGTCCCAGGGCCTGTCCGGCGAAGCCGGCTGAAAACCCGCGCACCTCGACTGGGAACACTGCGCGACCGGGCCAGCACGCAAGCTGCCAGGATGCGAAGCGAGAGCGCCAGTTGCCCGGCCTGCCGGCTACTCGTACACCACCAACCAACTCGCCAGGTGGATGTTGCCCTCGCCGTCGGGCGGCGCCTTTCCGTTGAAAACGCCCTTGTAGGTCACGGTGACGGTCGATCCCGGCTTGGCCTCGGCGCCGAGCGCGACCCGCCAGGGCTCGACCTGTTGCCCCGGACACCAACCGCCGCGACCGAACCACCACGTGCCACCTTGGTTCGGCGTCATGCCCTTGCTCATTTGTGGCATGCATTGACTCTGCGTGCCGGCCATGGGGAACTCGAGCTTGTACGGCGTGCCGCTGACCGCGACATGGTGCTGGTGGTTGCAGAACTCCGCGCATTGCGTGGCCTTGTCGGCGCCGTGGCCGGTGACCAGCGCCCACAGCTCGACCTTTTTGGCCGTCGCGGCGATGGGCACCTGGATGTCGGGATGCGCGGCGTCGTACTTGCTATTCCACGCCCCACCGTCCCAAAGATAGTGGCCTGCGACCGGACGGCTGGGCGCGCCGGTCTTGGCCAGGTGCAGACGCAGGCGCGTTTCGGTGGGCTGCTTGTTCCAGCTCGGCGCGAAATCCCAACGGAAATGGTGCTTGCCACCCTTGGTCAGCAGAAAGAGCATGGGCGTCGCATCGACAATCCAGTGCGACTCGCGGTGGTAGGTGGTGATGAACCGCGCAATTTCGCGGGCCTTGCCGTCAGGACCGGTCACCCGCAGGCCGGCGAGGTAGTCCCACGCCCCGCAATTGCCGAACTCGACCTCATTGGCCTTCGGGCAGCGCATGTCGACCTCGACCCACAACGCGTCGAAGGTCGCCATGGTCGGCGCCCCGGGCAGGTCCACGTCGGTCTCTGCGAATTCGGCGAGCACCTCGCCCTTCCACAGGTCCACCACGGTCGCGCCGAGCGCATCGAGTTTGGCTTGACGGGCAAACTGCGCGTTCCAGAAAACGGGTTCGTGCGCGGCGTAGGCGAGGTTGGCTTGCCACGGCCACTTGCCCGCCGCCTGCAACTTGGCGTCCGAACGCGTGACGTCGGCAAAACTGCCAAAGCCGCGGATGCGTTGGTCGCGGTCGATGCCAAAGCCCATCTTGCCATGGCCTTGCAGCACCTGGCCGACCCAGTTGGCCTGGCCCAGCGCCGATTTCTTGGCCACGTGCAGCCGGCTGAACCAGTGCGCACCGCTGGCCTCGTCGAGGTTGTTGAGGGCGTCGCCGACGCGCTCTTGCATGGCCTGGGTGGCTTTGACGACGTCGGCCGAGTTCGACAGGCGCGACACGAAGAAATAGTGGGTGTTCTTCGGCGAGGCCTTCAACAGCGCGACGAGATCCTTGGTCCACACCGAGACCGGGTTGACCTCGGATACAACGATGCTGTCCGGGATGAAGGCATACGTGTCGCAGCCGGTGAAGGACGCGGCGAAATCGAACGTGGTGCCGTCGAGCAGCTCCATCGTGAACGGTTCGGCCACCGCATGACGCAAGAACCCGTAGGGAGCGCTGGCGAGTTTCTTCGGCGCCGCGCCGTCCGCGCACAGGACGGGTGGGGACGACGTTTCAGCCGTGCGGGTGGTGTCGGGCGAGGCGACATCGGCCGGCGGGGCAACCTCTGCAGCCCCGTCAGGTGCCGCAGACGTCTCGGCGGCAGACGCGTCCGGGGCAGCGGCGTCGGTGACATCGGCTGAGGCACCGGCCGGACTGGAACCGGCGGGCGGCGCGGCCCTTTCACAGGCCCACGCCAGGGCTGCAAGCAACCCGAAAAGAACGACCCGCGGGGCGATCGTGGGCATGAAAGGCTGCATCGTCATGGTTGCCTCGAATCGAGCGGGGTGCCGCGTTGGCTGGCGGCGGAAGGGCGTGCAGCTTGGCAAAGCGGGGGCTGGGGCGCAATGGGCCTTGACCTCGGGGGCAGGGCGACGTCGAACCGTGTTCCGCGGTCGACGGCAGTCGGTGGAGGGAGCGGCCAAACTCCAAAGGCATGTGTCCTTCGAGGTCTGAGAGGGTGTGGCCACATCGCGTCCGTTGCGAGGTCGAAGGGCCTGCAGCGAACGTGACTCGGCTACACCCTCTCACAGGTGGCCTGGATGCGGATGATCTCCGGTTTCACGGTCATGGCCACCCTGCGGAGCTTTCAGGGTCAGCCGGCGGCGCCGGACGGATGCGGGCCCAGGTTGTCGCGCAGGGTCTGTTTCCGACATCCATGCGAGCAGATGCAATCGGATGGTGGACGGCGCGGAGCACGCGGCGGCGGGGAACATGCCAAGCGTCGACTTGTGTTGGATCCTTGGTCGCCGCTACCCAACCGCCGCCAGCAACCGCACCACGACCTCCTTGCCCGCGAACCCGACCGCCCAGCCCAAAACCGGCGACCCAACGCCAGCCTCGCGATAACGCTTGACCCGAATCTGCGCCTCGGCGGCGTCGCAGGCCAACTCCGCGTCCGCCTCGTCTGTGCCGCGCTTGGCCGCTTTGAACTCGATGACCGCCCCCGGCTGGTCTGCCGAGCCCGGAATCAGCACCACATCGGGCCGGCCGCTGCCGTACTCGCGGTTGCTCTCGATGCGGTAGCCCGGAGGCACCTGGCTCAAGACACCCAGCACGAACACGTGGTAGATGCGCTCTGGCGTCTTGTCGGCGAGGTCGTGGTAGCTCAATAGGCCGCGCACCACACCGCCCAACATGCGCTGCACGGTCTCCTCGTCGCCGGACAAGAGCGCGGCACACAGGCGCCGGGGGTCGAAGCCGCCGCGGCCGAAATCGGCAAGCCAGCCCTGATACAACCCCTCCAAGGCGGTGCGCACCTCTTCGTTGGGCGTGCGCAACGCCGCAATGGCATGGCCGCGCTCAAAGCGCACCGCCTGCGCGGTCAGGTAGCCGGCGTGCAAGAGCATTGTGGGCAGCAGATGGCCATGGCGCTCGACGTCCGCAAGCGCGACGCCCTGGACAACCCGATGGTCGACGACCTCGCCCATCAGCCAGCGCTCCAGGTCGGCATGAAACGACGGCGGAGACTGGCTGGCCAGTCGTTCCAGCAGGTCGGTGCCGCCAGTAGCGATCCAGCGCGCTTGCAGGGGAGACCGCGGCTTGGTCAAGGTCTCTGCCACCGACCAGGGGTTGTAGATGGCATGGCCGCCGATGGTG
Source organism: Deltaproteobacteria bacterium (assembly GCA_016875335.1). Taxonomy (GTDB): domain Bacteria; phylum Myxococcota_A; class UBA9042; order UBA9042; family UBA9042; genus SXRM01. The sequence continues at coordinate 10,211 of VGRO01000165.1, read as the reverse complement.
TAGCCGTTGTACCACTGGCGCATGCCGTCGCGCAGGGCCGGGTCGTCGTTGGCCAGTTTGTCGACTTCGGCCTCGGTGAAGCCGAAATCGGTGGCGAACTCGTCTTCAAGCACGGTGTCCACTTGCAGGTTGTTGAGGTCGCTCAGGATGCCTTCCTTGGCCACCCGCATGACGCCGGTCATCACGGTGCGCGCGACCGAGGGGTTGTCCTTGGCAGCTTCGCCGAAGAAGGTACGAAAGAACGCCACGGCCTCAGGATAGTATCCATACTGCCAAGCGGTCTGGATCGGGGCGTCGTATTCGTCGATGAGCAGCCACACTTGTCGACCGGTCTGGGCCTGCAGCGCGCTGGTCAAAGCCTTGAGCGAAAGCGCAAGGACAGCCGGCGACGCCTGGGCTTTGGCCACCGCTTCGAGCAACAGCGCCTCGGCATCCTCCGCGCGCGAGCGGTCAATCCCGCACTCCCGAAGCGTCGCGGCCATCAGTTGGCCGATCGTCTCCAGGGCATCCGGCCACGTCATGCTCTTGACGCCCTTGAGCGACAGGTACACCACCGGATGCTGGGCGCGCTCGGCCATCGCCAGCGGATCGGCGTGCGCGGCCATGCCTGCAAACAACGCGTCGGGAGCGGCCGGCCGGCCTGGCATCGCCGTGCGCAGAAAATCGCGCAGCATGGTGATGTTCATGGTCTTGCCGAAGCGGCGCGGGCGGCAGATGACGAGCGCCCGAGCCGGCGAGCGCAAGACGCGCCCGATGAACGCGGTCTTGTCCACGACGGTCGCGCCCGGAGTCGTGCGGGCGTCGGCAAAGTCATTCGCGCCAAGCGGCAGGTATTTGGGCATCGCGGGCACCGGCGGCCGCTGCGGCCGCACGCGTAGGCTAGGCGCGGTCGTCGGTTGGGTCAAACATGGGAATGCGCAAGCGGTAGGCGCCCGTGGCCGACTGCGCTTGCCATGGCCGCCAAACCGGCCCACCATCGCTGCCCTGCCCCGCCGGTGCGGCGCACGAGGTGACCCCATGGACTTCCGCGGCGCCCAACGCGAACGCATCTTGGCGCTGCTCGCGGAGCGCGGCGGCGCCACAGAGGGCAACGTCCGGGCAATCTCCGCCGAAACGGGCGTGGCCGAAGCCGACATCTGGGGCGCCGGGCACTTCTATGGGCTGTTGCGCCAAGACGGCCCCAAGACCCTGGTGTGCGACGGTTTGACCTGCATGGCGCTCGGCGCCGAGGACCGCAAGGCCGCGCTGCTGGCCGCCGGTCACGACTGCGCGCCGTCGAGCTGCCTGGGTCTGTGCGACGTCGCCCCGGCCGCCATCGGACCCGACCTTGCGCCCCTGGCCGCCGATGACCGCCCCTGTCATCTGTCGCCGAACGACCCTGAGTTGCCCATCAACCTCTCCGGTCCGCGGTCCGCGGCATATGCCGCCTTTGCGCGCGCCAAGGACCTCGGCCCAGACGCCGTCATCGCCGAAGTCGCCGCCTCGGGGTTGCAGGGTCGCGGCGGCGCCGGTTTCGCGGCCCACATCAAATGGACGGGCGTGCGCGGCCAGGCCGACCCCGTCCGCTACGTGGTCTGCAACGCCGACGAAGGCGAACCCGGCACCTTCAAGGACCGCGAGGTCATTCGCCAACAGCCTGAGAAGCTGGTCGAGGGCCTCGCCATCGCCGCCTGGGCGGTCGGCGCCCGCGACATCTACATCTACCTGCGCGCCGAGTTCGAGCGCGAGCGCCGCATCCTGGTCGACGCCATCGCCAAGGCCACCGCCGGGCCGCTCGGCGGCTACGTCTTTCATATGGTGCGCGGCCACGGCGCCTACATCTGCGGCGAAGAGACGGCGCTGCTCGAATCGATGGAAGGCAAGCGCGGGATGCCGCGGCTCAAGCCCCCCTTCCCGACCGAGCGCGGTTTTCGCGGCAAGCCGACGCTCATCCACAACGTCGAGACGCTGGCATGCGTGCCCGACATCATTCTGCGCGGCGGTGAGCGCTTCCGGGCCCTCGGACGCAAAGAAGCGGGCGCCAAGCTCTACTGCATCTCTGGCCACGTCGCGCGGCCGGGCATCTACGAGCTGCCGCTCGGCGTCACCCTGGACGAGCTGGTCGCCGCCGCTGGCGGCTATGTCGGCACGCCGCTGGTGTTCAGCCCGGGCGGCGCGTCGTCGGGCTTCTTGCCAATGAGCGAGCGCGGGCGGCCCCTGGACTTCGGCAGCCTCGCCGCGGTCGGCTCCATGTTGGGCAGCGCGGGCGCGGTGGTGCTCAACGACACCGCGGATTTGGCGCAGGCGGTAGTGTGGCAGTTGCACTTCTTTGAGCACGAAAGCTGTGGACAATGCGCACCTTGCAGGATCGGCACGCGGTGGATCCACGGCGCCATGCGACACTATTTGCACAGCGGCGACCCAGCGGCGCTGGGCGACGTCGCCGACGTAGCCTGGGAGATGGCCGAAGGCTCGATTTGCGGGCTGGGCCAGATTGCGGCGCTGCCGCTGACGAGCGCCGTGCAGCATTTTCCGGAACGCTTCGGGCCGCGACCGGCCGCGCAGGAGTGACCGCATGAGCGACAGCTTCGACATCGTGCTGAACGGCGAGCGCCACCGGGCCCGCACGGGCGAGACCGTCTTGCGCGTCGCCCAGCGCGCCGGCGTACACATCCCGACGCTGTGCAACGACGATCGCCTCGACGCCGCCGGCTGCTGCCGCGCGTGCCTGGTCGAAATCGACGGCCAGCGCCGCCTGCAACCGTCGTGCGCGTGGAAAGCCGCACCCGGCCAAGTGGTGCACACCGAATCGCCCAAGGTGCGGCGCCACCGCGAGCTGTTGGTGTCGCTGTACATGGCCGACCACAAGCTCGGACCCGACGGGCTGCCGTTGCACACGACCCAGGGCAACGAACTGCGCGCTTGGGCAGAAGCGACGCCGCACAAGAAGCTGACCCAGGTCCACGCCCCGCGCGCCGCCCGCGGCCCCGACGCCAATCCGTACGTCGCCTACGACCCGGCCCTGTGCATCCTGTGCGCCAAGTGCACGCGCTACTGCGACGAAATCGAAGCGGTCAATGCGATTGCGCTGTCGGGCCGCGGCAGCGAGACCACCATCGCCACGGCCGGCACGCGCGGGCTGCTCGACACCACCTGCGAGCTGTGCGGCGGCTGCATCGACGTGTGCCCGACCGGGGCCATGCACGCCAAACAGGCGCCGCGGTTCTTGGCCAAGGCCGTTTTCGAGAAGGTGCGGACGACTTGCAACTACTGCGGCGTCGGCTGCCAGATCGACCTCAATGTCCACCAAGGCAAGGTCGTCCAGGTCACCGCGCCGCCGCCAGGCGAAACGGTCAACGACGGCAACCTGTGCGTCAAGGGTCGGTTTGCCTACGAGTTCATCCACCACCAAGACCGGCTGACCACGCCGCTGGTGCGCCGCGCCGACGGGCAACTGCACCCGGCAACGTGGCAAGAGGCGCTCGATACCGCCGCCAAAGGACTGCTCAGGGTCAAAGACAAGCACGGGCCCGACGCGCTCGGCTTCGTGTCGAGTTCGCGCTGCACCAACGAAGAGAACTACCTGGTGCAAAAGCTGGCGCGTGCAGCCTTTGGCACCAACAACGTCCACCAATGCGCGGCAACTTGACACGACCCCACGGTCGCCGGTCTGGCGACTACCTTCGGTGCCGGCGCGATGACCAACTCGATCCCCGAGATCGAGGACTGTGACCTGCTTTTCGTCATCGGCAGCAACACCACAGAGGCGCACCCGGTCATCGCGATGGCCATGAAGAAGGCGCTGCACAAGGGCGCCAAGCTCATCGTCGCCGACCCGCGGGCGATTTGGCTGACCCACCACGCCGACCTGCACATCCAGCACCGGCCGGGCAGCGACGTGTGGCTGGTCAACGCGATGATGCACGTGGTGTTGAACGAAGGGCTGCACGACCAGGCGTACATTGACGCGCACTGCGAGAATTTCGAGGCGTTGGCCGCCACGGTTGCCGACTACGCGCCCGAAATGGCCGAGGCGGTGACGGGCGTGCCGGCCGCGCAGATTCGCCAAGCGGCGCGCATGTATGCGACGACCAAGAAGGCCGGGATCTTCTACACGTTGGGCATCACCGAACACACCCACGGCACCGACAACGTGTATTGCCTTGCGGACCTGGTGGCGATTACTGGCCACTTGGGCGTGCGCTCTGCCGGCCTGAACCCCTTGCGCGGCCAAAATAACGTGCAAGGCGCGGGCGACTTGGGCGCGCACCCCGACAACCTGCCCGGCGTCCAGAAAGTGGCCGACCCGGTGGCGCGCGAACGCTACGAGAAGCTGTGGGGCGTGCCGCTGCCCACCAAACAGGGCCTGACGCTGACGCAGATGATGACGGCCGTCGAACACGGCGCCGTGCACGGCCTTTTCGTGATGGGCGAAGACATCGTGGTCAGCGAACCGAACGCCGCGCAGCTCGAGGCCGCACTCAACCGCATCGAGTTCCTGGTGGTGCAGGAGATCTTTCCGAGCGAGACCATGCGGTTTGCCCACGTGGTGTTCCCGGCGGGCTGCTTTGCCGAAAAGGACGGCACCTTCACCAACACCGACCGCCGCGTGCAGCGCGTGCGCGGTGCCGTGCAGGCGCCGGGCCAGGCGCGCCCGGACTGGCAGATCCTGGTGGATCTGATGCGCGCGTGCGGCTATCCGACGCCCGCGTACCAGAACCCGGGCGAAATCTGGGCCGAAATGTCGGCGGTCAGCCCGCGCTTCGTCGGCATCAGCCACGAGCGGCTGGACCGCGACGGCGGCATCCAATGGCCGTGCCCGACGCCCGACCACCCGGGCACGCCGACGCTGCACGTGGACAGGCCGATGCGCGGCAAGGTGCTGCTGCGCGGCGTCGCCTACCGCCCGCCCGTGGAACCGACCGACGACGCCTATCCGCTGGTGCTGTCCACCGGCCGCGTGCTGTACCACTACAACGCCGCCAACCAGACCACGCGCGAAAAGGGCGCGGCGCTCAAGGTCCCCAACAACTTCTTGGAGATGCACCGCTACGACGCCAAGCGCCTGGGGGTCAAAGATGGCGAACGGGTGCGGGTGATTTCGCGGCGCGGCGCCATCGAGGTGGCCGCGATGGTCAGCCCGCGCATGAAACCGGGGCTGGTGTGGATGCCGCTGCACAATTTTGGGGATACCGAGAACCGGGTGAACCTGCTGACCATCGACCAGGGCGACCCGGTGACTGGCACGCCGGAGTACAAGGTGTGTGCGGTGCGGGTGGAGCGGGTGGGGTGACGGGGGCGCGGGCCAACGTCGGATCTGCGCACAAAGCGGGCCTGGGTCTTGGCCACGACCAGCTAGGGCTCCACAGGCCCCAACCGAGCACAAGCGACCGTCCAATCGATCGACACCCCATCGAGCACGCCAACGGCGGTCGCGCCGTCCAGTTCCGTCGGCTGCCCGTCCACGAACCGGCCGTCCACCAAACGCAGCACGAACACCACGCGGTCGACAGGGTGCACGAACCAAAGCTCGCGCACGCCAGCCCGTTCGTATTTGCGACGCTTGGCGACCAGGTCGCGGCCGGCCGTCGAGGGCGACAACACCTCCACCACGAAATCCGGGGCGCCGCGCGCGTTCTTGTCGCGGACCTTGTCGGGGTCGCAAAACACCACGATGTCGGGCTGGAGCACCGTATCCACGTCGTCGTCGGCCTCGTCGGCCCGTGGCAGCAGCACGTCGAAGGGGGCCACGAAAGGCTCGCAGCGCTTGCCGGCCAACTGGTTGACAAGTTGCGCGAGGATCGCCACCACCAACCGCTGGTGCACCGTCGTCGGCGCCGGCGACATGCACACCGCCTCGCCGTCGATGAGCTCCCAGCGCTGGTCGGCGGGCAGGTGGACGTAGTCGCGGTAGGTCAGGTGTTGGGGTTTGGATTGGGGCTGGGCCATGGGTTCCTCGCCGGCCGTGGGCCGTGCTGGCAGTTTGGCATGTGGGGGCGGCGCGGGCAAACGGGAGCCTCGCCGAGGCGGTGGAAGCGGGCGGTTGCTCTTTTCGTCCGCGGCATTGACCCCAGTGCACCCCAGCGGTACAACGCGACGGCACGCCGCGCGCCACGCGACAAGGCCGAGGCGGCGGACACACTTCCACCGCTGCGGTCGCCTCCACGCACAATCCGTGCACAAAGTCGGCGCAGCCCCAGAAAAGCGGCCCCTGATCATGAGCAAAAAGCACAGCAAGCCTGGCAGTATGACCCGCGCGCAACGCAACAAGGCACAGGCACACAAGGCGCCGCCGCGCCGCATGCAGGGCCTGACCGCACTGCCCGGGTCGGGCCCGGTCCGCATGGATCTGCCCGGCGGCAACTGGATCGTCAACGTCGGCGCGTGGCAAGCTTTGCTGGACGACGGCACCGACCAATTGGAGGCAGGCGACTTCGACCAGGCGGTGCAGACCTTGACCAAGGCGCTCAAGAGTGCCCCGGCCGGAACGCCGATGCGATCCAGGGCGCTGTGGGCGCTGGGCACTGCGTGGGCCCAGTTGGAGAAGTACGATGTGGCCTATCCGCTGCACAAGGAGGCGGTCGCGCTTGAACCGCAGCGCCCTGAATACTGGCACAACTTGGCCATGACCTGCTTGGGTCGCCACTACCCGGTCGAGGCCGAGGCCGCGTGGCACAAGTGCTTGGCGGTGGAACCAGGGGCGGACCTCAGGCGAATGGCGCTGGACGGCCTCTGCGAGGTCGAATCGGGGCGCGCCATGCGCATCGCCGCCTCGCCCGGCCTGACCGTCGAGGCCATCCGCGCGCATGAACCGGTGTTTAGGGCAGGTCTGGACGCCATTGACCGCCACGATTTTGCTGCGGCCATGGCGCTTTTTCAGCAGAGCGCAGCCCTCGACAACTGCCATCGCCAGTCCTGGGCGAACCTGGGCGTTGCCTTGATGGCGTCGGGGCGCCTGGACGAAAGTGAGGTGGCGCTGCGGAGGGCGCTGCAGATCGACCCGGCGTATGCGTTTGCCCAGTCGCGCATGCGCGTTTTGGAGGAGCTGCGGCTGGCTGCGCCCGGCGTCGGCGAGGGGGGTGAGGCGGGCGCGTTGGGCCGGGTCGGCTGATCGGGGCTTGCGCGGGTGGGCCCGGCCGGGGCTTGACGCAGCTTGCAGCCTTGCAGTCATCGCGCGGTCGCCGCGCCGGTTTCGCGCAGCAATCCCGCGACTGAGGCCAGTAGGCAAAACCCCAAATTCGCGTCGGGATACGGGCCGTAATGCCCCAACAAATCCTCAATCGGTTTCGCCTACTAGCTGCTTGTTGAGTGAAGTGGGCTCGCAGCCCCCTCCCGCGCCCATGCGAGCTCACTCCCGCGGCCGCAGTCGGCAGCGTACGGATGCGATCTTGACAGGCCCATGCCACCGCCGATAATCCCCCCGCGGCCCGACTTCGCCGCGCGAGGATCCAAAACATGGCAAAGAACACCGACCTGGGCGTGGTCACCGAAGCGCGCCGGCTCGCTGGCGTGGTCATCAAGGGCAAACTCAAGTTGCCGAGCGGCCTGACCGCCGAGCAGATGACCAAGGACGCCGACAGCGCCCAGAAAGAACTGGACGATATCGACCAGACCAAGCGCTCGCTGACGAAAAAGGTCACCGACAAGAACAAGAGCATCAAGGGTCTGCGCGATGTCATCAAGCGCCTTCGTAACGCCGTCAAGGGCGAGTACGGCGACGATTCGACCGAGTACGAGTCGGTCGGCGGCAAGCGCTTGAGCGAACGCAAGCCGCCGGTGCGCAAGCCCAAGGTCACCGCGTAGGGCTGGGGTCAAGGCGCGCTTTGCAGTTGGCTGCGCATTTTGATTGCGCGGTGCCGATTTTGAAATGACGGCATCTATTTTGATTCGCGCCGCGCCGATCTGTTTTGGTGGCCGCGCATTTCGATTGGCGGGCACCACATTTGATTTCTTTCGCCGCCCATTTGATTCGCGTCCGTCGTATTTGAAGTGCATGGCCTGGTATTTGATTTCCTGACGCCGATCATCATCGTCAAGGCGCAGAAGAAATGTTTGCAAAGCCGATCAGGATTGCTGCCATTCCGACCGACCTCGACGAACAGGTGTTGGCGTTCGAGGACAGGAACTCTACACCTGCGCTTCGCCAGTACCGACCTGTTCTATACAGACCGACCGAAAAACAAAATCATGATTCGCCCGTCGCCGCGAGTCGGCCCACGAGACCTTCCGCATCATGGGCGAGATCGACGAGGTCATTGAGGCGCATGGTGGGTGGCCGGGGGCGTTTCCATCTGGCGAGGCACCCAAATGAGCCATGAAGCCGTGCCGCAGCCGTGGCAGCCCATCACTGCCCTCGGCGTCGCCGAGCGCGCCATCCAAATGTGGACGATGGCACCGCTCGCAGCGGCCTGGCGCGCCGCGAAGGGCCGAATGAACGCGGAAAACGCGGCCGGCCTGAAGACGTTCAACGAGAGGCTAATCCGCCGGCTCAGCGTGGAGACGGGCATCCTTGAACGTCTCTACGACATTGACCGAGGCACGACCGAGCAGCTCATTACCCAAGGCTTCAACGCCGACTTGGTCGTCCGTGACGCAGCAACGCTGGACTCGGAGAGCATTGTTGAGATGCTCCGTGACCATGAGCATGCGGCGAGGCTTGTCCTGGACTGGATCGGGCAAAAAAGGCGCCTCACAGGTGGCGCAATTTGCGAATTGCACCATCTGCTTACGCGCCATCAGCCAACGACAGTCGCCCAAGACCAGTTCGGCAATCGCGTCGAAATCCCGCTGCTCCGCGGCCAGTTCAAGACGCAACCCAACAATCCCAGGCGCGCAGACGGAACCGTGCACGAGTACTGCCCGCCTATCCACGTCGGTTCGGAAGTCGACAACCTTCTGCGCTGGCTCGCCGACTACGACAACGAGGATCCAATTGTCGTTGCCGCGTGGCTGCACCATAGGTTCTCGCAGATTCATCCATTCCAGGATGGCAACGGCCGAGTGTCACGCGCGCTCGTGCTGTATGTGCTCATCCGCGCCGACCTGTTGCCTGTCGTTGTCGATCGCGATGCGCGTGCAGAGTACATCGGGTCGCTCGAGGCGGCCGACAGTGGCGACCTGTCGCCATTGGTCAAACTGCTGGAGCGGATCGAAACCCAGACCATTGTCGCCGCGCTGAGCATCGACGTGGAGACCGCGACGCCACGGCCTCGCGTTGCGGCGGACGTTGTCGCAAGCATCGCGGCACGGCTGGCAAGGAAACTGGACGCCAGGGATGCCACGCTTCGGTCGGTCAACGAAGTCGCCATCGAGCTGCGAGCGCAGGCGCAATCGCAGATCGAAGACGGTTTTGCCAAGCTTGAAGAAGCCGCAATGCAGTCTGGCGGACAAAGGGCCCATTTCGATCTCGGTGCACCGGATCGAGGGAATGCGCACTGGTACCGGTCGCAGTTGGTCGGGCTCTACAGCAACAACGCATACCTCAATTTCAGGGAAGACCACTACTTCATCAAGGCATCGGTTCGTATTGAAAACGCTCGGCTTGTGTTCGTTCTTTCCTTCCACCATGTCGGCCGAGAGCTGTCAGGCGTGATGCAGGTTGTTGCGTTCGCAGAGTTGCAAGCATTCGAGAGCCAACAGGACAAGCAGCCGACCGCAGTCGATACCGTGGATTGTACCGTCGGCGGGCCGTTGGTCTTCACGCATACCAGTTCGGTCAAGGGCATCGCGCCGCAGTTTGACGAATGGCTCGACAGCGCGATGGCAGCCGCGTTCCATGCCTTCGGCGAGCGCCTGTGAGCTTGACATGTGGCCCACCCACGCAAAGACCTCCGCCGCCCGCCCAGAGATGGGCCGCGCGCCGCTGCACACCCTCGAAGTCGCAGCCGCGATGGGCGTGCGGCGATGCATCACCTCCCCCTGCACACACCGTGACCGTATCGCCGCAAACCTCATGGTGCACGAGCTTGGTAAACACTTCTCTGGCAGCAAGATCGGCGTCGGCAGCGCTGCCTTTGGCCCGCAAGCCGGCAGCAGCCCAGGCCGCCCCGCCGAACTGGGCGCAATCTTGGCCGGCAGCAGGCGAACCCGGTGCGTTCAGGGCACCCTAGTAGGCGAAACCCCAAATTCGCACCGGGATACGGGCCGTGATGCCACAACAATTCCTCAATCGGTTTCGCCTACTAGCTGCTCGTTGCGTGAAGGGGGCTCGCAGCCCCCTCGCGCGCCCATGC
>VGRO01000164.1 GCA_016875335.1 Deltaproteobacteria bacterium | reverse complement strand
GGGTCCGCGGAGCGCGCCCGTCGCGTCGCCGCCCTGGCGCGGCTGCTGCGTGCCGTGCGAGCGGTGCGCCAGCGCCAATTCGACGCCGCCGCGGGTCGCACGGTGGCGCAGTGGCGCGCGGAGTGGACGCAGTTGCTCTGCGACTTCACGGCCACCACGCCAGCGACCGCGTGGCTCTCGGCCCAGGTCCACGCTGCCCTCGACGAGTTCGTGGCGCAGTCCGGCGACTGGCCGGGTCTGCTGACCCTTGGTGCGGTACGCCGGGCGTTGGCCGACCGCTTCGACATGCCGGTGCGCGGCGACCGCCCGATCACGGGCGCGGTGACGGTGTGTGCGCTGCAACCGATGCGCAGCGTGCCTTTCGCGGTGATTGCGCTCATCGGCATGGACGATGGAGCGTTTCCGGCGGTGGCCGCCCCGCGCGCTTGGGACCCCTTTGCCGTGCAGCGGCCCGGCGAACTCGACGGCCGGCTGGTGCAGAGGCACCTGCTTCTGGAGACCCTGCTGTCGGCCAGGCGGCAACTGCTGGTGCTTTTCGACGGCCACGGCATCCAACCCGAGGATCGCAGGCCGGCGGCCGTGCCGATCGAGGAACTCGTCGATGTGCTGACGCGGCTGTCAGGCCGCGACCGCACGGCTTGGGTGACCGACACGACACTGCAGCCCTGGGATCCAGGAGCGTTCAGCGGCCCGCGTCCTCCGTTTGACCAAGCGCACGCCGACGCCGCAACCGCGCTGCTCGCGGCGGCCCGCGCGGACCCGCCGCCCGGCCCTTTGGGGTTGGCGGCGACCGTGGCCGCGCTCTGCCCGCCCGAAGACGTGCCGCCAACGAGCGTCGGCGTGCAGGAACTGGCCCTCGGCCTCGCCGAGCCGCAAGGGCTGTTCCTCGACCAGCGCTTGCACATCCGCCTGCCGCGCGACCGCGAGCCGCTGGCCGACCGCGAACCGCTGGAACTCGGCCACCTCGACGGCTGGCAGGTCCGCGAGTTGCTGCTCGCCGATCGCGGTCTGCGTGCCGGCGAACCGCCCGCAGCGGTCGCGGCTCGCGTCACACGCCGTCTCGCCGCGGAAGGACGGCTGCCTATGGCCGCGGGGGGCGCGGTGCTGGTCGCCGACTACGTCGCGGAGCTGTGCGAGGTGTTGGCGCTCCTTGCACGCGGCCAGGGGGCGCCGATCGACCCGCCGCTCATCGCCGTCGACATCGACGTGTCCGCGGCCGGCCGACCGCAGCGACTGCGCGTGCAAGGGACGCCGCCCGCAGTTCAGGCTTGGCAAGGACAGTGGCTCTTGCAGTGGATCGTCGCGAACGTCGAGCCCAAGCCCAAGCACGAACTCGCGGCGTGGATACACTTGCTGGCGGCGCGCGCAGCCGGGCTGCCGGCGATAGGGGCACGCGTTGTGGGCGGCAGGGCCAAAGCAGGCAGCAAGGGCGCCCTGGCCGAGGCGACCCTGGCGTGCGACCTGCCGCCGGCGCAGGCGCTTGCGCTGCTCGGCGATTATGGCCGCATTTGGTTGGCTGCTCGTCACCGACCGCTGCCACTGTTTGCGCGCACAAGCAGTTGCCTGGCCAGCGCGGTCGCCGAGGGGGCGACGGGGCGCGAAATGGCCAAGAAGATTGCGGTTCCTTGGTTTGGCAACGAAAACAGCGCGGGTGAGTGCGAGGACCGCCACATCGCTGCGTTTTTTGGTCACTACGATGCCCCTGCCGACGTGGCCGACCCGCGCACCGACGGGCTGCGCGACCTCGCACAGCGGGTGTGGCTGCCGATTGCCACCGCGCGCGGGGCCGGCGAGGCACTCGCCAAGGCATGGCAAGGCCCACAGGAGGGGCTGTCATGACCGCCGCCCCTTGGCCCACCGCTGGACCGCTGCCCGATGACCCTTTGGTGTTCTTGGAGGCAAGCGCCGGCACGGGCAAGACCTACGCTATAGAGGGCATCGTCGCGCAGCTCGTCGCCGAACACGGTCTGGGCATCCAGCAGATTCTGGTCATCACCTTCACCAAGGCCGCCACCGCCGATTTGCGACGCCGGGTGCGCGAACGGCTGATCAAGCTCCATGGCGTGGTCGCGACCGGCAGCAATCCCGACGACGACCTGTTGGGCGCGCGCTGGGCAAACCATCCAGACCCGACGTTGCTCGCCGCTCGTCTGGCCCAGGCCTTGGCCGATTTCGATCGCGCCGGGATTTCGACCATCCACGGTTTCTGCCAGCGGATGCTTCAAGAATTGGCCTTCGAGTCCGGCCAGGAGCCGGCCTTGGAGGTGGTCGGCGACGCCAGCGAAGTGCGCGAGCAGGTCGTGGCCGACCACCTTGCGCAGGTGTACGCCCGAGCCCGGATCGAAGACCTGCAGTTGCTCGACGACATGGGATGGCGTCCCGCCGCGCTGCGCAAGCTCGCCCTGCAGATGACGGCTCCGACCCGGCCGGACCTGCGACCGGAGCCTGAGCCCACCCTCGGCGATCCGCTGGCTGTCGTCGCGGTTTGGCGCCAGTTGTTGGGCGATTTTGCCGAGTGGTACCTGGGGCCGCAGGGGCGACGGGCTGCGGCGGCGTGGACCAACGAAGCCAATCGGCCGACCCAATCGAAGGCGAAGGGCGCGCTCTACAGGCGCCTGTCCAGGCTGAACGTCGAATTCATCGACGCCTTTGCCCGATGGCTCGACGGCCCCGGCTTGCGTGCAAAGAGACCGATGGTCACCTCCAAGAACTGGCTTGATCCGGAGATGCTCGCCAGAGAGTGGGACACGGTCGAAGGCCCGATTCAGGAGTTTGAGGGGTACGGTCTCTGCGTGCGCTTCATGGGCTTGTGCGAGGCGCAGGATGCGTTGTGGCGGCAGCCGCTGGTGCGCTTTGCCCGCGACGCGCGCGGCGCCTTCGAGGCCGAAATCGAGCGCAGGGCCCAACTGACCTACGACGGCATGTTGAGTCGCCTGGCCGAACGCTTGGACGTCGACGCCCTGGCAGGCCGCACTGCACTCGCCGACGCCATCCGGAGCCGCTTTCGGGCGGCGCTCGTCGACGAATTCCAGGACACCGACGGCGCGCAGTGGCGGGTCCTGCGGCAGGTGTTCGACCGGTCCGAGGCGCGACTCTTCGTGGTCGGCGACCCCAAGCAGGCGATCTACCGCTTTCGCGGCGCCGACCTGGCCGTGTACGTGCAGGCCCGCAGCGGTCGCGTTCCGTGGGCCTTGGACACCAACCGCCGCACCGATCGGCCCTTGGTCGAGGCGCTCCATGCGCTGTGGGGGCGCGACCCGGATCTCAGCCTGAGCGCGCCGCGCGACGGCGACCCGGTCTGCTACGTGCGCGTGCAAGCCCACGAAGGCGTGCGCGTGCGCGACCTGCCGGCCGTGGCTGGTCCAGATGGAAGCCGGGCGCGCCAGCCGCTGGAGATCCGCTGGTTCCACCCCGGCACCGTCGGCCTCGCGATGGACGAAAGGGCCACCGTGGACGATGCGCGCGACGCGTGCGCACGGCTGTGCGCGGCCGAGGTCGTGGCCCTGCTGTCATCGGACGCGCACGTGCAGCCCAAAGCCGAAAAACCGTGGCGGCCCATCGCCCCTGGCGACGTGGCGGTGTTGTGCCGCACCCACCAGCAGGCGGCCGCGGTCCGCGACCTGTTGCGGGCGCTCGGTGTCCCGGCGGTCGCCAGCGATCGCGTCAGCATCTTTCGCAGCGAGGTTGCACCGTGGCTGATGGCCTGGTGCGACGCGGTGGCCGCCCCCGCGGACGAGCGGCCGGCGCGCGGCCTGGCGGTCACGCCGCTCGTGGGCTGGACGGCGGACCAACTGACACGGGCCCTGTCGGTGGGCGGCGACCCGACCCATGTGGCGGATCGCGCCGCCTGGGAAGGTCTGCGGCGCCACGTTGCCGCGTGCGCCAAGGTCTATGCCTCCGGCGGATTTGCGCGTGCGCTCGACCAGACGCTCGCCACCTTTGACGTCGTGCGGCGGCTGGTGGCCAGCGCCCACGGCGAGCGCGCGGCCACCGATCTGCGGCACCTGGCCGAGCTGTGCCACGTCCGCGAGCGCGAGCGCCGCTGCGGACCCCAGGCCCTCGGCGATTGGCTGCGCAACCAGGTCGCCGATCCCGACGACCGCAACGACGAGCAGACGATTCGCCTGGAGAGCGACGCCGCGGCGGTGCAACTGGTCACGCTGCACGCAAGCAAGGGCTTGGAGTATCCCTTCGTTCTGCTGCCGTTCAGTTGGGCCGGGACCGGCGTCAGGGATTGCGGCCAGGGCCTGCTGCTGCGCGACCCGCCGGGGTCGGAGCGGGCCATGCTCGACTTGTCGATCGCGCGGAGTCTGCCCCGCACCCAGGCCGTCGAGGCCGAGGAGGCGGCGCTTTTCGCCGACGCGCTGCGCCTCGTGTACGTGGCGATGACCCGCGCGCGTCACCACCTGGTCGTGTGGTTCGGTTGCCCCGATGGAGACGCCAGCACGCCGCTGGCGACGCTGTTGCTTGGCCACGCCGACGGCGCCATCCGCGAACAGCTCGGCCTGGCGCCCAGGCCCGGCAAAGCGCCGACAGTTGCCGAGAAACTCGCCACCTTGGCCAGTCAAGTGCCGCGCCTGCTCCAGGCGTGCAGTGGCCGCCCCGACAGCGGCATCGGCTGGTCCGAGGCGTCAGACCTGCCGCCGCCACAGCGGTGGATGCAGCGCGAAACCCCACTGCCGGTGGTCGCCGCGCGCCCCTTCGACCCGCACCTGCGCCTCGGCACCGGCTGGCTGGTCACCAGTTTCTCGGCGCTGGCCCGTGGCAGGGAGTACCAAGACGACGAGCCCGTGCGCTGGGTCGAGGAGCTGGCTGGCGACCCACTCGACGGCGAAACGTCCGCTCTAGCGCCGAGCGCGGAGCCGCCGGTTGGGCCGTTGCCAGTCGTCGAGGGGTGGTGGCTTGACCCCGCGCCCGGTGTGGACCTGCCCGGGGGCACGCGCACCGGCGACTGGCTCCACGCGGTGTTCGAGCACCTCGCGTTCGACTCTGCGCCCGGCCAGGACCCTGTGGCGCGCGATGGACGCAGCGCGACCGAACTGGTGACCCACCTCGCCGCACACAGCGGCATCGACGACCCGCACGCCGTGGCGACCGCGGTCCGGTTGTTGCCGGCTTGGCTGGACACTCCGCTCGACGGCGGGCCCGCGGGCTACGGCCTGCCGGCAGGGTGGTCGCTGCGGCAGTTGCGCGATGCCGACCGTATCGACGAACTTGGCTTCGACCTGCGGCTCGGCGCGGGTGCGACCTTCCTGGCCTCGGCCAAGGTGGCCGGCGGGCCGCATGGGCTGCAGGTTCACAGCGAGGGCGTGCGGCGTGCGTTGCAGGCAGCGGCACGCGATCCGCAGTTTGGCGGGTCCGGCTGGGTGCGGGCCTGGCTCGACCAGACGGACAACGACGGTGCACCCAAGCACCTGCTGCCCGAGGTGGCCGGGATGCTGACCGGCTTTGTGGACCTGGTGTTCCGGGTCGGTGGCCGCGGCGCCGATGCCGTGTACTACGTGGCGGACTACAAGACCAATGCCGTGCTCGGTCCGTCCGCACTGCGCGAGGCGATGGCGGGCGCCCTGGCGGCCCGTCACCCGGCCGGCGCGCCCAGGCTGATCAACTGCGCCTATGCCCGACCCATGCTGCAGTGGGCCATGGGTCACGCCGCCTACCACTTGCAAGCGCTGCTCTACACTGTGGCGCTGCATCGGCTGCTGCGCACGCGGCTGGGCGACGCCTACGACTACGACCGCCACGTGGGCGGCCACCTTTATCTTTTCCTCAAGGGCATGGGCGGGCCGGCGACGCCAACGTGCCAGGGTGCGCGACTGGGCGTGTGGGCCGACCGCTGGCCCAAGGCAACCGTGGCAGCCCTGGACCGCGCATTCGACGGCGAAGAGGCGAGCCCATGAGCCCGCGCACCGCGCTGCACCTCTGTCACCGCGAATTCGAGGCCATGGCGGCGCCGTTCTGCGCGGCCGGCGTATTGGACGACGACGATGTCCTGATCGTGGATGCCGCCACGGCGCGACTGGCGCCGGTCTCTGCGCGCGTGCTGCTGGCGTTTGCCTTGGCGTTGCGCGCCCAGCGCGACGGCCACGTGGGGGTCGACCTCGCGCGGGCCCGCAAGCTGTTCGATCGCGGCGACGAAGCCGACGAGGCTGCGGCCGACGGTCCCGCGTGGCCTCAAGACACGGCGCAGTGGCAGCGCGAAGTCCTGGACAGCCCGCTGGTGGCGCGCCACGGCGAACCTGACCGCCTGTTCGCGGCCCAGACTCTACCCGACGACAGGCTGCTGCTGATGACCGCCCGGATGGCCGATGAGCAGGCCCGGCTGGCGCGGGGACTTTTGCGACTCGCCCGCGAAGCGCCCGCACTGGCCGCGCCAGTGGGCGAACTGCGCGCCCGCCTCGAACCGCTGCTGACCCGCGGCGTCAGTCCCGAACTGCTGGCGGCCAAGCGTCAGAGCGTACAGGCCCTGGCGACGGCCGCGTCCGGGTCGCTCGTCCTGCTGACCGGCGGGCCCGGCACCGGCAAGACCTTTGGCGTCAAGGCGCTCATCGCGGCGCTGTACGCCGTGTGCGACCCGACGGCCGATCGCCTGCGCGTTGCGCTCGCGGCGCCCACGGGCAAGGCGGCGGTGCGCATGACCGAGGCGATGGCCGAGCAGCTCGACGGGTTGCCGCTGACCCCGGCCGTGGCCCAGGCGCTGCGGTCGTTGCCAGCGATGACCGTCCACAAGCTGCTGGGCCTGTCGCCCGACGGCAGGGCCCGCTACGGCAGCGACCGGCCGCTCGACGCCGACGTCGTGGTGGTGGACGAGACGTCGATGGTCGACCTGCCGCTGATGCGCAAGCTGGTCGAGGCGGTGCGACCGGGGGCCCGGTTGGTGCTCATCGGCGACCCGGACCAGTTGGCCAGCGTCGACGTGGGCACCGTGCTTGCCGACCTGTACGCGGCTAGCTTGTCGCCGACATCGCCCCTCAACCCTTGTGGCGTGCGCTACACGGTCAACCATCGGTTTGCCAAAGCTCCACTGGTCAGCGCGGTGGCCATGGCGCTGCAAGCCGCTACCGAAGCGTCGCGCGACGAGGCTTGGCAGTTGCTGTGTGGTCACTGCGCGCTGCCGTCCCCGCACGACGGGCTGCGCTTCGACCGCATTGCGCTTGCGCCGCCCGCGGCCCGGCCACAGGGACTCGACGACCTCGCCGCCCCCTATCTGAGCGCCCGCGGGCATGGCGGTGTCATCGCCCAGCATGTGCGCACCAGTGGATCGGCAAGCCTGCGCGAACCCGCTGTCCGGGCCGAAGTGCTTGCCGCAATGGCCAGCTATCGGGTGCTGGCAGTGCACCGGCGCGGAACCATGGGCGTATCTGGCCTCAACGAAGGCCTGGGTGAGCGGGTCCGGGCGTTCCTTGCGCGGGCGCTTGGCGAGCGCAAGGGCGTCTCGAGCGACGGTCCGGCCCAACCGGCCACGCTGCCTCGCCACGCCGGGCACTGGCTTGGTGAACTCGTCCTTGTGACCGAGAACGCCTACGATGTGGACCTGCGCAATGGCGATGTCGGTGTGGTGCTGCCGGGCGAGGCTGGCCTCTTGGTCGCCGTGTTCCCGGTCACCGACACTGCGCCGGACGGCGCGGCGCGCCTGGGCAGTCGCGAACTGGCGCTGGCCCGGCTGCCTGCGCACCTGCCCGCCCTGGCGATGACGGTGCACAAGAGTCAGGGGTCCCAGTTCGGGCGGGTCGCGCTGGTGTTGCCCGACCGCGACGCTGCGCTGCTGACCCGCGAGCTGGTCTACACCGCGCTCACCCGGGCCAGCGGCACTTTCGCGTGGGCAGGGCAGGAGGCGCTGCTGCGCGCGGCGCTTGGGCGGGCGGTCGAGCGGGCTTCGGGGTTGGCCGCGGGGTTAGGATAGGCGCACGCACGGTGGTCGCCGAAATCTGCGTCTGGCCGTGAGGGCCTGCGCCTGTGCCTGTGCCTCTGCCTGTGCCTGCGCCTGTACTAGTGCCTGTGCCTGTACCGGTGCCAGTGCCAGTGCCAGTGCCTGTTCCTGCGCCAGTGCCTGTGCCTGTGCCTGTGCGTGCGCCTGTACCAGTGCCTGTGCCTGTACCTGTGCCTGCGCCTGTACCAGTGCCTGTGCCTGACCGGCGCAGCCGGCTGAAAACCGGCGCACGTCGGCCGTCGCCTGTGCCCAGGCCATCCCCCGCAAAAAGTGACTTCGCGACCAAGGCTTGCCTGTGACCCGCAAGCTCAAGCCCCGCCTGGCCCCTGACACTTCCCCCGCCAAGTGCTACAACGACGGCCCGCGCCCGATGGCGCCCGCGCCCGCCGTGACCGACCTCGACCCTGCCGCCCTGCCGTTGTTGCGCACGCCTGTTCCCGGTCCGGCCTCGCGGGCGTGGTTGCTGCGGCTGCGGGCGGTCGAATCGGCCAACGTCACGGCCATCGACGAGGCGTTTCCGGTGGTGTGGTCGGCGGCGCGCGGCGGCGCGGTGCGGGACGCCGACGGCAACGTGTACGTGGATGCCACCGGCGCGTTCGGGGTGGCGCTGCTCGGCCACGGTCACCCTGAAGTCGTCGCCGCGGTACAGCGCCAGGCGGCGGCGCTGCTGCATGCGATGGGCGATGTGCACCCGGCCCAGGCCAAAGTCGAGTTGCTCGAGTCCTTGCAGCGGGCGGCCCCGGCCGGGCTGGGATCGACCGTGCTGTGCACCGGCGGGTCCGAGGCCGTGGAGGTGGCGCTCAAGACGGCGCTCTTGGCAACGGGCAAGCCCGGCGTCATCGCCTTTTCCGGCGCGTACCACGGGCTGGGCCACGGGGCGCTCGACGCCACCAGCCGCCGCGAATTCCGCGACCCGTTCTGGCCGCAACTGGCGCGCAATGTGGCGTGGGTGCCGTTTCCCCGGGCGGATCGCCCGCCTTTGGGGGTGGCTGCCCACGACGTCGCCGCGCACGTGCTGAGCCGCGTCGATGAATTGCTTTCGGACCCGAGCGCGGGGGGCGTGCCCATCGGCGCCGTCCTGGTCGAACCGGTGCAGGGCAGGGCGGGGGCGGTGGTGCCGCCGGAGGGGTTCCTCCGCGACCTGCGCACGCTGTGCAGTGACCGCGGCGTGTTGCTCATCGCCGACGAGATCTTCACGGGCCTCGGCCGCACCGGCGCGCTGTGGGCCTGCGACCGCGAGGGTGTGGCGCCCGATCTCTTGTGCATCGGCAAGGCCCTCGGCGGGGGCATGCCGCTGTCGGCGTGCCTGGGTCGGCCGGAGGTGATGGCGGCGTGGGGACCAAGCCGCGGCGAGGCGCTGCACACCTCCACCTTCCTGGGGCACCCGGTGGCTTGTGCGGCTGCGACGGCGGCGCTGGCCGTAGTCGCGCGCGACGGCGTGCCTGCGCAGGCCGACGTGGCGGGCCGGCTGTGGCTGGACGAACTGCGGGGTGCACTCGGCAGCCACCGGGCGGTGCGCGCGATCCGCGGAACCGGCCTGATGATGGGTGTCGAACTGCGCGACTGCAGCGGACAGTCGGCGCGGACCTGGGCGTGGCGGGTGGTCACCGGGGCCTTGCGCCGCGGAGTCGTCGTGTTGCCGGCCGGCGCGACCGGAGAGGTGGTGCAGTTGACCCCGCCCGTGGTGCTGACCGCGGCCCAACGTACCGTGGTGGTGGCCGCGATCGCCGCCGCCTTGGACGATTGAGCGATGACCGCCGCCGCCGAAAAGCTGCGCCAGGCCGTGGCCGGTGTCATCGACGATTGGCAAGGCGGCAGGCACGTGGCGTCTGTCGATATCGACGAGCTGCTGGTGCGGCTTTTCAGGTTCCAGGTGGACCACATCGCCCCCTATGCCGCACTGACGCGGTCGCGCGGAATCGACCCGGCGCGGGTGTGCGACTGGCGCGACATCCCGTGCGCGCCGGCCGAATTGTGGAAGCTCGTGCCCATGGCGACCCCGGCGGCGGTGGCGCGGCCGGCGGCGGTGTTCGAGACCAGCGGAACCACGAGCGGCGCGCCGGGTCGGGCGTACCTGGCCGACACCGGGCTCTACCATCGCGCGGCGCGGGCGGTGTTCGCCCGGTTCGCGGCAGACCAAGCCGAGCGTTTGGCCCTGTGCTGGCTCAACCTCGTCCCCAACCCGGCCGAGCGGCCGCACAGTTCGCTTGGACACATGGTGGCCGACCTCTGCCGCGCGGCCACCGAGGTTTACTGGTTGCTCGGCGGCGACGGCCGGCCCGATGTCGAAGGCTTCGCCACTGCCTGCACCCAAGCGGCGCGGACTGGCAAGCCCGTGCTGGTCGCCGCCACGTCCGTTGCCTTGCACGCGGTGTGCGCGGGGCTGCCGCCTGAGTGGCGCGTTGCGCTGCCGCCTGGCTCGCGCCTGATGGACACTGGGGGTCCCAAAGGACGCGACAGTGACGTGGACCGGACCGCCCAGCACGCCGTCCTGACCGAGCGCTTGGGCCTGCCCGCCCATGCGCTCATCGGTGAATTCGGCATGACCGAGTTGGCCTCACAGCGCTACGAGCCGGTGTGGCGCCTGGCGGATCCCGCGCGCCGGGCGTACGTTGGCCCGCCGTGGCTGCGCACCCGCGTGCTGCGGGTCGTGTCCGGCGCAGTGCCCACGGACGACTGCGCGGTCGGCGAAATCGGCGTGGTCGCGCACCTCGACCTGGCCAATGTGGATACCTGCGCGTTCCTGCAGACCGGAGACCTCGGCTGGCTGGACCGCGACGGCCACCTTGTGCTGCAGGGTCGGTTGGCGGGGGCGGAACTGCGCGGTTGTGGGTTGGCCGTGGCCGGGGGGTGAGCAAGGGTGCGAACTCTGCCGAGCGCGCGGACCTGTGTGCGCATGGCGATGGCCCCGGCGTCCAGGTGGGCGCGGACCTTGGGCCAGTGGACGGCTCCGGACGACGGCGGGGGGGCGGGCCGTAGCTTGGTGGCGGGGCAGCCTGGCATGGCGAGGTGGCGGGGCAGGCTGCCTAGGCGCTCGGCGCGGGCATCGACGATGAGAAGCGCGCGGTGGACGAGTGGCACACGGCCGTGCGCACGCTCAAGTACCAGATCGGCACCGTGTTTCCGCGCGACCAGCGGCAGGTCAACAGCTACTTGCCGCGGACCAAGCGGCGGGGGCGCACGGGTGGGGGCGGCCTCGACGCGCCGAAATAGGCGTCGCCAGAGGGTCTCCTCGGCCGCGCGGTTGCAGCGCGCCGACAAGTGCCATCCCGAACAGCCCGCGACCACGTTGCGCCCGACTGCATCACCTACCGCCCTGAAGCGCGGCTCGCCATCGCCGCATGTTCACATCGAGAACCCAGATGGAACCCGGCGTTGCCACCTGGGCACACGCCGCCTATGATGGCCGCCCTGCCTCGGTCACTCCTTGTTGCCACAAGACGCTTGGCCCCAATGCGGCGTGCTGGACTGGTTCGTCGAGGACGCAGTGGACCAAGCCGACGCCGAACTGCTTGACGACATGGTCGGCAAGGCGACCCACGGTGAAGGCCTCGTCGTCGTCGCGCCAGCGAGCGGCGTGCGCGAATGCGAGTACATCGAAAAGCTCGGCCGGCTGTGGATTGGCAAGCCAATGCCGGAACAACCAGGAAAGCTGGAACAACTGACGGATCGAGCGTGTCGGCTTGTCGATCAATTGGAGGACAGGTTTGTGCCTGACGTCACGATTGTGGACCCACGCGCAGGCCTCAGCGATGTCGCTTCGGCCGCATTGGTCGGCCTCGGTGCGCAGAACCTCTTGTTTGCGCTCGACACGCCACAAACCTGGGCGGGGTATCGGCACCTTTTCGAGCATTGGCACCGCGACAGAACGGCGTGGGGCGAGTTGCGGACGCGCCTGCAGTTCGTCATGGGGATGACGCCGGAACTGAATCGGAAGGACTACGCGGCCAGCTTCAAACGCCAGGCCTATGACCTGCTTGCCCAATACGTCTACGACGACCTTGGCGCAGGCGAACTCGACGGGTGGCACCCCCAACTGGATGAGCAGGGCGCGCCCCACGACGCACCGGAAATCGGTTGGAGCTTGGCGTTCCAGGCGTGGTCGCCTTTGACCGCACCGCCAACACCAGACCAGGTTGCCGCATCGTACGGCGGGTTTCTTCGCCGCACGCGCGATTGCATCGGCCTGCCGCAATGGTGAGTCTCCCGGCGCATTCGGTGCGGCAGGCGCTGCTCGGGCTGCCAGCGACGGCGGCCGCCGAGGTGAATGAAGGCGCCGCGCCGCCTTATTTCTACGTCCACGAACGCCACGTCGGCGCGCTGGCGTTGGATCGGCCCATCGTCGTCGGCGAGCGTGGCACGGGCAAGACCATGTGGTGGCGAGCGCTGCAAGACGCCGGCATTCGCAAGAAGCTCGCCGTGCTTTTCCGACACTTCGAAGACAGTGTGACTGTGGACATCGGCTTTGGGGTCAAAGGCGCTGATGCAGCATCGCTGCGCCGCGAGTTGACCTTTCCAGATAGCGAAGAACTGAGGAACCTTCTGGCCAGCGGCCACGAGCCAGCCGCGATTTGGCGCGCTGTCCTGTTTGTCATGCTGATCCGCCGATCCTCCAACCCGAGTTTCTTGGACACGACGAGTTGGCACACGGCGATTCGGGGCATTGCTGCGCTTGCGCAGGATGTCCGCGACCTCCTGGGCGACCAAAACGGCTTGCTGGCTCAGGGCAAACAGCGTTACCTCGTGCTTTTTGATGCACTGGATCGCATGGGGTCTGACCAGCGGAGTGCACGAGAACTGGCGGGCGGTCTGCTGCAGGCATGCCTTGAGTGGCTGCCGTATTCGCACTTGCATGTCAAAGTGTTTATCCGGCGTGACATGTATGACGACCTCGCCCTGTGGCAGTTCCCAGACGCCTCCAAACTGCGGTCATCGCACGCAGAATTGCGCTGGGAGCGCCCAGACTTGTATGGCATGCTGTGGCAGTACTTGGGCACGCACGAGGAAAGCGGCCGGGCGTTTCGTGCGGCCTGCGCCGAGATTGGCGCGCCGTGGAACCCATCGGAGCAAGGCCCGCAGATGGGGGCAGAACTGCGCGCCGACGAGGGATTGCACAAGAAGCTGGTGCGGTTGGTGGCCGACGAGTTCATGGGCGCCGAGAAAAAGCGGGGCGTGACCCATGTGTGGCTGCCGGCCCACCTGGCAGACGCCGCTGGCCGGGCGACGCCGAGGAGTTGGCTGGCCGCATGGAGAAGAGCAGCGGAGGTGGCCGATGAGCGCGCGGCTCCGCTGGCGGTCGACTATCGTGCCTTGCAAGAAGGCGTCAAGATGGCGTCTGCGATTCGCGTCGACGAATTGACGGAGGACCATCCCTGGGCCAAGGTGCTCGGCGATGCCTTGGCCGGACTGTCGCTGCCCGCAGACGAAGCGGAGGTGCTGCGCCGTTGGGGCGACTCCAAACTGCAAGGTAAGTTGAAGAAAGCCAGCAACGCCCTTCCCCCGCACTTTGACGGAGGTCCCTCTGGGTTGCTCGAGGACATGGCGAGGCTCAAGGTTCTCGACCCGTTGGCCAATGGGCGCGTGCAAATGCCCGACGTGTATCGGCTCGCTTTTGGCCTGGGCCGGCGTGGTGGCGTCAAGGTGCAGCGGCCGCTCGGGGACTAGTAGGCGAAACCCCAAATTCGCACCGGGATACGGGCCGTGATGCCACAACAATTCCTCAATCGGTTTCGCCTACTAGCTGCTCGTTGCGTGAAGGGGGCTCGCAGCCCCCTCGCGCGCCCATGC
>VGRO01000163.1 GCA_016875335.1 Deltaproteobacteria bacterium | reverse complement strand
CCCCCGCGTCCGGCCGCAGCCGCGGCCGGAAGTACCTCGGCCCTGTTGCGCGCCGGAACCCGGCGCGAACTTCGGGCCTGAGGTACTAGGGCTTTGCTATACTCCAGCCCGAATGCGGAAGTAATTCAGTGGTAGAATGTCAGCTTCCCAAGCTGAACGTCGTGGGTTCGATTCCCATCTCCCGCTCCAAATTCAAAGCCCGAGGCTCAGCCTCGGGCTTTTTGGGTGCTTCCCGCCAAAATTGCGCCTCTTCAGGCTTTTCAGCCCACCGCCGCGAGCAATTCCTCTTTAGGCCAGATCAGGGTCGCAGCCAAGGCTTCAACCACACCATTGTCCCACCAACCGCGGTCAGCTTCTTCACGAAGGATGGAGAGGCAACGCTGGTCGTCGAAAGCAGGTTTATAGCGGCGCTGGCTGGCGAGCGCAGTGTAAACGTCCGCCACCGAAAGAATACGGACCAAGAGTGGGATCTGTAGGCCTTTCAAGCCATCGGGGTAGCCGGTGCCATCGAGGCGTTCGTGGTGTGAGCGGATGAGGGGGCGCACGCGTTGCATGCTGTGTAGGGGTTTGAGCAGTTCGTCACCCAGAAGGGGGTGGGTGCGGATGACAGCCATCTCGGCGTCGTCGAGCTTGGTGGGTTTGTGAAGGATGACGTCAGGCACGCCGATCTTGCCCAAGTCGTGGAGAAGACCGCCTAGTCGTAGAGTTTCTAGGTCTTCGTTGGGCACGCCCAGGGCTGAGCCTATGGCTACCGCGGTCTCGGCCACTGAGGCGCAGTGACCGGCAGTGTAATGGTCGCGTTGCTCTACGATCTGGGCCATGCACTGTAGCACTGCTGAGGCGTGGTCCATCTCATCGGTATGACGCTTGAGCGCGGTCAAAGCCTTGAGGCGGGTGAGAAGCTCTAAGCGGTGGAAGGGTTTGTGCAGGTAGTCGTCAGCTCCTGCTTCAAGACATTCGATGCGGTCCTCACGGCTGGTGGCAGCGGTGAGGATGACCACCGGGATGAGACGAGTATTAGGGTTACTCTTCAGAACCTTGGTGGTGGTCAAGCCGTCCATCTTCGGCATGGCCAGGTCCATAAAGATGACGTCCGGTTCGTGCCTTCGGACCATCTCAAGGGCTTGTTCGCCATCCTCAGCTTCGACCACATTGTAGCCGTTGGTAACTAGCACCATGTTGAGCACCATACGGTTGTCAGGCATGTCGTCGACCACCAATACTTTAGCTTGTTTCATGGCCCCCTCACGGTCAGCTGGAGGGATAGGAACGTGCCATGGGTGCACCCGGGGCAATAATGCATGTAGGAGTCAGTCAGCACCGGCGTGCGAGGGATAGGAACCGCAAACAAGGTCGCCCCCGAGGCCGCGCCGGCCGAAACCGGCTTTGCACCCCGCTGGACCCTCCGGCTCGGGCGCGACCGCCACTATGCGCCGCGCTCTTGGCCTTGTCAACAGCTGGTTTTGGCCGGCGCGGGCGCACCTATCCCGCCCAGCGCCTGCGCCCGCCTTCGCGCCGCCAACCCCGAGCACCCCAACCGCCAAGTTCAAGCTGTGATCGCGCGCGCCGCTTCGTCCTGCGCTACGCCGCCCATTCCAGCTCGACCGGGTCGTCCACGCCGTCGAATTTGTCGGCCGGCGTCTCGTCCACGTCCTCGTTGAACGTGCCCGGTGGCCCGCGAATGGCAATCGCGCTGTCGTTGTCGCGGTGGCCGGCCTCCCGCCACTCGCCGATGTGCCGCAGTATCTTCTCCACTTGGGCCGGGTTGCGGATGACCGCGATCAGCTTGCGCCGGCCGCCACATGGGCATTGTTCAACGGAAAATCCGAACGCCCGCCGGAGCGCCTCAGCCCAGAGCAGTTTCGTTTTCACTGCCTTGGCCGCCGCGTCGCCAATCGGCGTCGGGCTTGGGCCAGGGGCTCCGGAAGTTGCCGGTGTCGCGCCGGCCGCCAAAGCCGCGGCGGGCACAGCGGTTGCGGCCGCGTCGTTGGCGGCCGGCTCGACCAGGAGCGGCAGCGCGGGAGTTGGCGAAGCGCACGGCGCTTCGGCGTCCGCCGTGGTCGCTGCCGCTTGCTCATGCTCCTGATTTTGCGCGGCGCACTTGGCCCCATGCTTGCGCTTGTTGTGCGCAACCCGCGCGCCCAGGGCCGGCACCACAAGGTCGCGGTCGTGCGCGCCAGGTGCCCAAATGCCGCTGTAGTGAACCGAAGCGCGCCGACGTAGGGGAATTTGTGCGAGAATTCTAACGGCCAGCTCCCGCCGTGAAAGGATCACGGCATTCTTGCCCCCCTTCCACTCGTTTCTTAGCCATATGCGGCCTTGTCGCGGGCGCTGCATCGCAACGTCGCGCACTTTGGGGTGCCGGCGTTCAGTCCGCATGACCTGCGGCGCACCGCAGCGTCGCACATGACCGGCATGGGCTTCAGTCGACTGGTGGTCAGCAAGATTCTGAATCACGTGGAGCGCGGTGTGACGGCGGTGTATGACCGGCACAGCTATGACCGCGAGAAGCGGGAGGCGTTGGAGGCTTGGGGGCGGCGGGTGGCGGAACTGCGGGCAACTCATGGCGCAAGTTGAGAGCAAATCCGTTCCGCGGCGCGCAGTTCTGCCCGCAGGGAGCGGCGTCTAGTCCGTATCGTAAGGATCACTGCCGCCCATAGGGTTGCCACCTGCCGGCGGAGCGTAGTGCGGAGTTGGCGTAGGATACTCGGATTGTCCGCGGCCCGATGGCAGATTGCGCTGGCCCAACTCGCCTGGGTCCACGCCTGGACTGTTCCGTTGGCGGGGCCATCCAGCGCCGGGCGGCGGGTACTTTGGGCCAGGCGCCGGTAGCTTGGCCGACTTGCCTTCGTCTGCACCCAGAGCAAGTCGCAGGCGTTGGCGCGCACGCTGCAGTTGCTTGCGGACCGCAGCTGCATTGGGAGCACCGCATTTTGCCGCCAGCGCCTCGTCGGAGAGCGCCTCGTAGTAGCGGCCTTCGATCACACATCGGGTACCTTGGTCCATGGTACAGAGGGCCGCCTGCAGATCCTCGTCGTCGACCTCACCGGATTGCGACGACGAGCGCAGAAGCAGAACCGAACCGGCACCGACTCGTCTAGCGTGCAGAACCTTGCCGACCGCCGATGTTCGTCGATGCCCCGCAGCTTCACGCGGCTCATGAGCCCAATTGCCCATGTCTTCGGTTCGTCCGATTCCTTCGCGTTTAGGCATACTTCAAGCATGGTGTCGCGAGCGACGTCGGCGCCGTTGGCGGGGTCGCGGGCCAGTGCTAGCCGTGTGGCCTTTTCGAGGGTACAGGGTGTTTCGATGCATTGGCCAGCCAGGGCGTCCAGGCAGCGCGCCGTGATATCGGCGGCGTCTTCGGCTGGAGGCGTAGCCGTCGACTCGGCGGCGGCCCGCAGCTTGGCCTTGGCCAAGATATCGTCGATTGCCTTGTTCTGCTGATACGTCTTCAGCGCGTAGCCACCAAGGCCAGCCGCACCAAGGGCTGCAAGCAGCAGTAACGTGCCACCCGAGGACTTCTGATCTGCCATCTGACGTACCTGGCCGACCGCAATTGGCGAGGTCTCCATGGTACTTGTGCAGTGCCAGTCGGTCAAGTCAGGATCGAGTGCCTGGCTTGGCGAGGGCTGGCATCGGGCTAGCGCCGTTGGCCGTTCGCCTTCGCCACCCCAAACCCCAAGTGCCGCACACCGTACTGCGGCAAGCGCTCCGCAACGATTTGCATAGCCGCCTCCGGCGTCGCCGCAATGAACACCTGATCGTCAGCGATCTCTGGGTACCGTACACGCTTGTCCAGGGGTGCCCCCGCCAGCCGCTGGCTCCACCCCGGCACATCCAGCCCCACGATGAGGCGCTTGTACTGCCAGGCGAAGCCAATCTCGGTCAAAGTGCCGGCGCCGCCGCCCACCGCGACTACGGCGTCTGCGTTGGCAATCAGAGTGTTGCGGGCCGTGTCCAGGTGCGTCGCCAGCACGATATCGACCCATTCGTTGGCTTCGTCCGGGTCGCCCACCGGCAGTACGCCAACCGTATCGCCCTCGCGGTACAGCGGCGAAGCGTGTGCGCCGCGGCACGCTGCCTCCATCACGCCCCGCATACCGCCGCACAGCACGCGAAAGCCGGCGTCAACCGCCAATTGACCCAGCCGGAAGGCGGCCTCCCAGCCCAGGCTGCCTGGCTCGACGCCCGCATCGCCGACGATCGCTAGCAGCTTCCTTCGACTCATTGGACACCTTCCTCTGCGGTCTCGGCCAGCCGCTCAACAAAATCGGGATCATCCTGGACCAGCGTTCGCTTGATCGCAAAATCGCTGGCGACGCCAGGTGTTGGTTCGTGTAGGGCGAATCCAGCTTGGAATCCTGCGGCAGCCGCCAACTCAGACACCTGCTCGTTCACGTCGCCATCGGGCCATGCCAATACTGGCGGCTGCCCCAGCTCGTCGAGCCAAGTGCGCGTGGCCAATAGCGTTGCACGCAGCTCATCGTGGCTGCAGGTACTCCAGCGCACGTGCTCGGTGCCGTGCCCCGATAGTGCAATGCCCATGGGGATAACCGCTCGAAGTTCCGCCGAGGTGGCGTACATCGGCTGTCGCGGCACGGCTGCCAGGTCGATGTCGTACTCGGCAGCGATGCTCGCAATCGTCTCGAACTGCAGCGAAATCGGCATCTCCAGTAGCCGACTCCGGCGCTCGCCGCCGACTTCTTGAAGCGCCCTGTCGATCGGCACGTTTGCCTTGGCTAGCACGACCCGCAGCAAGTCCAGCGGTGCCCAGGTCGGCAGGCCATCGCTTTGCGGCACGCGGGCGAACTGCACGGCGGGCACGCCCGAGCGGGCAAGGACCGGAGCGGCGAGCTCCACGAAGTCACGGTAGCCGTCGTCGAACGTCACCAGCAGCGCTCGGTTCGGAAGGGCCGCAAGTCCTTGTAGCGCCTGAAGGACCTGGACCAGCGACACGGGCCGAAACCAACGCATCGCCGAACGCATCTGCTGAACGAAGGCAGCCAACGACACGGCCATACCGCGTCTGGCATACAGGTCGGCAAGGGGCTCGCTCACGTCGCGGACAATCCGGTGGTAGCACAGGGTAGTCAGGCCACTCAGGTGTGAATGGCGCGAGGGCCCCCTGGCATAGGCGGGCCGCGCGACTACCCGCCGAACTACGTCTTCGCGCTGTTGCCGCTCCGCCGCCGGTCGGCCCGTCGACGGTTCGTGCAAGTAGAGCGGCCGCTCGATGTACTTTGGATTCGTGGCCATCTCGACGATCGGCAGCATGAAGGCCCAGTCGTTGGCCAGATCGACCCAGTTGCCGGCAAGTTGCAGGTCGGCCTCGGCAATCCGGACGAACAGCGACTTGCGAAAAGTCCGCAGGTGCTGCCAAACATTGCCGCCGCGGTGTTGGCGAGGCTGCTCGAATTGGACGGGGTAGCTGGCCGCCTTGTCGGTCCGCACCATGCTGCCCACGGTCACGTCTGCGCCTTTGCGGTGCATGCGCGCCACGGTTGCCAGGGCATCACTGCTGCCGAGCGCGTCATCAAGGTCCAGCAGCACCACCACCGCATCGCTGTGCCGGATCAAGTGCCGAATGGCCAGGTGGGTGTTGGCGAGCAAGCCCAGACGGCGGCGCTGGCGCACAACCGTCGCACGCGACTGCAGCCGTGCCGTTTCGCTAACCACCAGGTCTGCGGCGCCATTGTCCGAGGCGTCGTCGATGACTACGGCGCCCCAGTCGCACCCTGCCTGCGCAGTCAGCGAGTCCAGGCAGCGGCGAATGCGACCCGGCGCGACGTTTCGCCCGCAAACCACCACAACCACGGGCTCCTCGCGCACGGGGCCCAGCCAATCGGCCAGCGGCCCGCACACAAGCGGCTGGCCAACTTGGGCCAGTGGAGCGACACCAGCCTCTACACGGTCAAGAATGAGCAGCAGGTCCGTCACCTTGGGCTTGCGGGCGTTGTCGACGCCGGCGAACCACAAGCCGGGGCTACCGCGCCGCAGCGACAGACAGACCCCTCGCCGTGCCAGCACATCCAGGCTCCGGTGCCATGGAAGCGCAAGCCGACCTTGAACCACCTCGTTGGGTAGTGGACGCAAGCCCAGCAGCCGCTCGCGGTGCAGCCAGCCAGCCATCGCCTCAACTCGGTGTGGCCCTGCGCTGGTTCCGGCTGTCAGCGGGTCGTTGTGACCGCCCCACACGGGTAGCGCCAACGTCACTGCGCTCGGGTGGTCGGCAAAGATCTTGGCCGCTTCGGTCACGTAGTCTAAGTTGGGCTGCGGCCGGCCGACCAAGATGTCGGCGTCCACGTGTAGGATCAGCTCGCCAGAACATTGCTCAACCGCGTCGAGAAACCCAAGTGCGGGCTGGCCGTTGGCGACGTGCGCTCCGTCGTGGTCGACGCCGAACCAGCGCTTGGCAAGGTCCGCGCCTTTGCCATCGAGCGGGCCGTACATCACCCGGTCGACCACTCGGTCGCTCTGCAGCTTGCGCAGAATATCTTCGACATCTCGCAGGCTACCGTGGTGCCACGACCGGGGGTACGGTCCGGGAAACGGGTCGAGAGCCACCACTACCTCGGCAAACGACCGCGGTTTCGCCAACTGCGCTACCTGATGCAGCACGAAGTCGCGCAGCAGCGGGGCGTCCATGGCGCAAGCCTTGATGACCAGCGACACCTTTGGGGCCGTAGTGGCGACAGGGCGCAGGCGGAACAGGCGGAACTCCGGCAGCATCTCAAAACGCTGCACGTCCAGGCCGTCGATCATCTCCTCCGCTACCAGCTCCAGGTCGGCCTTGGCGAAGGCGCGACGATACCAGCTGAGCGGCCGGTGGAAGTCGACCCGCTGCCGATTGGATGCCCGCACCGTCTTTTGGTAGGCAAAGTGCCGCCCGTACGCTGCGTGCGGCGGGCAGTGCCGGCATTGGTAGTCGGTCTCGGGCGTATGCAGCGCCGTCGGCTCGCAGATCGACACCAGTGCCTCGCCATCGGCCGGCAGCAGTTTTCGCACGTTCTGCAGCACCGTGACGGCCATCTCGTCGGGAACCGCGCACAGCACCAGCGAACACAGAACCTGCTGAAAGACATGCCCTTCGGCCATCTTCTGCTCCAGGTCTGTGCTGTCTAAGAACTCGACGTCGGGCAGCTCGCGCGCCCACTTGAGGTGCAGGTCCGGTTCGATGTCGAACACCGCCAGCTGGTCGGCGCGCAGCAACCGGTGCACATTGCGTGGCTTGCCACAGCCGTAGTCCAGCATCGCCGTCGGCTGGCGCTGACGAACCAGGCTTTCGAGCATTTCGTCGAGGCGCAGCTTGGCCGAGGTCAGCGTCACCGCGCTGTGCAAGACCTGCCACCCGGTCAGCTCAGCAAAGTCGGTTTCGTCGATTGCTTTGCGCATCAGGTCGTTGAGGTTCGGCCGGTCCGCGAAGCGCCAGCTGAGCCATGCTCGGCGAACCATGGCTGCCTGCCCGGATTCCGAGTGCGGCTCCAGCGATTTGCCCAGGTCAACCAGCCGCAGGCCGGCGGCCGTCCGCATCAGGTTCTTGGGGTGAACATTCGAGTGGACCCAACCCGCCTCGCGCAGTGCCCGCAGCAACGCCAGCAGTTCTGGGCCATGCCCGCCGGTGTAGTCCTCGCCGCGCAGCAACTCCATGTCGATGGCAACGCACTCGCCGAATTCGTGGACCGCCGCAAGCTTGGGCAGCGCCGCGGGAACCGGCACATCAAGCAACTTGCGCAGGGTTGGCAGGTGTTCCGTTCGGGTGGTGCGGCTCCAGCGGTCGAACAGCTTGATGGCGCGGCCCGCTACGCGCACCACCACGCCCTCAGCGCCCATGCCCAGCAGTTCGGCCACGTTCTGGTTCAAGCGGCGACCCACAATGCGCACGGCCCGTTGGTAGCGCGTTTCGCGAGTCCAATCCTCCAGCGCGGCAGGTGCTTCCTTCGCGCTTGCCGAAAGCTGTGCATCTGCCAGGTCCAGGTAGCGCATCGCGCCATCGTCGTCCAAGCGCTGGCGCACCTGCTCACCCAGTTGCGCCAGCGCGCCGTCTGCGAAGTCGGCCTGCACCCGCCGGCCCAGCTCGCGCAAATTGGCGACCGCTTGGATCAGGTTTGGCTCGGCGGTCCACCAGCTGGGGGCCTGGTCCAAGATGCGGCCCATCGCCAGCCCAAGGCCCAGGATCCGCTGCGCGCCCGTCCGACACAGGGCAAGTCTCTCTTCCGCGAATTGCCGGGTCTTAGCGCAGACTTGCTGCTTCTCGTCAATCGTCAACGCCAGAGTGGCGTCCGCTTTCCGCCCAAGGACGTCTTCGTAAGCACGGGCAAAGGCGTGGCCAAGGATGTCGTCTGCCCAGGTCGCGAAGTCGAGCGGCTTGGGGGCGTCGTCCGACCGGTCGTGGTGCAGCGCGATGGGCATCCCGACCACGTCCTTGCCCAAACGGTAGCGTGCGTGAGCGGCCCACAGCGTGTCGGAGCGCCGGACGAACCGGCCGCCGAGCCGCGGCGACAGGTTGGGCGCCCGGCGCAGCAAGTCCAAGTCAAAGACCAGGGTGTTGCCGCCGCGCAGGGTTGTGGGCTGCGTGCGCGCCAGCGGGTCGCCGTCAAAGTGCTGCAGCGGCCGAAACAGCTGCTCACCGGCCAGGATGCGCAGGGCGCGATTGCCCACTTCGAGCAGAGTGCGCTGCAGGTCGGGGGCCTCGCACACGGGCATGAACGGCGTTTCCAGCCGGTCGGTCTCGGTTCGCGGGTGATCGTGGTAGTAGTCGCGCCGCTCGCTCATCCATGCGGCGTTGACCTGTTCGCCTGGAGGCAGTTGCTCGCGCGGGTCGCGCACACACGCGCCGGCCAAGAAGTGCACCAGGTCGACCAACTGGGTGCGGATGGCGCCCGCCACCGGAATCGGCGGGTCGCCCATGGCTGTGCCGATCACCACCGCGTGCCCTGCATCGCGTGCCCGCTGGATGTCCGAAACCAGGAGCTGCAGGTTCTTGGGCAGGCGCATGTCGTCGTCGAGAATCCATGCTACTGTGTCTTCGCCAAGTCGGCTGGTGGCCGCCACAAAGCGGTGGAGCAGGGTGCGCGACTCCGCGATCGACTTCTTGCGCGGTAGGTCCACCGGCAGACCGCAGTCCACCGCCACCTGAACTTGCGCAGCGACGGGAACTGGCCACACCATCAGACCTTTGCCTCCGGCGTGGTCGACCACCTGCGCAAAGCCCGCGGGGTCTGCGTTTTCCAGGAGCACCACATCCAGCCGGCCCACCTGGGGAATCGCCGCCAGTCGCTCCAAATCGGCTAAGAGCCGCATGGCCTTGTGGGGTGCGTCGCCATCGACGATGACCCCAACTGCAAGCTTGAGGGTTCGGCCGGTGGCGGGGGCTCGTCGCTGCTGTGGGCGTGCCGACTTGGCCTGGACCGGCGGCACCCAGCCGAACAGCGCCATCGCCCGCTTGGCAAACTCGCTCCGCTCGTCGTCTTTCATGCGCCGCTGGTATTTGGCAAAGAACGAGTTCAGGCCCGCCAGCTTCGCCGACGACCCCTTGTCGGTCAGGCGCTCCAGGCCGTGCAACGTGTCGTGGTGACAGGTCGGCTCGGGCTGGACCCGCAGTCTGGCACCCAAATCGGCTAGGCGGATGCAGATGTCGCGATCTGTGCAGCTGCGCAGCGCCTCGTCGAACCCGCCGACTTGCAGCCAGGTCTTCAACTTCAGCGTCAGGTTCGAGCCTTGGATGCCCGGATTGCTGACCAGGAATTCGCGCGCGCGCAGGGCCGCCGGCGGCTGGATCACCCGGCCTGCCGGGGATTCGCCGTCATGGCGCCAGAAGGCCGTCGCGATTACGTCGGCGTGGTCGGTGATGGCGGCGACCCGGGCCAGATAGCTTGGCTCCCACCAGTCGTCGTCGTCCAGAATCGAGACGAACGTATGCCTGAGGTCGCAGATGGGATCGAGTGCGTGCATCGCCTGATTCCAGGCCCCAGACGCACCGGGCGTGCGCCGGTTGGCCAGCACGGTGAGCGGCAGGCCCAGGTGCTGGAAGGCTTGGGCCCAGCTCTGGGTGTCGGCGTTGGGGTTATCGACCACAAGGACGACATGCTGTGGGGCGATGGTCTGTGACTTCACCGATTGCAGTGCTCGTTCGAGCAAGTCGCGGCGGTTGCCGGTGGTGGCGATGACGACGGTGAAGATGATGGAAACGTTGCGGTCTTTCATGTTGGCCATCCTTGGATGGGTGCTAGTTGCACCAAGAGGCATGGTCGGCAGTCTGCCTGGTCGCTGTGTGCCTCAATAACGCAGCGTCCGCCCTCTAATTCACGACTTCTGTCTAAGCTGCTCTGGTCGCGATTCCCTGGGTTCGGTCGAGGCACCACCACTCGGCCGACGACGTGGGGGTGATCACGTCCACGCCGCTGGCGGCCATGCGCAAGGTCTGGGCCAGCGCCATCCGCGCTGGGTTCTCGCCGTGGGTCAGGTAGATGCGCGGCGCCACTGCGCGGCCGTTCGGAGCTAGCCACTCGGCCAGGCTCGGTTGGTCGGCGTGCCCCGAGTAGCCGCTCACCTTGGCAATGCGCGCCTGGACTTGGTTGTAGGGCGCGGCGGTGAGACCGGCGCCCGTGGGCACCATCAGCTGGTTGGGCGACCAGGACCGAGCTTGCGGCGACATCTCGCCGATCTTGAGCAGCTTGGCACCCAGCGAGTTCTGCGCCTGATGGCCGGTGATGACCACCGCCGACCTGGGGTCGCCCAAGTGGCCGGGCAGGTAGCTGCAAATGGGGCCGTTCGACATCATGCCGCTGGTGGCCAGCACGATGCGCGGCCTGCCGTCGCGGTTGCGCGAAGCAAGTCGCCCCGACACCGTTCGGTAGATGCACCGCCAGTTGAGTAGCATCGGTGCGGCTGCGATAGCCTGCGGGGTCAAGAAGCTGGCCGGGAGCGGCCCTCCGCCTAGCAAGACCATGCGCACCAAGTAGCGCACCACATCGGGGTGCAGGCCGCCTTGGCCCATCCATTGGTGCAATTGCGGGTTTAGCCAGTGGGCCGAGTTCGCACCGGTCAGGGCATCTGCGTACGCGGCAGTCACCTGTGTGGCAAGGGTCGAGTGCAAGACCACGTCGACATTGCAGAAAAGCTGAGGATTGCAGGCTGCTAGCCAGGTCAGGTCAAAAATCAGGTCTTGCGCTCGGCCGACGGCAAACACTGGCATGAGCACGGTGCCGCCGCTGGCCAGGCTGGGCGTGACGGCATCGAGCAGGGCCTTGAGCCGGCGCCCCAGGCCTTTGTCTTCCTCGGGCCGCACTCGGTCACCGTAGGTAGCCTCGCAGACAAGGTGGTCGCTCGCCGGCAGCGCGTCGCGCGGAGCGAGGAGCAGGTGCTGCGGGTTGGTTGCGGTGCTCGGGCCTACGTCGCCGCTGAACAAGATGGAGCCTCGCGGCCACTCGATTCGCACCGCGACGGCACCCGGCAGATGTGCGGTGCGGTAGGGGGTCAGTGTGATATCGGGGCCGGTCTGGATCTTGTTGAGGTCCGTAGCGCCGGCCTGTAGGCCATACCAGCGAATTGCCTGGACGTCGGCTTCGCAGTATGGGGTTGTGCCGAGGCGCGCGCTGTCCAACAAGCTGAGCTTGGCGAGCTTGGCCGTGGCGGCAGTGCTCCACACCCAGCCGGTGTAGCCCTCGCGATACAGGCGCGGAATCAGGCCGCTGTGGTCGATGTGCGCGTGCGTCAGCACCACCAGCGACAGTTGGCGCGGGTCAAAGGGCAGAGGTCCGCGGTTCCACGCGTCGGCCCCGGCCTCGTCCTGAACTAGCCCGAAGTCGACGAGGCACTGAAACTTGCTCATCTCGTCAAAGAGCAGATACCCTGAGCCGGTCACGCGACCGAGCGGGCCTAGGAATCGAAGGTACATGGTCACCTGCAGCGGGCATCTTGGCGCCCTCAACCTGACCACGTACGGCGCGGCGTTTTTGTGACATCGGCACCGAGAGATTTTTGCGATTGGCTGCATTTTCTGTTCAACCAAGGATATAGCTATTTAGTTTCAGCTCTTTGTGAGGCAAGCATGACCAGGGACCTGCCCCCTGTGGCCCCGCCAACCGCTATGCCTGGCGATGCGCTTGCGCCGGTAGCTGCCACGGGCTTGGCTAAGGGCGGTGACGGGTGTTACATCCCACCCCCACCACCCCTCAAATCCCATTTGGCCTGGCAAACAAGCGTTCCGTTCCGGCCGCGCCCCTGGGGGCGCGCCAGAACGGAACGCCCCACCTCCGACCAGCGACCTGTCTATCCCAGCGGTAGCGCCGGCTGCGGTTCACTCACCGGCGACTGCACCGCCACCCAGCCCGCTTCGGTCCACACCGCTCGCTTGCTGTCTTCCAGCGCTGCCAGTGCATCGCCAAGCCGGCTGTTGTTGACCCGCAGTTTCTCGCGCATCGCTTGGCGCGTGATCGGCGCTCCATGCCGCCGCAGCAGTTGCCACGCTGCATTGGCCAGTTCGACGGCGTTGCCGGAGTCCGGCGGCGGCTGGGCATCGGCGTGCAGCTCCAGGTGCGGCCGGCTGCCGTCGGGCAGGGTCTTGAGTACCAGCGGCAGCGGCGGCGGTGGCTCGGCGGCGCGGTGTTCCAGCGTCAGCAGCAGGTGGTCGCCGCGGCGGGCGAGCTAGGCGTTGCTGTCGCCGAAGGCGTGCAAATCCGACGACCCGCGCAGGCCTTGGCCGGGCTGCGCCCGCAGTTTCTTGCTGGCGTGGTGGACCAGCACCACCGCGACGTTGCCCCAGCGTTGCAGGTGCCGCAAGTACCCGAGCAGCCCAGAGATTTCGCTCGCGCTGTTCTCGTCCAGCCGGTGCAGGCGCACCAGCGGGTCCAGCAGCAGCAGGCGCGGCCGGTAGCGCTGCACGGCCTGCGCCAGCCGCCGTTGGTCGGTCTGCGGGTCCAGGCGCAGCACGCCCGCAGCGTCGAGCAAGTACGCCGCGACGACGCAGGTTCGAGATGCAGTAATCGCAGGCGAAGGGTACGCTTGGACCGTGCCTTGGCTGCGTCCGGGGTTTCCGGCAAAAAGTCACGGACGCAGTCACACAAGGGGGTCCGTGCGAAAGCGTGGGCCCCCGTTTGCTTTTTACACGGGTTTCAAACGAGCGACAGAAAACGGCCCGGACAGGCTGGCGGGGAAAGCGTGCCGACGTTGAAAGTGACGATCGCCGCGCTCAGGTGGCGGCGAGGGCATCCGGGCAAAGGCGGGCGCGGTGGGCGCTGGGCGGGCGACGAACGGCGGGCGAAAAGTTGCCAGGGTACGTGGGATGGACGTCAGTGGTTTTGGACAGGGGGATTGCGAGGTAGCACCGGCGCGGCGCCGGCACCGGGCTGCAACTTTTTGGGCGCGGCGCCCAAAAAGCGGCGTCGGACGCCGCCCTTCGGGTTAGCATCCCTTTCGCATCGGGCCCAACCGCGCCAACCGGAAGGCCCTTCCTCACCGCACCGCGATCCGGCATCACACTGGCCCAGTGGCACGGCGCCAGCGCGCGAGGGACCGTCACGCGAATGCGCGGAGACCCGTTTTTGGCCGCACTTCAATGACGTGACCACCACAGTCGACGTTCCGGCGGCCAAAAACGGGGCTCCGGGAGGGCGAACGGCAGTGAGCCCGAGTAGGGCCCGCTCCGGCCTCCGAGGCCGGACGCGCCCAAACCGGCACCCAGGCACCCCTGGCTACTTCCTCAACCCCGCACCAGCGCCACTGCCCGGCCCGACGCCCCCAG
>VGRO01000162.1 GCA_016875335.1 Deltaproteobacteria bacterium | reverse complement strand
GCGACTGCCGCTGCCGCTGCGTCTGTGGCTGAAGCCTGAAGCCTGTGGCTGTTTGCCTGTGGCTGAGAGGCCCACTCGGCGTGTCGAATTAACCGCCGGCGCAAACCTGTCACCCTGAAGGTGCAGGTTTGCGCCGGTTTCCCCGGGAAACCTGAGTTAATTCGATCGCCAAGGATTCAGGACCTTTTTTTGGCGGTGGATCATGGCCGGCAGGCTGGGCGACGCTGGCGAGCCTGCGGGGTGTGCGGACCCCGGCTCTGGACCGGGTCCAGCGCCGCGGCCGGTCAAGGCAGCGTGACGACGCGCTGCGTCCACGATGGCTGATGCACAACCGGCGGGTACCACGAAAACCCGCGCTCGCCGACGTTGGGCACCTCGGCCTGCCACAGTGGCGGCCCGACGCGGGCGCGATCGAGCAAGGCGCAAGCCGGGTGCATGCCCGCGAACGTGCGTCGGTCGGGCAGCGCCGCCCAGCAGCGGACGTCGAGGACGCCGAGCGCCCGCTCGCCCGGACGCAGCCGGCCGGCCTGCCAGTCGGCGACCGACAGCCAGCGGTCGCCCGGTTCCAGCATCGACTCGGGCCAATACAGGTGCACGCCAAAGCTCGGTTCGTCCACGTAGGCGCGCACGACCAGCGCAGTCGGCTTGCCGTCCTTGGCCAGCGCACCCGCCGCCTCGACCGCTGCCTCAGCGAAATCGGAATTCTGCGGCGCAAAGACGGGCCGCACGGTCCACAGGGCCGCGCACACCACGGCGGCCCCCGCAGCCCAGGTCCACGCCGCCGACCGGCCCGCGAGACGACTGGCGAGATCGGCCCAGCCCAGCGCCGCCGCCAAGGTGACCACCTCAGCCGACGGCACGTGCAGGCGGAGCTTGCTGGATTCGTTGAAGTCCAAGAGCATCGGCAGCGCCCACGCCAACGCCAAACCCCACGCCAGCGCCGCCCGACCGGCCGACCTCCCGCCGGCTGCAAATGCCGCCAACGCCAGAATCGGCAAGGGGAAATAGCGCGGGTCGAGGATCACCCACCCTTGCGCCAGCCGCCGCGGCAGATCGGCAAAGAAACCGCCATTGAGGCGCGGCAGGTTGCCGAGCGCCACATCGTCGGCCGTGCGATCGCGCAGCCAGGCGAGGTCCGGCAAGGCCAGCACCGCGAACAACCCGGCCAGGACGACGAGCGGCCGCCAGGAACGGGTCCATGCGGGCCGCTGCGCCCCCGGCCACGCAGCCGCCAACGCGGTCGGCGCCCCGACGAGCATGCAATCGGGCCTTGCCAAGGCACACAAGAGCAGCAACACGAGGGCCGCCAGCCAGGGTCCAGTCCCCGACCCGCGCAATGCCGCACCCAGGCACACCACAGCGGCCGACCACCACAGCATCGCCGGCACCAGCATCGACTCTGAACCGTGGTCGAGCAGGAGCAGCGGCATGGCACCCACCATCGCCGCCGCCGCCCACGCCGCCTGCGGCCGACCGCCGCTCCAGCGCAAGGCGAGGACGGCCAAGAGCGGCACTGTCAGCGCGCCAAGGACGGTGTGCATCCATTGCACCGCGGCCGCGCTCGGCCCCGTGACCCAGAACAGGGCGTGGTCGAGCACCGAGGTCGCCGGGCCGTAGCGCGGCAATTCGTGCAGGAACGCCGCCTGATCCAGGTGCAGCCAGCCAAAGTGCACCATCACCAGGCGGTGCGGCGCCGCGGCCCGCAGCACCCAGGCGGCGGCGACGATCGCCAGCCAGTTCCGCCGTCGGCCCGGCAGTTCGCGGCCGGCGCGCGCCAAGGCCCACGCCAACGCCGGCACCGACAGGCCGATCAGCACCCAGGTCTCGGTCAACAGCAAAGGAGGTGGCGCCCGACCGGCTGGCCGGGTCACCGCGAATTGCCCGCGGTCCACCCGGGCGACGTGGTCGCGCAAGGCGGCCAGCGCGGGGCGCCACTCGGCCGTGGGTTGCCGCGGATCGGTCAGCCAGAGCAGCGAATGCAACGGCTCGCCAACCCCCGCGCTCGGGGCGCGGCCGGGCGGCATGTGGACCAGCAGGGCCCGCACCGTCTCGCCCGCCCAGCGCAGCGTGACGACCACCTGATCCGGTCCAGAGTCGACTTGGTGCACCGACACGCCCGCCGGCGGCTGCCAGGCGCGGACCGCCGCCGCCACCTCGTCCAGGGTCGCGGCACGGGCCACCGTCGCCCAAAGCGCCATGGCCATGCCGCACGCCACGGCCCCTCGCGACAGAGCGCGGGTCACCGTCGCTCCCGAGGCCGCACGAAAGCGCGCCGGGCCGGGTCGGCCAGCAGCACCAAGTCTACCTCAGGCCGCGGCGCCGACACCACGCCCAAGCCGGCGAACTGGCAATGCAAACTCGGCGGCTGAGCGTGGCCCAGGCAGTGCCACAGGCCGGGCGTTGGCAGTTGGGGCAGGTCCACCCGCCAGGAGCGCGCGCCATGTGGGCTCAGGTCCCAGGCCGCGTACCCGGCGCGCGTGCCGGGGTGAGCACCAGTCCAGTCGGCGAGGCGCTGCAACACGAAAAGGCCGGGCGGGTCGACCGTTTCGAATTCGCCAGCGCCGTCGCCGTCCGGCGGTTGGCGCGAAGGGTCGCCAGCGGCCATCAGCACCTGCCGCAGTTGACCGCCGCGATCGAACCACCACAGCGCCCGCCGCGACGGCTGCGGGGCCCCAACCCCTTCGGTCGCCATGGGCACCGACACGCCGTCGTCGATCCAATCTGCGGTCGGGTCGTGCTGCACCTGCACCAGCCACCCCTGGCCGTTGGGCAACACCCACGCGGGCTTGCGGCTCTGCAACAGGGCCGGGCCGATGGGCCACGCCGGCTGCGCTTGCGGGCCGGTGGGCGGCGGCAACGGCCGATCGCCAGCCCAGCGGACGGCCTGCGCGGCGGACACCACCCCGCGGGTGTCGGCGTGCACGACGGCCCGCACCGCGGCAAGCAAGCGAACGTCTTTGGACACGCACGCCAGTTGCAGGCCCAGCGTGAGCCAGCCTCGGTCGTCTTCGCCCAGAATGGCGACGTGCGTGTACACCGTCGGCGCGCGTCGCAACGCGGCCGCCGGGCACACCAGATCGACCCAGGCCGCGGTGGCAGGGTTGGCAGGCTCCACCGAGGGCGCTTCGGACCACGTCGCGGTCGCGACGGCAACCCGGCCCAAGGGGTGCAGCGGCAGGTCGCGGGCGGCGCGCGCCGGTTGCGCTGCGCTGCGCAGGGTGTCGCGCCAGTGCGGCAACCACGGCGGCTCGGTGGCCCCGACGGCTGGCTCGGGCACGGCCAGTCCCGACGCGCGCACCGCGCCACCCGATAGAAAATCGACGACCGCAAAGGCCGATGCATCGACGGCAGCGGCCAGCCGGGTCTCGCGGGTGGTGACCGCGCCCGCGGGCCGCGGCTGGCCCGGCGTCGGAGCGGCGGCGATGGAACATGCCAGCGCGACCGCGGCGGCCGCTCTCCGGCCCTTGCGGATCATGCCGTGCGGCGGCGACGCGCGAGGACCGCGGCGGCCAGGGCGAGCGGCATCCACCACGCGGCTGCGCCGGTCGCCCGGTGGCCTGCGTCGCATCGCAACCCCGGAGACGAACTGCCACCCCCGCCGCCCACAAATACCGTGGTGGCGTCGGAAGCGACCCCAACGGCGCCCACGCCGGGCGCGTCGGCCGGGGCCCCGTCGCCCGTTCGCGGTGCGCGCCCCTGGTCCGCGGCGCCGCTGGTTTCGACTGTGTCGGCGCCGGTTGCGTCGAGCGCCTCCGCGTCCTGGGGTTGCAGGTCGGGCTCGCTTGCGTCGGGCATTGTGGACCCATCGGCGCCGGCACTGGCGTCGGGCTTGAGGGTATCCAGGATTGCGCCGTCGGCGGCGTCGGGTGCCGCATCGGGCGCGACATCGGGCGGCGGCGCGTCGGGCTTGGCGGTGTCTGGCGGCAGGTCGGCGCCGCCCACATCGGCGATGGCATCGGCAGGGGGCGGCAGGTCCGGTGCGATCGCATCCTGGGCTGCGGCGTCGCCGCCAGCGGCGGCGTCCGGCGCGGCATCGACGCTGCCTGTGTCGGCCGATCCCGCGTCGGTGGACCCCGCGTCGGGCTGCGCGGGACACTGGTTGGCCGTGCCGCCCCCGCCCGCGCAGGCCCCGTTGACGCAGCCCTTGGCGCAAAACGCGTATTGGCGCTTCCAGCATCCGGCGGCGTCGACGCAGGTCCAGGCGTGGGTGGCCTCGCTGCTGCAGCCGCCCTGGCCGGGCATGCACTCGTTCTGGCAACCGCTGCATGCCGGGCCCGACAGGCAGTTGTAGAACTGGTTCGCGGCGTCCCACCCACAGCAGCCACCGCAGGCCTGGGTCTTGAGCGTGCCATCGCAGTAGCTCAGTTGCTTGCCCGCGCAGATGCCCTCGAAGCTGGTGGTGCCGCACGGGCCACTGCCCGGGTTGCTGCCGCCGCCAGCGGGCTGGCCATAGCACCCCTGCTTGGGGTCGATGAGGCACGCCCCGCCGGGCACCGACACGCCGTCGGCCGAACAGTCGGCGTCGTCGGTGCACGCCTTGCCGCCCGGGCAGGTGCCCTTGCAGATGTTGCAGTCGCACAGCCACTTCGGCCCGAAGCACTCGCTGTTGGCGCTGCACGTCTGGTCCGATCCGCCTTCGGCGCAGCCGCAATTGCCGGCCACGCACAGCCCGTCGGCCACGACTTTTTGCATGGGCTTCTGCGGCAGCGTGCGGGTGATGCAGTGGATGGCCCCCGACCACAGCCCGATCTCGTCGGCGCGAATGCCGATGTGGGTCATGGCCGGCAGCGCGGCCTTCCACTGTTGGTACACCTTGGCTTCCAGGGCAGCCTTGAGCGGATCGGTCGCGCACTCCTGACCGCCAGCGCACGCCAGCAACTCGTCGCAGCCGGCCGCCACTGGGCCGCTCGTGCACTTGCCGGCGGCGCAATGTTGGCCTTGGGCGCAGCCGAGGTCGTCCACGCAGTTCTTGCCAAACGGATTGCGGCAACTCTTGAGGGTGTAGGATGGGAACACGTTGACGCCGTTGAAAAATGTCGAGTTGACGAAGGTGCGCGGCACGTCGCCGTAGCTGTCGGTGAAGCGGGTCATCATTGCGATGCGGTGGACCGTGTAGTATTTGCCGTTCGGCGCCTTGGTGTTGGCCCACAGCGCCGCGTTGTCGTCCAGGCGCTGCTTGTTCTCGGCCCAGACCTGCTTGTACGGCACGTTGAAATCGCTCGACAGGGCATCTGCCACGCCGTCGGGCATGGTCACAGTCACTGGTCCAAGGCCCGGCCAGTCCACGGCCAGCTTGGCCACGTATTCGCCGACGAGCACGCTGTCCGGCCCGGTCCACTTGAAGAACATGTCGATGTGACCGGTGCCGTCGTCGGTGATGTCTTTCATGATCAAGGTCTTGTCGCATCCTGCGTACGCCTTGAGCAGGTTCTTGACCTTGAGTTCGCTAAAGCCCGTGTTCTTGAGCGCGCGCGTCGAGGTCGCGCAGGTGCCGAGCCCGTCGGCCATGAAATTGCCGCCCTCGAAACCCCACGGCATCCGAAAGGTTGTCGCGGTCTTGAAGTACTCCTGGCCTAGCCGGGTGGGTACCGCGTCGTCTTGCGGACGGTTCTTGTAGTAGACGAAATCCAGGAACGCTTGGTAGCCCGTCTGCTTGTCCACCAGCGGCAGCGGCCCGTAGTCGATGTGCCAGATCGAGTTGTGGGGCAACACGACGAAGCTGACCTTGGCGTCGATCTGCGCCTGGGCCATGCCGTACTGCTTGAGCGCTGCGGCGAAGTCGTTGGCCTCGGTCTGACCGGGTACGATGACGCGCAGCTTGCCGGCCTGGGCAAACGCGATCGACTGCTCGGCGTACATGCGCCGCACCGGCTTGTTGGCGGGTATGCCGGCCGAGTAGGTGGTCCACACCTCGCCCATCGGCTCCCACTCGGCCATGGCGCGAAACTGCCCGGCCTTGGGCGGTGCGGTGCGCGCAAACCACTGCTTGTTGGCGATGCGGTAGTCGTCGTACTGGTCGAAGCGGCCAGCATGGACCCGCTCTGCCGCCGTTTCGTAGGCCGGCAGCATCGCGTGCGCGGGTGGCCCTTTCGGAGTCTCGAGGACCGTCAGGTTCAAGCGGTTCGCGGGCGCGTCGGGCGGAAGCGCAGTCGTACAGGCGATCGCGGCCAGCGCCAGGCTGATCCAAGCGGTGGCCGCAGCGCGGCAGCTCTTCGCCATGGCGTCCACCCTCGCCGAGCCGGCGCCGCTAATTGCGCTTGAGGTAGTCGGCGACCCGCTGGCTGGCCATCGCAAACCGCGCGTGGTGGGCCGGCGCGGTCTTGCCGCGGACCTCGGCCAGCATGGCGACCGCCTGCGGGTGTTCCGTCATTTGCAGCGCCTGCACCAACTCTTCTACGGCGACGGCGTCGACCGTGGTGGCCATCGCCTCCGCCAGCGCGCGCGCCGCGACCGTGCGCACATCGCTGGCCTCTGTCGCACGGGCTGGCGCGGCCCTGACCATGGCTTGCCACGCCCACGACGACGCCACGCGCCCGGCGGCATTGGCCCACAAGGTCACTTCGTTCGGCGACTTGGCAGCGGCGAGCCCAAGCGCAATCGCCTTGGCCGCCTCGATGCGCTTGCATTCGCCGAGGCCACGCAGGGCTGACTGCAGGCGCACTGGCGTCTTTGCAGACTGGACCAGCGTCGCTAGTTCGCGGTCGCCGCCCAAGCGGCCCAGCGCCTCGGCCGCGTTGTCCGCCATTTGGCCCGCCGGAGCCACTGTGAACGCGGCGTGCAGCACCTCGCGGGCGCGCTCGTCGCGCAGCAGACCTACCGCCTCGATCGCTCCGGCGGCGAACGCCTGG
Source organism: Deltaproteobacteria bacterium (assembly GCA_016875335.1). Taxonomy (GTDB): domain Bacteria; phylum Myxococcota_A; class UBA9042; order UBA9042; family UBA9042; genus SXRM01. The sequence continues at coordinate 6,963 of VGRO01000162.1, read as the reverse complement.
CGCTCTTCAGCGGTGGCATAGGGCACGTGGCCATTGGCCGCGCGCGGTTCCTGCAAGGCCAGCGCGCTCAGCAGCGGCAGCAGCCACTCGCCTTTGCCGACCCGCAGCTCGCGGCCGCACAGCGGCTTGCCCAAGCGGGTCTGCGAATAGCCGGCCAGCGTGCAGCCCTTGATTTGCGCCACGGCCTCGAATGCACTGGGATTGCGGGCTTTTTCTGCAGACACCGCGCTGTACAGGGCGGCGCGCGCGGCGGCTGGCAAGTCGTGGCGCTGCAGCCAGACTCCTCCCGCAGCCTGCGCGGGGCGGGCGGACGCGAGCACCGGTACAGCGAAGAGCAGCGCGGCCAAGATGTGGTTCCAACGGTTCATCGGGTTCCTCTCGCTACGGAACGCCAGCGCGGCGCTCCGCGTTCGTTTGGTTGCGGCGACTAGCGGGCAATGTCCCACCACGACAGCTTTGCTGATGGACCCATCTCAGGATTGGTGCCGCAGTGCACTTCGCCCAGGTTGATGTGGTAGCCGTACCAGTCGTCGACGAACTTGATCTTCATGCCGCCGCCGTCGCTACCCAGGCCGTGCACGGCGCTGCCCAAACGGTCCAGGAGGTCTTTTTCAAACACATCGACGCCGTCGATGATGATGCCGAACGGCTTGGGGATCATGGCGTGGTCGCCGATGACCAGGCAGTTGACCGTGCCGGGCTGCCAGGCGACCTTCTTGCTGCCCTCGGCCTCGGTAAGGAACGGCATCGACACGATCTCGTCGTCGTTCATCTCAAATTCGGCCTTCATCTTGACGACGTTGGCGGCAACCTTGACGTCGGCCTCCTGCGACCACTGCAAGATGTCCTTGTTGACAAGCACGTCGTCCACCGTCTGCTCCAGCGACGCCTGCTTGTTGTTGACGAAGCCCTGCCGGCCGACAAAGACCTTGGCCTTGCCAAAGCCGTCGGCTTGCGCCTTCTCAAACATGCCCTTGGCCATCTTGTTGTCGCCGACCATCAACTTCCAGCCGCGCGGGGTCTTTGCCGGCATGTAACTCGAGAACTCGTCGATGTGGCCGACGATGAGCCAGGACGAATCGAGCTTGAGGATCGGGCCCTGTACGCGCTGGGCGTCGTACCAGTCCCAGGTCTCGGGCAGCACGCCGCTGCCGGTGACGATGCGGCCGTGGTGGAAATCGCCCTTGGCGTTCACGTACGGCGGCACCAGGTCGTGGTTGCCGTGCGAATCGTAGGAGGTACCGCTGTTGGGCTTCTTGTACACGGCCAGGATCGCCTGATCCTGGCCGAGCAAGGCCTTGCGCATCCAGATGATCGGCAAGGTTTGGCCACCTGCGTTGTAAAACGGCCGGGCGTTGTACATGCGGTAGCCCTGCGGCTTGCCGCCCGGCCCCGGCATCTGTACCACGCCCGTCTGGTAGAAGTCCTGGGTCCAACGGTCCGCGTACGACGACGACTCGTAGGTCTCGTACACCGCCTTGCCGGCCAGTTGGCTCGCCGCGGCGTCGAGGTCGGCGTTGAACGGGTAGGAACTGCTCGACTTGCCGTAGCGTAGCGACCGCCACTTGTCGTGGTCGTGCAGGTTGCCGAGCAGCAACCACGCCGCGACGCGCATCTTGACGGTGTCGGTGCCGTCGGGAGCGTCCTTGTTGGCGGCGGGCTTGCCGTCGGGCAAGGTCACCGACAGCTTGATCTCGACGTCGCCACTCCACGCGTCGGCCGCCTTGGACATGCGCAGCTGTTTGCCCTCGATGCGCAACTCGATGCCGGTGCGCAGCCAATCTGCTTGGAACTCGAACTCGCCGAGCGTCGTGCAGTTTTCGGGCTTGTCGCAGCTGCCGAACGACCCGGCGAGCAAGCCCCACTCGCCGTCGACCTTGGTCCAGACGCGGACAAGTTCTGGCTTGTCGATGACGATCTTGCCCTTGGTGCCCTCGGGCGCCGCTGGCCACGGCCGCACCACGATGGGCGCCAGGTCGAGCGCGTCCTCGTTGCCGTTGACCTTGTCGTCGAACCAGTCTTCGAGCTTGTCCTGGTCGTCGTCGTCGAGGTTGGGCAGGAACACCGCGCCGAACTTCTGGTCGAAGGTCGTCTCGTGGTCCTGGTCACCGGGATCGTCGAACTTGGCTACGCCATCGCGGTTGGCGTCGACCACGAGGTCCACCACCGGGATCTTGGGGTCGATGACGGGCACGTCGGGCGCCGCGGTCGCATCGCCACCGGTCTTGGCGCCGTCTGCGGCTACCGCAACTTCGGCCAAACCGCTGTCCGGCGCACCCCCTGCCGGGGTGTTCGAGGCCGGGACGCAGCCGCCGAGCGCGGTCGCCGCCAAGCACGCGCAAAAGGTCGCAAGGAATGGGTTGCGCATGTTCCACCTGTGCGGCCCGCGGCCGCCCACTGCGAGAGTCGTCGCCGGCCGAGGCCCGCCGGCAGGGCGCGGAAAGCTAGCCGTTGTTGGCGCTGTGCGCAACCGAAAAGCTCAATGGAAGGCCCGGCTACTTGACCTTGCCCTTGAGGTAGGTATAGCCGCCGTCGTTGACGATGGCCTGCACTTCGATGGCCAGCTTGGTGTTCTTGGGAATCGACGGCGACAGCGCCGACAGGTCCAGCTCCGGCAGCGGGAAGCCGCCGAGCCCCGAACCCAGGCCCTCCAAGAGCTTGGGCACCATCAGGGTCTTGATGAGCATCACGAACACGCCCTTGAGCCCCTTGGCCTCGGCGTTGATCTCCGTGATCTCCATCTCGATAATCTCGATCCCCTTGAGCGCAAAGCCGATCTCCTTCTGTTTGGTCGTCGGGTTGTCGACCGCCTTGAGTTCGGCGGTCGCCTGCAGCGTCACATACATCCACAAGTCGATGGGCGTTTCGCCAAGCTTCAGCTTGGCGTTGAGCTTGAGGTCGCCGACCTGCAGTTTCAGAGAGCCGTCCTTGGCGAGGCAGGTGTTAATCATCGGCTGCAGCAGGAAATCTGTCTTTATCGACAGGTCCGATACCCCGTAGGTCGATAGATCGACGCTGCCGAGCGCCTCGGCACCGATGGACATCTGCAACAGCCCGCCATTCCACAGCGCGTGCAACAACTGGTTGACGAAGTCGTCGGCGAGGCCGACCTCGAGCGCGTATTTCAGGCTCGGGTTGAAGATGTCCTTGGCCTTGGGCATCAGGCACCCGGCCCGTCCAATCGATCCGAGCACCTCATGCGCGACCTTCTTGGGTGCGGTCATCGACCCATCCAGCCCCGCCAGCACCCCTTCGCCGGCCTTGAAGGTCAGCAGGCCGAGGGCGCTGTTGAGCTTGACCTTGACCTCCTCGCCTTTGCCGATGAAGGGCTTGAGCGGCAGTTCGGTGTTGAGCGCAAGGTTCTCGAACGCCTTGCCGAGCGCGGCGCCCAGTTGCTTTTGGATCTGGTCTTGCAGCACCTGTTCAATCAGGCCGGTGATCGCCCCGCCGAGCAGGTTCTGCACGATGTCGAGCAACAGGTTGACGGCGCCGGCGACGAGCTTGTCGAGCGGGTTGGGCAGGCTGTTGGCGCCGAGCTTGACCTTGAAATCCTGGATCTTGATCTTGGTGTTCTTGAGCGACGACGTGACCTTCTTGGTCTTGGGATCGAGCGCCAGCATCAGGTCGGTCTCGATGTTGACCCAGTCGCTGGTGGCGAGGAACTCTTGCCAGCCCGCGGCGCCGAAGGTCTTGACGTTCATGCGCAGCACGATGTTGAGGTTGTGGATCTTGGCCTTGATGTGCATGCCGCCGGTGATGACCGTGAAGCCCAGCTCGGGGTAGCCGCCATTGATGCCCTTGTCGCCGAACGTCACGCTCTTGATATCGACGGTCTCGACCGTGAACACGCCGTTGATGCCCTGGTTGACGGCGATCGGCGCCCCGCCGACCAGCGACTTGAGGTCCATGGTGCCGATCACGATCTCAGCCACCGACGCCAGGTCTTTGGGATTGGTGTGGTTGTGCGGTGGGCCGGCGTCAATCGTGTCCTGCGACATCCAAAAGCCGATGCCGCTCGTCACGTGCGCCTCGGCCGGCTTGGTGGTGTCGTTCGGATACCACTTGGTCGAGTAGTAGTAGGTCTGCACGCCCGACGACTTGTTGTCGTGCTCGTCCAGGGCCTCCCACAAGATGACGTTCATGCCCTGGACCGACGACAGCACGTAGGCGTACGAACCGTCCCCTCCGACCTTGATCTGCTTGCCGTTGATGACGAACGACTTGAGCGCGCTCAGTTCGTCGGCGACCGTGCCCTTGACGGCGACGTCGGCGTCGCCATCGCGCGTTTCACCGCGCTTGGGGGTGGCGATGTACACCAGCGGCCCGGTCGAATCGACCTTGATTTTGACGCTGTCGCTCGGGCTGCCGGCCGCGGTCTTGAGGGTCGGGTGGGTCCACGTGAAGGTCACGTAGCCGTCCTTGAGCAGATCCCAACTCTTGCCACCGCCGTTGGCCTTGGCCATGTCGGCCGGTGCGACGGTGACGCCGGACTCAATCGCGACCTTGGTCACGTTGCCGTACTTGTCCTCTTCCAAGGCCACGGTCTTGATGGTCTCTTCGGCCTTGTACACCTTCTGGTCGGGCGTCACGCCCATCTTCCAGGCCACCGCTGGCGCGGGCACGACCACGAGCTTGGCCGCTTGCTTGTCGCTGACATCGGGCAGCGCGCACTTGACCTCGTAGCTGCCGGCCTTGGTGCCGGTGAGCTTGGTTCCGGCAATGGTCAGGCCGGCCGGCACGTCGAGCGTGAAGTCGCCGCTGGTCGGGTTGCCGTACGCGTCGTAGGCAGCGCACTTGACCTCCGCTCCCGCTTCGCCGGCCACGATCTCGCCCGGGGTCACCGTGGCCACGGTCTTGACCGGCGTGCCTGGGGTGACTTCGAGGTCTGCGGCGTTGACCACAGCGTTGGCTGCCATGTCGGGCAACTTGCAGCGCACGAGCCCCTTGCCGGCCTTCTGGCCCTCGCCGCCCAGGGCGCCGTCGAGCTTGGCGAGTTCGGGCGGATCAGCCTCCGCCGAGAACTTGTCGTCGTCCTTGCCGACGGCGTTGCCGAATGCGTCCTTGCCGGTACACGTGACCAGGAACTTGTCCCCGGAGGCGAGCTTGGCCGGCGCCACCGCGGTGTGGATCGTCGCCGCAGGGCCGGCCACCACGACCAACTGGGCGGGCGAAACGTCGGTCAGCTTGTGCACGTTGTTCAGCGTGCATGCCACGTTGTAGGTGCCGGCGCGCTCGGCCTTGAGCGCCGCGCCGGCGACCTTGAGGCCGTCGGCTGGGGTGACCACGAACGTCGGCTTGGGGATCTTGACGTTGCCCGGCTGCGCCGTACAGGTGACTGTCACCTCGCTGCCGGCCTTGGTCTTGGCGGCGCTCAGCGCAGTGTCCACTTCCTTGAAGGTGTTGATCTGGCCCGGCTGCAGGCCCACCGCCACCGAAGGATCGACTGCGCTGGGCCCCGAGCCCGCGCCATCGTCGCTGCACGCGGCCAAGGCGAGCAACGCGGCCATGGCCAGAGCGCGAGCCGCACGCGAACGACAGGACGACATCAACGGGCGCATCGACGACGGGCGCATGGGCAAGCTCCTGCGGGGATTACGCGGCACGGCTGCGGCGCGCGCGAAAGGGTAGCAGAAATTTCGCGGTTGTGGCAGCCGCGAGGCGCTCCTGCGGGCGCAAACGCCCCAGGCGGCCGGCAGTTTTGTGCGGCCCGGCGCGGGCGGTGCGAACGAATTGACTGCGCACCGACACCTGGAACACGGGGACTCGCGACTTGGCGGCGAGTCGTCTTTCAGGACGCGAGCTTGCGACCCAACCGACAGGCAGGTGATCGCCCGTAGGGCCCGTGGCGCCGGTTTTGGGCGGTCCTGTCTACCTGGCCGATTTGTAGATGGCCATGACCTTGTGCAGCAGGTCGACGGCCTCGGCCTCAGGGCGCTGGAAGGCGTTGCGGCCCATGATGGACCCGAAGCCCCCGCCGTCGGCGATTCCCTGGATCTCGTGCAGGATGGCGTCGGTGCCCTTGGCCTCGCCGCCCGAGAAAATGACGATGCGCCGGCCGCCGAACGACGACTGCACCACATGGCGCACGCGGTCGGCCAGCGTCGCGACCGGAATCTGGTACTTCTCGTAGACCTTGCGGGCCGCGTCTTGTTCCAGGTGGGCGGTCGGCGGCTTGACCTTGACGATATGCGACCCGAGCTGGCAGGCGATCTGTGCCGCGTAGGCCGCCACGTCGATGCCGGTTTCGCCGTCCTTGCTGAGCTTGCCACCGCGCGGGTAGGACCACGTGACCACGACCAGACCCTTGCGCTTGGCTTCCTCGGTCAGGTCGCGCAGGTCCTGGTACATGGTGTTGCGGTTGCCGCTGCCGGGATAGATGGTGTAGCCGATGGCCGCGCAGCCCAGGCGCAGCGCCTCGTCGACCGATCCGGTGATCGCCGAACACGGCTGGTCGGGCCCGCCCAGACTGTCGCTGTTGTTGAGCTTGAGGATGAGCGGCACCTGCCCGGCGTAGTCGGCGGCGCCGGCCTCGATAAAGCCCAGCGGCGCGGCGTAGGCGTTGCAGCCGGCCTTGATCGCCAGCTCGAAGTGGTAGCGCGGGTCATAGCCGGGCGCATTGGGGGCGAAACTGCGCGCCGGGCCGTGCTCAAAACCCTGGTCGACCGGCAGGATCACCATCTTGCCGGTGCCCTTGAGGGTGCCGTGGTTGAGCATGCGCACCAGGTTGGCGCGGACGCCGGGGTTGTCGGCTTGGTACCAGGACAGGATTTCGCGAACGCGGCGAGACAGGGCCATCGTGGTTCCTCCGTTGAGCTTTGGGTGGGTGGTGTGGCAGGCAGAGGGCTAGTACCTCAGGCCCGAAGTTCGCGCCGGGTTCCGGCGCGCAACCGGGCCGAGGTACTTCCGGCCGCGGCTGCGGCCGGACGCGGGGGTGAGCGCGCATGGGCGCGCGAGGGGGCTGCG
>VGRO01000161.1 GCA_016875335.1 Deltaproteobacteria bacterium | reverse complement strand
GCGACTGCCGCTGCCGCTGCGTCTGTGGCTGAAGCCTGAAGCCTGTGGCTGTTTGCCTGTGGCTGAGAGGCCCACTCGGCGTGTCGAATTAACCGCCGGCGCAAACCTGTCACCCTGAAGGTGCAGGTTTGCGCCGGTTTCCCCGGGAAACCTGAGTTAATTCGATCGCCAAGGATTCAGGACCTTTTTTTGGCGGTGGATCATGGTGGCGTGGGGCCGGTAGTCACCGCCGCCGCGATCGGCTACGGTTCGCACATGGCCGCACCTGAACCGCCGCCGCACACCCGCTTCGCCCTGGTGGTCGGCGACGTCGCGCCCGAAGGAGCGCACTCCGCTGCCGGAGCGGTCGTTTTCCGCGGCGGACGGCTGCTGCATTGGGGCGCGGTCGCCGAGGTCGGCCACGGCCGGGCACTTGGGGTGTTTGATGGCGTGCTCTTCAACGCAGCGGATGTGCGGCAGCGGCTGACGGCGCGCGGGCTGGCCGTCGCCGGGCTCGACCATGCCCGCCTGGCCCTGGAGTGGTTGGCGGCGTTCGGTCCGGCGGCGATCGGCGACCTGCGCTGGCATGGCGCGCTGGCGCTGCTGCACAGGGCGCAAGGCGTGGTGCTGCTGGCCCGCGATCTGGTCGGCGTCGGTTGGCTGGGGCGGCTGGCGTGGCCAGGCGGTGCGGTGTGGACCAGCGACCCGCGGTGGCCGGCGGCCGAACAGGTGGCCGCTCCGCCGGGCTGGGTCGGCGTGTGGTCCACCGCCGGCCTGCAACAGCCCAAGGTCGCCTACGGGCCAGGCAACCAACTATTCCTGCGCGAGATTCCCGACGAGGCGCGCTCGGCGACAGCAGTGTCCGCGCTCGCCCGTGCCCAAGCCCTGCTGCACGACGCTGTGGCCGCCTGTGGCGAAGACGGCTTCGGCATCGACGCGCGTGCGGTCGCACCCATGGTGTGGCACGGCACATGCGGCCGCGGCGCCCTGTGGACGCCCGTCGGCACACGCAGGTGGCGTAGCCCCGGCGGCGCCGTGTGTTTGCGCGCGCGCGACCTGCGCGACGACGGCCCGCATGAACCGGTGGCCAGCGCCGACCCCGCCGACGCCGCACAGCGACTGTGGCGCTGGAACACCATGCCCGATGGCCCGTTGCGCGAGGCGCGCATCGCGGCGCTCGATGCCGGCGAGGCGCTGGTCGCCCCCCACCTCGACCCGGCGCTGCTGGCCTGGCTGGGCGCCCTGCCCCGTGAGGTGCGGCCGGCGTGGTTGGGGATCGGCGACCCTGCCGGCGAAACGGGCACCGACGGCAACGGCGGTTGACAGTTTGCGCCCGCTAGGTTCAAGTGCGCGCCCGCCCGCGCCCCGCCCGCCCGGGCCGTCGCCGTCCGAGGACCCCGCCATGACCCATCCCGCCGACTGGCCCAAAGCCGGCGCCATCGACCTCGACGTCCACGACCTGCCGCACGCCTCGAGTTCAACCGAATGGTGGTACCTGAACGGCCACCTGCGCACGGCGACGGGACGCGACCTGAGTTTTTTCGTGTCGTTCTTTCGCGTGGTCAAGGGCCGCGACGAGGCCACCGGCGACTTTGAGCACGCCCACTCGATCACCTTTGCGTTGTCGGACCCGGCAGGCCAGCGCTACTGGCACGAGTCGCGGGTGGACAAGGACGCTCCGCGCATGGGCCTGCAAAAGGTGGACCGCGGCGAGGGGGCGCGCGACCAGCGGCTGCGGCGGGCGATCCGCGAGGTACTGGTCAAGGGCAAGGTGCCGTACCCGGACCAGGTGTTCGGTGGCGAGGTCTTTGTCGATGCGCGCAAGCTCGACCTCGAATTCGACGGCCAGCGCCTGTCGAAGGACGACGCCGGCAGGTACCACCTGCACCTGCGCCAGAACCACGCGCACGTCGGCCTCGACGTCTGCTTCGCCCCCCAAAAGCCGGCGGTGCGCCACGGCCAGGACGGCGTGGTCAAGGGCGTATCGGGCGAGGACATGTTCTACTACTTCCTCCCGCGCTGCGAGGTGACCGGTTCGGTGCTGCTGCCGGGTGGCCCGGAACCGGTGACTGCGGGCCAGGGCTGGTACGACCACGAGTTCGGGTTGCACCAAGGCAAGACCACCGCCGAAGGCGAGCGCCAAAAAGGCCAGGAAATCGGCTGGAACTGGCTCGGACTGCAACTCCATGATGGGCGCGAGTTGTCCGCCTACCGCATGGTCGACGAACACACCGGTGAAAGCGTCGGCCAGTTGGCGGTGCTGGTCGCGCCCGACGGCAGCCGGCAGGCGTGGCACGACTTCACGCTCGACGGCGACGCGACCTGGACGAGCACGCGCACGTTTGCCGACTATCCGACCCGCTGGCGCATCGCGGTGCCCGACGCCGCCATCGACGTGGTGGCGACCGCCGCGTTCGACGACCAGGAGTTCATCACCGTCATCAGCAAGCCCGCGTTCTGGGAGGGCCGGGTGCACGCCCAGGGTAGGATTGGCGGCGAGCCGGTCGAAGGCCTGGGCTACCTCGAACACAGTGGACAGAACACGATTGCCGACCTCGACGGCTTCTTTTCGGCGGTCGGCCGCCAAGTACGCAAAAGCGTGGACAAGCTCGCGCCCCACGACCCCAGTTGGGAACAGGTGCGCGACCTGGTGGCCGCCCCCGACCGGCCGCAGTACATGCAGGGCGTCGATGTGCCGCAGTTCACCCGCACGATGATCAAGCCGGTGCGCGCCATCGTCGACCGCGGCGGAAAATCGTGGCGCAGCTACGCCGCGCTGGCCTGTTGCGACATCGTCGGCGGCGACTCGCGCCAGTACGTGCAATGGTTGGCGATGCCCGAGTTGATGCACGTCGGTTCGCTCATCGTCGACGACGTGCAGGACAAGTCGACCATCCGCCGCGGCGGACCGACCGCGCACCTGGTGTACGGCGAGGCGCTGGCCATCAATGCCGGCACGGCCTGCTATTTCATGGGTCAGAAGCTGCTGACCGGCCGGCAGATGTCGGCCGCCAACAAGTTGCGCCTCTACGACCTGTACTTCGAGAGCCTGCGCGCAGGTCACGCCGGTCAGGCGCTGGACCTCGACGGCGTCGATGCCGAGATGCCGCGGGCGGTCGAACACGGCGGCGGCACGTGGCTCGAGGACCGCGTACTCGCGGTGCATCGCCTCAAGACCGCGGTGCCTGCCGCGAGCCTGGCACGCATGGGCGCTGTGGTCGGCGGCGGCAGCGAGGCGCAAATCGAGGGCATCGGGCGCTTCTTTGAGTCGGTCGGCCTTGCCTTCCAAATCGTCGACGACGTGTTGAACCTGCGCGGCTTCAAAGGTGACCTCAAATCGCGCGGCGAGGACATCGCCCACGGCAAGGTGACGCTGCCGGTGGCCAAGGGCATGGCGCGGCTGGACCGCGGCGACCGGGCGTGGCTGTGGGATTGTGTGCGCCAGAAATCGGACGACCGGACGCAAATCGAGGCGGTCATCGCCAAACTGGAAGCCTGTGGGGCGATCGAGACGTGCGCGGTCGAGGCGCGGGTTTTGGTCGAAAGCGCTTGGCGGGCGCTCGATCCGCTGGTAGAGGACTCCCTACCCAAGGTGATGCTGCGCGCGTTTGGGTGGTATGTGTTGGAGCGACACTACTGAATCGAAGGCTCCGCGGCCGAATCCGCCACGCTGCCGCTCTGTTCGAGCCGTCGCGTCTCAGTACGCACACCTGACGCCAATCGTGCTCGTCACCGCTTTGGGGTCGTATTTCCAGCGCCTCCACGCCGGCTCCATCGCGTCGGAGTAGCCAAGGCCGCGCATGCACTTGTCGCCGGTCGGACTGGAAGCGGGCCCCTTGGGGTCGCTGCCGCTGGCCTCGGCCTTGCCGTAGTAGCTTGCGTCGTACCAGTCGGCGAGCCAGGTGAACACGTCGCCCTTCATCCCGTAGAGCGCGTACGGGCTTTTGCCCTTGGGCCGCGCGTCCACGGTGTCGGTCAACCCCGTGCCGCACCCTTTGCCCGCCAGCGAGGAGTTGTGGTTCGACTCGGTACAGGTGCCGGCCTGGCTGCCCCCACGGATAGGCTGGCGTTGAGGTGGAGCAATTGGTCTTCCACACCTCGCAGCCACCGCGCGCGGCGCGCTCCCACTCGTGTTCCGTTGGCAGGCGGCCGCCCCACCATTTGCAGTAGGCCTCGGCCTGCGCCCAGGTGATGCCGTTGACGGGGTGGCGGCCGCGGCCGGTCGCGTTGTAGTTGTAGGCGTTGCCGGCGTTGTTGACCTGGACCGGCGTCTGGCAGGCGCCCGCGGCGACGCATTGCGCCCAGGCATCGACGGTCGCCGGAAACTTGTCCAGGTCGCAGGCCGAGAGCGTGACGGTGTGCTTGGCCTCGTCGCTCGCACAGCCGCCGGTGGTGCAGCCGACCGCGGCCGTAGCGGCGGGCAGCGTCACCCTGCCGCCGTACACGCACTTTTGGTTGGGCGTGCAGACCTGCAACGCTCCGCAGACACTGAAGGTCTTGGTCGCGCCCTGCACGCACTGGCCGGTGGTGGGCGAGCAGCCGTCGAGGGTGCAAGGGTTGTTGTCGTTGCAGCCGGCGTAGAGGGCCGTCGCGCAGGCCCCGGCCAGGCTGCAGCTCGGCTGATTCCAGCCGGTGGCGCGCACGAACCACGCGTCGCTGCCCCCGCTGACGGCGGCATTGCCGGCATAGAGCAGATAGCCGCTGCTGTCGACGGCGACCGTGCGCAGGTTGCCCGAGGCCTTGGTCACTGTGGTGACCTGGACGCCACCCAGGCCGGGTCCCGCGAGCGCGATGAGGCCGTCCGGGTCGTTGGCACTTCCGCTATCGACCGTTCCCGCACCGCGCAAGGCGCCGTCCGGCATCTGCAGCCATTTGCTGAAACTGGAGTTGGCCGTTGGCACGCCGATGCTCACGGTTTGCAGGAGCTCGCCATCGGCGGCCATGCGGACCACCCACCCCTGCTGCACCCCTGAATTGTACTCGCCGGCGAAGATCCAACTGCCGTCGGGCTGCGGAAAGACCGTGTTCCAAACCGGCGCGTCGGTACCCGGCACGTAGGTCAGGGCACCCGTCGAGACCAGCGCCGTGTCGAGCTCCCACAGGCGGCCGCCCTGGCTGCCGGTTTCGGTCGAACTGCCGACCACGGCAATGCGGCCTTTGGACGTGAGCGCGATGTCGAAACACGCCTGCGTGCCGGGGTTGGCCAAGGTCGCCGACTTGCTGACCGTGCCGGCGGTGGTGAGGTTGGCCACCCAACAGTCCGAGGACGTGGTGGTGGTGGTGCCGACGACGTACCAGCCGGCGGCATGCTGGACGGCATCGGCGCCGACGACGCCCGTGCCGAGTTGCCACTGCGCCTTGACGACTCCGGCGGCGTCGAGCTGCACGCAAGGACCTTGGCGGATGCCCCGGACCCGGCGGTGCCGATGGCGAGCCAAGTGCCGTTGGGGCCGGTGGTCAGTCGCCGCAGGCTCTCGTTGCCGCCCGCTGCGCCGACCTTGGTGGGCGTCCCGCCGGTCCCGTAGGCGTCCATGACCACGACAAGGCCGTCGTCGTCGCCGTTAGGGTTGGTTCGGCCGACGGCGAGGTAGCCGCTCGGCGTGGCGATGACGTCGTAGATGTCGTCGATGGGCCCGAGGTGCTTGCTCACGTCGAAAAGCCGCAGCTTTTGGGCTGTGCAGGTCCCGCTTTGGCAGGTGCTGGCATCGCTGCACACTTGCTTGTCGTCGCAGGCGGTGTTGTTGGCGACGTTGGTCTTGGTGCACCCGCTGGCCGCCGCGCAACCGTCGGTGGTGCAGGTGTTGCCGTCGTCGCAGTTGACCGCGGTGCCCTTGCACAGGCCCTTGCTGTCGCATGCGTCGTTGGTGGTGCATGTGCTGTTGTCGGTGCACTGCTGACCGATGGACACCACGTTCTTGCAGCCGGTCTTGGGGTCGCAACTGTCCACGGTGCACTGGCTGCCGTCGTCGCACGACTGCAAGACGCCAGTGCATTTGCCCAGAGCGCACGTGTCCTTGTTGGTACACACGTTGCCGTCGTCGCAGGCCGCGGTGTTGTTGGTGAACACGCAGCCGGTGGCGGTGTTGCAATTGTCGCTTGTGCACGGATTGGCATCGGTGCACGCCACCGGGCTGCCGGCCTTGCACACGCCATCGGCGCAGATGTCGCCAGCGGTACACTTCGAGCCGTCTTCGCACGCGCTGCCGGTGAGCTTGGTGGTCGTGCAGCCGACCAGCGCGGCGCAACTGGCCGTGATACAAGGGCCGGCACCGCCGCAGAGGATGGGCGTGCCCTTGCACGCGCCGCCCGCACATAGGTCGCTTTGGGTGCATGCGCTGCCGTCGTTGCAGGCGATGCCGTTGTTGGCGTGCTGGCAGCCTTGCAAGGGGTTGCAACTGTCGTTGGTGCACGGGTTGTTGTCGTCGCACATGTAGGTGCCGACGCACGAGCCCTTGCCGTTGCACTTTTCGCCCGCGGTGCAGGCGTCACCGTCGTCGCAGGGCGCGGCGCTGGGCGCGGTGGTGCAACCCGTCGCGGCTGCGCAACCATCGAGCGTGCACGAGTTGCCGTCGTCGCACACGGGGGCCTTCGCCCCGGGCGCCGCGCCGCACGCGCCGACTTGGCAGGTCTGGGGGGCCGCGCACTTGTCCGCGCCACACGGCTCGCCGTCGGCGACCGGCTTGGGTGCGCATTTGCCCGAGGTGCAGGCCGCGGACCGGCATTGCGTGCCAAGGAGCAGCGCCGCACATTCGCCATCGGCAACGCACTGCACCGTCTGTAGGGCTTTGCACACCTTGAGGACGCACACCCCCGCGCCACACTCGCCAGCGGTTGCGCAACTGTGGGTGCAGGTGCCGGCGATGCACTGGTCCCCACCGCAGTCGTCGCCGACGCCGCACGAGCTCAAGAACGCGCGCCGGCCGCGGGATTCGCCGCCCAGGCACGCGCTGGCACCCAAGGCCAGGGCCAGGGCGACCCAGGCGCGCCCGCTCGATGTCCACCGTCCCGCCATGCCGAGCCCCGCCCCGTGAGGTCAGCCCGGGGCCGCCTACATCGGGCCGCGAGGATAACGCTTTGCGCCAGGCCGGGCCAGCGTGACGGCAACGGACGGGCGAGGATCCGAATCAGGGTTCCAGAAGATCCGGCCGATGATCACCCATTTGGCCGTGCGAACCGCCGCCTGCCGTGAGCGGGGCCGAACAACGGAGAGCGGCATCTGGGCGCGTCCCTGCGGGACCGGGCAGGGCGGCCGGACTAGGAGTGCGCTGGGGAAAAACGTACCGCGGTTTTCCGGTTTCGCCAAATTCCTGCGCGGTGCTCTTCCGCTGGCGGCTGGTGTGGTCCTTGGGCGCGGGTGGGTGCCCTTTGCGCCGGCCTGGGCTGGCGACCTGGGTGTGCCGTTGCGGTCTGGCCGAGAAGTACAGCGGATCGCGACGCCGTACGGCGAAGCAAGCGGACCAGGGAGGGCGGATTGGCTACTTGCCCGTTGGCGCCGCCTCAGTCGGCTTGCTGGCCACAGCCTTTGGCAGCGGCCAAACCGTCACCGGCGCGGCCTTTCCGCTCGGCAGTGGTGGGGCCACAGGTGCGCCTTGGACGGTGCCAAAGACCCACGTCTTGGGCTTGTTCTTGTCCAGCGCTGGCAGTTGTGGCGCCCCCTTGAGGCGCTCCTTGATCGGGACGTTCGACGTGTAATCGGCCTGCGTGGTCATCACCGGCACAACGGGCATCGCCGGCTGCGGCTTGCTGTTCTTGCAGGTATTGGCGTCGGCCGCAGGGGCCGCCTGAACGGGCGCGGGCGGTAGTGCCGTGTTCGACAGTTTGCCAGCGGCAAGCGCGGTCACCATCTGCGGGTGCTTGGCAGCGAGTGCCGAGAATGTGTTGAGAAATGCGGCGTTGCCCGGGTGGGTAGCGTTATTCGGCTTGGGCAGCCCCGCGGGCAACTCGGCGTTGGCGGTCGCAGAGAGGCTTGTAGCCACAAGCAAGCACGTGGCGGCAACGGATGTGCGAAAGTCGGGGTACATGGTCGCTCCAATGTGGGCAAGGGTGTGAGGCCGCGTTCAGTACGGGTACTTCCCGTTGCACCAGGGTGGCGTTGGCTTGGGGTTGAATGATCTGCATTCCGGCTCTGGATCGCGGCAGCAGTCGCTGACCTGCTGCCATACGAGCACCCCGTCAACGTACCGCTCATTGCACACGAGACCGTCCGTGATCTTGAGGCAGCACATCTTGCCGAGTTCTGCAGCCGTGCATGGACAACCTGCGGTCTGCGGCAGGGTGCAGTCAGGGTACGTCTTCGCGTCCTGAACTCGAGGCGCGTCGATGGACGCGTCAGTGGCGGCCGCGACATCTGGATCGGGATCCAGTGAGGTTTCTGCATCCGCTGCCGCGTCGAAACTGTCTGCGGTGGACACATTAGCGCGGCCCGTGGAGGCGTCCACGCTAGCGGCCGGCAGTGGCGCAGGGCTGCCGCAGCGGAGCGCAAGCACCAGTGCCATTCCCGCTAATGTCGCCGCGCTAGGCTTCGCGGGCTCGAAGTTCAGTTGCATGTGGACCTCCTTTCCGGCGTTGCTCAGTCCTTGACGTCGGGGTCGTCGTTTGGTGGCAAGTTGCCGCAAAAGTGCTGGCGGTAGTCGCCGATGCGCTTGCAGATGTAGTCCTCCATCACGCGAAAATCGGAATGGACAGTGATCTCAGAATCTGGCGCGCCGTCAGCGTGCGGGTAGAACATCAGGCCGGGCTCGCCAGGAATCGCTGACGCGAACAACCCAAATACGTTGTCAATCGCGCTGTCGCTGTAGAATGCTGCGGCCGTCCCGGGCTGAGAAATCGCCCATTGGTTCTGCACGTAGTCGACCACCTTCACGATGTCAAGTCTGTCCGACAGCCCGGCAGACCAGGTCGAAAGTCCCAGAACCAAGTCCAACCCGGCCACTTCGACCACGCCGTTTTAGACGCTTCCGGAACGCAGACATGGTCTGGCCACGGAGAAATTCAACGGACGCACGCAGGACCGCCTTGCCGGTTGGCGCGCCGCCCGTGGCGGGGTAGGCTGCTCATGCGCAGTGCGCGCGCGGGTCGGCCCATGCACCACATCACCATCGCAGGCCCCGGCGGCTACGACCGACTGCACCACCGCAGTGTCGCCGACCTGCGCGCCGGCCCCGGCCAGGTGCGCGTGGCGGTGCGCGCCATTGGCGTCAACTTCGCCGACTGCATGGTTCGGCAGGGCCTCTACGCTTCGGCAAAGGTCTATGTCGGCTGGCCGATCACCCCGGGTTTCGAGGTCGCCGGAACCATTGACGAACTCGGCGAGGGCGTGCAGGGTTGGGCGATGGGCGATCGCGTCGTGGCGCTGGTTCGGTTCGGCGGGTACGCAACGCAAGTCCTGTGCGCACCGCAGTACCTGATGCGCCCACCGCCCGGGTGGAGCGATGCCGAAGCCGCGGGCTTTCCGGCCGTGTTCCTGACGGCCTGGTACGGCCTGCACCACCTGGCCCATGCCCGGCGCGGCGAGGCGGTGCTCATCCACTCGGCAGCGGGCGGAGTCGGCCAAGCGCTGGTGCAGTTGGCGCTGGCGGCCGGCTGCCGGGTGTTCGGCGTGGTCGGGGGCGCGCACAAGCTCGCGGCCGTGCAAGGGTTCGGCTGCACAGCGGTCGTCGACAAGTTCGCGACAGCCTGGAAGCCCGCGGCGCGGGCTTTTGCCCCAGAGGGGTTTGCCGTGGCGCTGGATGCCAATGGCGTGGAGACCCTGGCGGACAGCTACGGTCTGCTCGGCCCCGGCGGCAGGCTTGTCGTGTACGGCTTCCACACCATGTTTCGGCGCGGCGGGTCGGGCCGGCGCAACTGGCCGCTGCTGGCGTGGAACTGGCTGCGCACACCGCGCTTCAACCCCTTGGCGCTGACCACCGACAACAAGAGCGTGCTCGCGTTCAACCTGTCGTTCCTTTTCGAGCAGACGGCCGTGCTGGCAGAGGCGCTCGGGTTCCTGCTGCCGCTGTGCGAGACCGGGCAGGTGCGGCCCCTGCCGGTGACGACGTTTGCGCTGGCCGAGGCAGCGCGGGCGCATCAGGCGTTGGAGAGCGGTGCGACCACCGGCAAGTTGGTGCTGGTGGCGTGACGGCCAAGACGGCGGCCGGGCGAGGGGTCGAGCGGTGGCGGCTGGCGGTGCCTCCGGTCTGCCCTGACCCTTTGCCTGTCCCTGAGCCTGTCGGGCGCCGCTGTGGGAGTGTTCTGCCAGCGCGGGTTCAGCGCCGGCTGAGCCTGAGCCCCGTGCGGGGCACGGTGCTGCGTGGAAATGTGCGCATTGCCGCATCGGGGACCTGCGTGCGGATGGCTCTGGTATCACGGTCATTGGGAGCGTACAGGGCTTTCAGGTTCAGCCGGCTGCGCCGGACAGGCGCAGGCGCAGGGTCGGCTTCTGCCAAGAATGCACGGTGTTGCGATGTGATGGGCGTCGAAGCGGAGCACGCCGCGGAGGCGAACATGCCCGGCACCGAATTGTGTTGGGTCCTCAGGCCTCCGGCCCGCGCCTACTTGCCGCGCAAACGGTCCAGCTCAGCCAGCAACCGCCGGACCTCGGCATCGGCGGCGAGGCGCGCCAGGTGTTCGGCGTTGGTCCTCGCTTCGGCATGCGCCGCCCGCTCGGTTTCCGCTTCCGCCAGCCGTGCTTCTACCGCTGCCCGCCGTGCTTCTGCTTCCGCCCGGTTTGCGCCGGCGCAGCGCCTCGCACGCCTGCGACGCGACCCGCATCGACTTCGCCCCCTGCACGGCCTAAGGGACTGGAAAACAATAAGTCGATCACTCCCACATCAGGACGGAGCCGCGAGTCGGACCTTTGGTCCGCGAGCTGGCGACCCACGGAGCAAGCAAGCGGGCCCGAGAAATGATTGAGTAAATCATTTCCTGGCCCTAAGATCGCCCCGCTGCGCGCCCCGCGGCGGCGACGATCCTGGAGGACCCGATGGCGACCGCCCCCCGTTGGCAGGCACGCAAATCGACGATGCGGCTGAGCCTGATTGCGATCCTGGTGCTGGCGCTGCCCCTGGCCTGCGGCAAATCCCCCGAACCGCCCGACGCGCGCCCCGCCGACGCGCCCACAGCGCCGACTGCGGCCCCCACAGCGGGCCCGGCCATCACTGCCACACCCAAGCCCAAGCAGCCGCGTGGCGCAGCGATGACGGTGCCAAGATGGATCTGGTGCGGTCGGCGCCGAGTTTCCGCGTGGGCGACACCGCGCACCTCTTGCCACGCACGGCCCTCGCCACGGGTTCGGCGCTGCTGACGCTGGAGCGCGAGGGCGTGATGCACGCCGAAGTGTCGCCGTGGCGCGGCGCTGGCAACGCCCTGACCGTGCAGTTGACCGGCGCCCATCTGCCCAACGTCGTCGCCGGCGTGGTGCTGGTGCGCGGCGCGGCCCCGGGACTGGACGAGCGCACACCGCGGATGCAGGTCGGCCTGGCCAACCTCGGCGTCGCCGCCGACCAACAGCGTTTACAGGTGCAGGTCGCGACCAACGCCGACAGCTACGAACCCGGCCAGGAAGTGACGGTGACGGTGCGCCTGCGCCATGGCGACACGCCGGTGCGCGGCGAGGTGGCGCTGTCGGTGGCCGACGAGGGCGTGCTTTTGCTGGCTGCCTACAAGACGCCCGATCCGCACGCGGCGCTCTACGCCCACCACGACCTCGCGGTGCGCACGGCGGCCAACTGGCAGCGGCTGGTCAAACCGAGCGACCCCACCCGCCACGAACCGGACGAAGGCGGCGACGCGGCGGCGCAAACACGCACGCGCAAACGCTTCCTGTCCTCGGCCCTGTGGCTGCCGGCGCTGGTCACCGGGGACGACGGGGTTGCGGTCGCCCGGTTCACGGCACCCGACAACCTGACGGCGTTTCGGGTGATGTCCATGGCCGGCGACAGCAACGCCCACCTGGGCTCGGCCGACCGCCGGTTCACGGTCAAGAAGGCCTTGCAGATACAGCCCGTGGCGCCGCGTTTCTTGAGCCCGGGCGATGCGGTGACCCTGGGCGCGCTGATCCACAACCACACGGGCGCCAGCGGCACGGCGACGGTGCGCCTCAGGGCCCCGGGGTTGCAGGTTGCGCTCGCCGAGCAACAGGTGCAGTTGCCGGCCGACGGCGCGGTGCGGGTGCCGTTCGAGGCCACGGCGACCGGCGACGGCGAGTTGACCCTGCGCTTCGAGGTCGCGTTGGGTGCCGCGCGCGACGCCGTCGAAACCACGCTGCCGGTGGTCGAGCGGTTGCGCATCGACCGCACGGTAGCCGGGCGCGGCCGGGTCGATGGCAGCGCCCAGGCGGCCCTGGCCTTCGACACCGCCGGGCTGGTGGACAAGGAAAGCCACCTGACGCTGGACATCGACCGCACCGGCCTGTCGGCGCTGCAACCGGCGCTGCGCGACCTCGTCCACTACCCCTACGGCTGCCTGGAACAGACGCTGTCGGCCTGGGGCCCGATGACCCAACTGCGGGCGCTGGCGACCGACGTGCCCTTGGGTGGGGTCGCCACCGCCAAGCTCGACGACTACCTCGCCGCTGGCGCGCTGAAGCTGTTGACCTTTCAAGATGCGTTCGGTCATTTCGGGTTGTGGCCGGGCAGCACGCCCAGGCCGGGGTACACCGTGGTCGCCATGCACGCCATCGCTGCGGCGGCCAAGGCGGGCGTGGTGGTCGACACGACCTTGGTGCGCAACGGCTGGCCGGCGCTGGAGGCCTGGGCGACCTCGGCGGAGGCCGCGAGCGGCGCGGATCTGGCCACACTGGCGCTGGCGGCGTGCACGCTGGCCGAAGCGGGAAAGCCAAGCGATGTCGCCCTCCAGCGGCTGGGCAGGGACCGCAAGCGGCTGTCGCTCTACAGCCAGACGTACTTGATGCGCGCGCTGCACGCCGCCAAGGCCTCGGCCAGCCAGATCCAAGCCGTACTCGACCCCCTGGTCGCGGCTGTGCAGACCACCGGCGAGCGCGCGTGGCTGCCCGAAGCGGACGAAGACCGCGACTGGTGGTGGCCCACGGCCGATCACGTGCGACCGACGGCCGCGCTGCTGACGGCCTTGCTCGCGGTGCGCCCCAACCATCCGCTGCTGCCCAAACTGGCGGAACACCTGGTCGCCAGTGCCCAGCGCGGCGGCAGTTGGTCCAACACCCACGACAACGGGCTGGCCGTGCAGGCGCTGGCGGCCTGGGCGCGGGCGCAGGCCTCTGGCGAGGCCCGCACCTGGGCGGCCGCGCACCGCAACTGGACCGTCGACGCCGACGCAGAGGGCCGCCCATGAACCACGTCGTTCTCTGGTCACTGGCTGCCGCGACCGCGCTGACCGCGCTGCCAGCCGCTGCCGCCGACCGCGTCATCTACGTGCAACCGCTCAGCCCCGCGCCTGGGCCCAAAGTGACCGACGCCGTCGAAAAGGGCCTGCGCGCGACCTTTCCGGTCCAGGTGCGCTGGCTGCCGGCGGTGCCGCTGCCCAAGGTGGCGTTCTTCGCGCCGCGGCGGCGCTGGCGGGCCGAAAAGCTGCTTGTGTACCTCGCGCCGCTCTTGCCCAAAGACGGTGCCAAGATCCTCGGCCTGACCAGTGCCGACATCTCGACCACCAACGGCGATGTGCCCGACTGGGGCATCCTGGGCCTGGGCAGCCTCGACGGCAAGGCGTGCGTGCTCTCGACCTACCGCAGCCGCCGCGGCGTGCCCGTGCGCGTGGCGCTGGAGCGCGTGGCAAAGGTCGCCGTCCACGAGGTCGGCCACACTTTCGGGCTGGAACACTGCCCGAACCCTGGGTGCCTGATGCAGGACGCTGGCGGCAAGGTCAAGACGGTCGATGAGGAGCACGCGCTGTGCCCGAAGTGCCGCGCGCAGTTGAAGGCCGCGGGGGTCGAGGTGCCGGGCGGGCGGCGGGTGCCTTGGCGGCATGTGGATTGACGGGGGCTACTACCTCAGGCACGAAGTTCGCGCCGGGTTCCGGCGCGCAACAGGGCTGAGGTACTTCCGGCCGCGGCTGCGGCCGGCCGCGGGGGTGAGCGCGCATGGGCGCGCGAGGGGGCTGCGAGCCCCCTTCACGCAACGAGCAGCTAG
>VGRO01000160.1 GCA_016875335.1 Deltaproteobacteria bacterium | reverse complement strand
GATGACCTTGAGGTTGGCATCGCAAAAGCCGTCGGTATCGTCGTCGCAGCCCTCGTCGGTGGCGCCAGAACAGTTGTTGTCCAGGTCATCGCAGGCCTCGGCGTTGCCGGGGAACGCGGTGATGGCCGTGTCGTTGCAGTCATTGCCCGCCTTGCCTGGACTGGCACCGCCGTCGGTCTTGCTGCAGGTGGTCGGCTTGCCGACGACGGTCATGGCCGCGTCGCAGTAGTCGTCGTTGTCGTCGTCGCAGCCTTCGTCGATGCCGGCGGCGCAGTTGTTGTCGGCGTTGTCGCAGATTTCGGTGGCGCCCGGCTTGATGTCTGCCTTGGCGTCGTCGCAGTCCGCGCCGTCCTTGCCGGGGCTGGGGCCGCCGTCCGCATTGCTGGGGCAAATGGTGGGCTTGCCGACGACCTTCATCGCGACGTCGCAGTAGCCGTCTTTGTCGTCGTCACAGCCCTCGTCGGTGCCATTCTTGCAGTTGTCGTCGATGCCGTTGCAGGCCTCGGTGGCACCAACGTTGATGGCCGCGCCCTCGTTGGCGATGTCGTTGCAGTCGTCGCCGGGGTCGCCGTCCTTGGCGATCTTGGTCTTGGGGCAGACCTTGCCGGTGGCGACGGCCGCTGCGTACACCTTGATGGCCGCGTCGCAGTAGTCGTCGTTGTCGTCGTCGCAGCCTTCGTCGATGCCGGCGGCGCAGTTGTTGTCGACGTCGTCGCAGACCTCGGCGGCGCCGGGGTTGACGTCCTTGCCGCCGCCGATCAGCACGTCGTTGCAGTCGCCGCCGCCCTTGGGGCAGACCGCAGGCGTGCCCGTGGTGACCATGCCGCCATCGCAGTAGTCGTCGTTGTCGTCGTCGCAATTCTCGTCCACGCCCGAGGCGCAGTTGTCGTCGATGTCGTTGCAGACCTCGGTTTTGGCAGGATTGATGTCGGTTTTTGCGTCGTCGCAGTCGTTGCCGGCCTTGCCGGGGCTGGCGCCGCCGTCGGTCTTGCTGCACGTCGTCGGCTTGCCCACCACCGTCATCTTGACGTCGCAATGGTCGTCGTTGTCGTCGTCGCAGCCCTCGTCGGTGCCGCCCGCGCAGTTGTCGTCGATGTCATTGCAGATCTCAGTCTTGGCCGGGTTGACGGCCGCTCCGCCCTTGGCTGGGTCGTCGTTGCAGTCGGTGCCGGCGGACGCGGTGTACTTGCTTGGCGTGTCGGCGGCACACAGACACTTCTTGGTGGCGCTGCCGTACGTATCGGCGTCGGCGTCGAGGAAGAAGTCCTTGCAGCCTGTCGCGTCCTGGTCGTTGGTGCTGTTGTTGCAGTTGTCGTCGCCGTTGGTGGCGCAGGTTTCCTTCTGGCCGGGGAACACCAACTTGTCGGTGTCCACGCAATCGCCGCCCGTGGTCGCGGTGAAACTGGCCAGGTCCCCCGGCTTGCAAAGGCACTTGCTGCTGCCGGCGCCGAACCCGTCCTTGTCGGCGTCAAAAAACAGGTCGGTGCAGTTCAGGGCGCCCTCGTCGTCGGTCTTGCCGTCGCACTGGTCGTCGATGCCGTTGCCGCACAGCTCCTTCTTTCCGGGGTTGACGAGGATGCCGTTCTTGGCAGGGTCGTCGTTGCAGTCGTCGCCCTTGCCGCCCACGGCCTTGGTCAGCGGGCACACGGCCGGCGACCCGACCACGGCAATGGCCGCGTCGCAGTACTTGTCGTTGTCGCTGTCGCAGCCCTCGTCCTTGCCGCCAGCGCAGTTGTTGTCGAGGTCGTCGCAGATTTCGACCGCGTTGGGGTTCAGGGCGGCACCGCCGCTCTTGGGGTCGTCGTTGCAGTCGTCGCCTTTGCCGCCCACGGCCTTGGTCAGCGGGCAGACGGCGGGGGTGCCGATCACAGCGACGCCGGCGTCGCAGAACTTGTCGGCGTCGTCGTCACAGCCCTCGTCCTTGCTGGTGTTGCAGTTGTTGTCGATGTCGTCGCAGATCTCCAGAGCCGAGGGGTTGATGGTGTTCAAGCTGTCGTTGCAGTCGTTGCCGCCCTTGGGGCAGATCTGCGGCGTGCCGACGATCGGGATCTTGGCATCGCAATACAGGTCGCTGTCCTTGTCGCAGCCTTCGTCCTTGCTGGTGTTGCAGTTGTTGTCGATGTCGTCGCAGATCTCCGCCGCAGCCGGGTTGATGGTCGGCACGGCGTCGTTGCAGTCGTCGCCCTTGCCCTGGACAGCGACGGTCTTGGGGCAAACGGCTGGCTGGCCGACCACCGCGATGGCGCCGTCGCAGTACTTGTCGCCGTCGTCGTCGCAGCCTTCGTCGGTCTTGGTGTTGCAGTTGTTGTCGATGTCGTCGCAGATCTCGACGGCCGACGGATTGATGGCGGCCTTGTCGTCGTTGCAGTCGTTGCCGCCCTTGGGGCAGATTGCGGGCACACCTACGATGGCGATCTTGCCGTCGCAATAGTCGTCGTTGTCGTCGTCGCAGCCTTCGTCCTTGCCGAGCGCGCAGTTGTTGTCGATGTCGTCGCACTGTTCGCCGGCGCCGGGGTTGATCGCTTTGCCGTTCTTGGCCGGGTCGTCGTTGCAATCGTCGCCCGGGTTGCCGTCCTTGACGATCTTGGTGTTGGGGCAGACGGCGGGCGTCCCGGCGACTTTCATTGCCGCGTCGCAGTACTTGTCGCCGTCCTTGTCGCAGCCCTCATCGACTTGCCCGTCGCAGTCGTTGTCCTTGTTGTCGCAGATTTCTTCGCTGGGCTTGTAGCCGGGGCACTCGGTGCCGGTCTTGCTGGCAAGGCACACGACCTTGGCCTTGGCGAGGGCACACTCTCCCAGGCCGCAGCCCTGGCCGACGCCGATGGCCGCGCCCGTCGGCTCCTTGTAGCTGAAGATCTCGTCGGTGGCGCCCGAACAGTTGTTGTCGATGCCGTCGCACTGCTCGCCAGCGCCCGGGTTGATCAGGCCGGCGTCCTTGTTCTTGACCGGGTCGTCGTCGCAGTCCTTGCCGCCCTTGGGGCACGACTTGGGATTGCCGACGGTGTCCATGGCCGCGGTGCAGTAGCCGTCCTTGTCGAGATCGCAGCCCTCGTCGGCGACCTTGTCGCAGTCGTCGTCGAGGTCGTTGCACTTCTCGGGCATGTCGGCCTTCTTGCTGCCATTGGGGTCGGTCGAGCACGTCGCCTCGTTGGTCTTGCCGGGCGTGCACTCGACGACCCCCGTGCCGCAGGTGCCGATGCCGTCGCAGGCCTGGCCCATGGCCATCACCTTGCCGCCCTCCTGGGTGTAGCTGAAGTCCTCGTCGCTCTGGCCGTCGCAGTCGTTGTCCTTGTAGTCGCACAACTCGGCGGCCACGTTGACCAACTTGCTGCAGGTCAGGCCCTTCTTGTCGGCGCCGCAGACCACCTTGCCGTCCTTGCACACGCCGGTACCGCAGCCGTCGCCGACCAAAAGCGACTTGCCGTCGAAGTCCTTGAAGGTGAAGTCCTCGTCGGTCTGACCGTCGCAGTCGTTGTCGAGTCCGTCGCAGGTCTCCTCTTTGCCCCCCTCATAACCCTTGACCGTGCCGTAGTTGCACAGCCACTTGCCGGCCGGGCAGGTGTGGACCACGTTGTCTTTGGTGCACACACCGGTCAACAGGCACGTCGAGTCGGCGATCGGCATCTCGTTGAGTTCGTCGGTCTGACCGTCGCAGTCGTCGTCGGCGGAGTTGCACTTCTCCTTGCTGACCTTGATGAGGGTGTCGCAGGTCAAGATGCCCTTGGTGCTGATGCCGCCTTCGCACACGACCTTGCCGCCCGCACAGGCACCGGTGCCGCAGCCCGACCCAATCTTGAGCGACTTCTTGTTCCAATCCGCGAAGTCGAAATCCTCGTCGGTCTGGCCGTCGCAGTCGTTGTCGAGGGCGTCGCAGCTCGACTCCTTCATGGCGTAGCACATCGGCGGCTTGGCCGGGTCCAGCCCCTCGCACTGGCAACTGCTGTCGCCGGCGGCGCAGGTCTTGTTCTTGTCGTACTCGGTGCCGATGACTTTGGCGTAGTCGCACCGCCACAGGCCGGCCACGCACACCGTTTCGATGTTCTTGAGGCCTGACGCGCACACGCCGACCTTCTGGCACTTGCTGTCGCTGACCAGCGTCAGGTTCTCGTCTGTCTTGCCGTTGCAGTTGTTGTCCTTGTTGTCGCAACCCTCGGCCTTGCTCTCGTCCTTCATGCCGCCCGGGTCGGTCGAGCAGATGGTCTTGGCCGGGCTGCCGCACTGGACCGTGCCCGCGCCACAGGTGCCGACGCCGTCGCACGCTTGGCCCCACAAGAGCGGCTTCTTGGTGCTCTCTTCCTCGTAGGGAAAATCCTCGTCGGTGACGGCGTCGCAGTCGTTGTCCTTGTCGTCGCAGGTCTCCTTGGCCGGCCGCCGGTCGCCGTAGCAACCGACGCAGATGCCGGTCTTGCCGTCCGCCGACGGCTTGTAGGGCGAGGTGGTCGCGCAATCCAGGTCGTCGGGCTTGAAGGTGGCGTCCTTGGCGACGAAGTGCTTGCACACCAGCGTGCCCGGCACCAACCCGCATTCGCCGTCCTTGTCGCCGCAACTGGCGTCGGTGGCGCCGGGGTTGCCCTCATCTACCACCCCGTCGCAGTCGTCGTCCTGGCCGTTGCACGACTCTGTGGCGAAAGGGTGCACGGCCTTGTCGGCGTCGTTGCAGTCGACGTCGGCGTTGTAGCCATCGCCGTCCTTGTCGTTGTTGCACGGGACGTCGCCGTCGATCGGGCACGGCCCCTTGCCGTCGCCGCACTTCTGCTTTTTGGCACCGGAGAACACGTCCGGATTGTTGGGCTCGCAGTCGCCGGCAGCGGCCGTCTGGCCATCGCCGTCCGGGTCGTCGGCCGCGCAGGCTGTGACCTTGCCGTCGCAGTTCAAGTCCCAGAGCCCCTCCTTGCCCGAGCAATCCTGCCCGGCCGGGCAACAGGGCTCTGCTGCCCCTGGATGGTATTCGGCGTGGAATGCAGCGTATTTGTACTTGCACGGTCCTGCCGGCTCGACGCCCTTGCACTTGGGGTCGATGGCCGCCGCGACCTCCTTGCAGTTGGCCACGCCGTCGCCGTCGAGGTCATCGGACTCGCACCCCTCGTCCAGTTGGCCGTCGCAGTCGTCGTCGGCGCCGTTGCCGCACACCTCGTCTTTCTTGGCGGTCGCGGTGCTGCAGACCAAGCTCTTCTTGTCGGCGGCGCACTCGACCTTGCCGCCCTTGCACACGCCTACGCCGCACTCGTCGCCCTTGGCCAACGCCTTCTTTGCGCCGTCAATGTCGATGAACTCCAGGCCTACGTCCACCTTGCCGTCGCAGTTGTTGTCGACGCCGTCGCACAGTTCAGGGGACTTGCTCGACACGTCGGGGTTCTTTTCGGGTGGTTTGCCATCCACCGTGGCACATTTCTGCTGCTCGATGCAGTCGGGGTCACCGTCCCCGTCGCTGTCGACCTTGGGTAGGTCGCTGCCGTCACAGTCCTGGTCGATGCCGTCGCCAGCGTCCAGACAGGCGTCTTCCTTGAGGAATGGGCTTGCGAGTTTGCCCTTGGGGACGTTGCCGTGGTCAGGGTCGGGCGTGGCATCGTCGAGGCAGTCGCACAGCGCGCCCTTGGTCTGGCAGTCAGGGGTGCACCGGGGCACGCCGTCGCCGTCGGCGTCGCAGTCGGGTTTGGCGCCGATGGCCACCAACCGAATGGCCCGTTCGCCTTTTTCGGTGCTGGTCACGGTACCGTTGTGGCTGGCCTGCGCTTTGCCCGCGGCGTCGAAGCCCATGATGCGCAGTTGCAAAGTGCCGGACCACGCCTGGTTTGGCTTGACCTGGACCCGGAAGGGCGCCGCGGCGAGATCGACGCTCGCGGGCAGGGTCACCTTGAGCTTGTCGTTGCCGGCACTCAGGAGCTTTTCGCCGGCCGGATGCACGAGGTCGAACTCGAGGCGAGCCACGCGCTCGGTCGTCTTGTCGGCCGTAATGACGAGGTAGAGGCTGTCGAAATCGGTGATTTCCTCACCGCAGCCAGCAGCGGCGGCGGCGAACGCCCACAAGCCGGCAGCGACACGGGTCCAGATCCGCGCGCACCAAGGTCGGGCGGCGGCAACTTTGCGGTGCGAAGGCGTCATGGGGCTGTGGCCTCTCGAACTGCGATGGGGTGCCGGCCTGGACCGGCGCTCATGCAGAGCGGCGCACAGTATAGTCGCAAAACCGCGGGTGGCGAAAGACGAGCGCGCGCGGTGGCGGCGGTGTCCCGGGGAGGGGTCTGCGGCCTGACGAGGCAAGGAGTTGGGTCTTGGCCCGCCGTGGGGTCCAGACGGCCGATCAGCCTGGGTTGAACACGAACGGCCACTGGATGACGCACACGCCGGCCTCGGGCTTGAGGAAGCGGATGCGGCGGATGGTCCGCAGCACGCAGTCGGTGACCGAACTGTTCTTCATGGTGTCGTCGACGATCTTGTCGCTGGCCACCGACCCGTCGCCCGTGATCGTCCACTGGACCGTGACCTTGCCGGCCAAATCGGGCTTGGCCATCAGTTGGGTCTCGTAGCAGGCGCGCAGGCTGGCGGCGCGGGCGCGGACGTTCTTGCTGATGTCACCTTTGTCGCAGCCGCCGGTCGATTGGCCTTGGGCGATATTGAGCTTTGCGACTTTCTTCGCGCTCTTGCGGCCGATGCCCAGGTCGGCGTTGCGCCCGGTGCCACCGCCCGTGTCGATGCTGCCCAGGCCGTGCAACCGACCGGTGCCGTCGCCGCCGCCGCCGGAACCCGTGCCCTGGAAGCCCATGCCGCCCGAGCCGTGTCCGATGACCAATTCGGACCCTTCGCCGCCCATCGCCACCGCCATTTTGCTGCTGATGGCGCCGGTGTCGCCGGCCATGATGTTGCCCAGGGCGCCGGTCATCGCCTGCGCGCCGGACAGCGCCTTGGCGATACCGATGTTCTTGACGTCGATCTTGTCGCGCATCGGGCCATCCATGCGCGGCACCTTCGACTTCTTGTTCGGGTCCTCTTTGGCGTCGCCGAACTTGCCCTCCTCGCCGCCGGCCTTCTTGCTGGTCGTGTCGTCGTCCTGGCCTTCGGGCTTGATCTCCTCCGGCTTGATCTCCTTCTCCTCGACGGCGACCTCGATGAGGCCGCGGTTCTTCTGCGCGAGTTGCTCGCGCTCGAGCATGTCCTCGTCCAGCTTGGCCACGGAGTTGACCAGCACGAAAAGGATGCCGAAAAGCGAGGCGATGGCCGCGAACGAGATTTCCAGTGCCGCATTGCGATCGCGCCCACTGGACACGATGGCGCCCGGCTGCGGGGCGGCGAAGTTGAAGTGCAGGTCCACGTCGTTTTCGAAGGACAGCACTCCGTGATCGCCGCGCGTCACTTCGATCGACCCCGAGGCCGGCTTGGCCTGACCGCCAACCGTGACCTGGCCTTGCAAGCCGGCCGGCACGTCCAGGCGATAGCGCTCGGGACCGGCGGGCACGAAGAGCGCGTGGCTCGCGAGGCCGTTTGCCGCAACTTGGAATTCGTTGCTGTCGTTTTCGCCGATGGTCACGGCGCGCTGCACGAAATACACGCGCTCGGCGACCGTCTGGCTGTTCCAGTCCAAGGCCACGCGCAGGAACCGTTGGTCCTCCTTGTATTCGTCGAACGAAGCCAGGGCGGTCAGGCCGCCGAGCAGGGCGAACACCGCGCCGAAGATGACCCACACCAGACCATTCATGTGCACGTACGTTTCGGGGATGAGCGTGCCCGAATCGGCGCAGAACGGCAGGCCGAGGGTCTTGCACGGCGTCAACGCGTAGACGTCATCGAAGGACTGCCACGCCAACAGGATCTGTGCGATGCCGATGAGCACCAGGATCCAACCCGGCTTGCGGCGGCGCATCTTGAAGATCACCGCACCCATCGCGACGCCGACCAGGGCGAGCAGCGCCGAAATCTGCCCGGTCAACAGGTGGATGCCGCCGATCGCGCGGTAGTCGAATTCCTCAATGTAGACCATGCTGAAGGCGTTGCCGAGGCCGCTCGGCTGGCTTTCGGGCGTGCCGCCGCCGATCCCGAGGTTGGGACCGAGCAGGCACAGGATGCAGCCGATGATTGCTAGAATGGCTCCGCCGCTCATGATTCTCCGCTCGCCGCCCGCGCGCTGGGCCGGGCCTGTGGGGCGCGTCGCTGGTTGCCGTGGCCGGGCGCCCGAACAGCGGGCGCACCAAACCGGCGCGCGATGCTAAAGGTCGGGGCCGAGGGCGTCAAGGCGCATCTGGCCCGGTTGGTTGCGGTCGTCCTGAGGGTGCGGGCGCCCGAGCCATGGCGCTGGACGCACGCGTTGGCCTTTCGATCTACCGCGCCCTTGCGCAGCCGCCGCCAAACGCCTACAAAGGCCGCGGAGGCGCCGTGCACCCCAACCGCTGGACCCCATGGCTGATTGCGACCCTGGTGATCGGGGCGCTTGGCGTCATGTGGTGGCTCAGCGCCATTTTTGCGCCTGTGCTCATCGGCTTGCTGCTCGCCTGGGTGTTGCTGCCGTTGAACGAACGGCTCGCACCCAAGGTCGGCAGTCGCGGTCGGTCCGCCGCCATGCTCATCGGCAGTTTCGCGCTCGGCGGCCTGGTCTTGTCGGCCGTCGCGGTGCCGATGCTTGTCCACGAGGGGCAGCATTGGGCGGCAACGGCGACCGGCGAGGGCAATGCGGCCATCGGCCGCGAGTTGGAGGCAGTGGTCCACTATGGCGCCTGGGCCGACCCGGACGCCGACGTGTGGGACGCGGCCGATCTGGCGGCGTCGGCGCACAAAGCGGGCGCCCCGGCGGCCACCGTCGCAGCGCTGCGGCTGGCCCAGCCCTCCAAGAGCAACCAGGCCATACGGCTCGCGGAGGCGATGGGCGACCGCGACGGCGATGGTCGGCTGGAGCCAGGCTACGCCAAGCGCTATCGGCAGTTGAGCCGCGACCGCAAAAGCTGGCTCGGCGGTGCCCTGCTGTGGCTGGACAAGAACGGCGTCGTCGCTGCCGTGCAGAAGGGGTCCAGCAAGCTCATGCACCGCGACCAGTTGGCGCGACTGTGGGCCGGAGGGACGCTCAGCGCCGCCGGCGACGTCGGCATGCGTCTGCTCGGCTCGGTGCGCCAGGCGGTGTCGGGAACCCTGGCGTTCGTCGTCGGGGCGCTCCTGGTGCCGCTGTACGCCTTCTTCTTCCTCATCGCGCTGCCCGGATGGCGCCGCGCCCTGCCCGACTACCTGCCGGCCGACGACCGGGAGGTATGGTTGCGGGTGCTCGGGCGAATTGGCGATGCCATCGCCGGCTTCGTGCGTGGGCGCTTGGTGGTGTGCTCGATTGTCGCCGCGCTGACCGCCATCGGCTGGATGGTCCTGGGGGTCCGCTTGGGCCTGCTGCTCGGGCTGGCCGTCGGCGCGCTGACGGTGGTGCCGCTGGCCAACGTGGTGGCCCTGGTGCCGGCGCTGGCGATCTGCCTTGTCGACGTGGCCTCGGACGTCCACGGCTGGGGATGGTTCGGCGGCGTCGTGGCGGTGTACGCGGCCGGCCAGATCGCCGAATCCGTGCTCAACCCAATCATCGTCGGCGACGCCGTCCAGTTGGACATGGTCACGATCATCGTGGCGTTCCTGGTCGGAGCGGCAGTGGCCGGCCTGGTGGGTCTGCTGCTGGCCGTGCCGGTGGCGGCGACCCTGCGCATCCTGGCCGAGGAACTCGTGCTGCCGCGGTGGAGATCCTGGGCAGCGCACCGTGTGGCCGCGCCCGTGCCCACCCAGACGGCCGACCCCGCGGGCGAGCCGCCGAAGTAGCCTGCGCCGTGTCGGGGAGGAACGATGTCGATCACCTGCGACTGGCTCGCCGCGAGCCAACTGGCGATCGTGGACAAGCTCAACGGCAGGGCGACCCTGGTCCACGTCCTCGAGACGGTGACGTCGCCGCGTTTTCCAGCCCAGGTGCCGACCTTTCACGTGGTGGCGACCTGGCGCAATGCGACCGAAATGATCGCCACGGCGCGGCTGCGGGTACGCATCGACGAGGCCGCTGGCGACCCGGGGCCGGCGCTGCTGGACGAGGAGGTGACGTTCGTGGGGCGGACCAGTCACCGGTCGATCTGCATCGTGCAGTCGCTCACTGTACTGCGGCCTGGCCTGTACCGGGTTGTGGCCAGCCGCCAGTGCAACGGCGAGCCCTGGGTCGACATGGCGACGTTTCCTTTCCACGTCGCGCCAAGCCCTGGTTCGGGGCAAACGGCGCAGGCGTAGCACTTTGGGCTTTTGGGGTGTGGCTTGCCGCGTGCGGAGCAGACGACACGTTGGTCGCCGCCGCCCCCGAAGCCGACGTTGCCGCTGACACCGCCGGGTCCGAAAAGGCTGCCGCGCGAGGCGTCGAATCGGACGCGGGCTGGCTGGCGCGGCCGATCGCTGACGAGGCCGAAGGCGCGACCTGGGAAGCCTCCGCAGGCGGCACCGATGGCGCGACCGGTAGCACGGACACCGCCAACGGCGACGCCGCGGACCAGGCCGAGATCACCGCGGACGCACAGGGCGAAGTCGGCGGTGAAGCGCCCGACCAGGCCGCAGGTGTCAACGATGCAGTCGACGCGGGTGCTGCCCTGGACGCGGACGGACCTCCAGAAAAGTTGCCAGAAGTCGCGGCCTTCGACGCGGCGGACGCTCCAGTGGACGACGCCCCTGACCAAGCCACCGTCAGCGACGACACTGCCAAGCAGACAGACACTGCGACAGGGCCGGAACTGGCGGACGCCATCGCCGGACCTTCCGAAACCGTCGATTCGGATGCGGTGGCCGCGCTCGACGACAGCGCCGCCTTCGACGTGCAAGACGACGCCAGCGGCAAGGACGCCGCGGTCTTCGACCCCAACAAGTGCCCCTACGGGCTGTCGCCCAAGACCCTGTGTCTCAAGTGGGGCGTGTGCAGCGACGGGGTCGTGCTCACCTGCATTGGCAACAGCCCGGTGTGCGACTACTCGGCTGTCGCCGGCTACGAGGAGGTCGAGAAGTCCTGCGACGGCTTGGACAACGACTGCAACCAACTGGTGGACGACGAACTGCCCCCGCCCAAGCTGCCCGGCGGCAAGGGTCTGTGCGCAGGCCAGAAGGCGCAATGCGCCGGTGCCCAGGGCTGGGTGTTGCCCAACTACGCCGGCCTGCCGGGCTACCAAACCCAGGAGACGGCCTGCGATGGACTGGACAACGACTGCGACGGCAAGACCGACGTTTTCGTCGCGGCCCCGCCGCTCTCGGCCAAGCCCGGCGTGTGCGGCCTGGCGCTGCAGGTCTGCGCCGGCAACAAGGGCTGGGTGGATCCGCCCTTGGGCTTGGTGGCCGGGTATCAGCCGTTGGAGACGCTGTGCGACGGCAAGGACAACGACTGCGATGGCCTCACCGACGAGGACCTGGGCAAGCCAAACCCGCAGGGCAGCGGCATCGGCAAACCCCAACTCGGCGTGTGCGCAGGTGCGCCCCTGCAATGCAAGGCCGGAAAATGGGTGGCGCCGGACTATGCGGCGTGGTCGGCGCTGGCCGGCGGGGGCACGCCGACCTTCGAAGAGGTCGAGGGGACCTGCGACGGCCTGGACAACGACTGCAACGGCCTGGTCGACGACGTGGCCACACCCGCGCCGCCAGCGAGCAAGACCGCGGGCGTGTGCGCCGGTCTCGTCCAGGTCTGCGCGGCTGCCAAAGGTTGGCAGGATCCGAGTTTCGCCGCGATCGCCGCCTACGACGCGGGTCCCGAGGTCGTCTGCGACGCGCAGGACAACGACTGCGACGGCAAGACCGACGAAGACGCTGCGTGCCCGCGCTGGCAGGCCGGGGGCAAAGGCAGCGGCCGGATCGCGCTGTCGCCCGATGGCGCACAACTGGCGTGGTTGTCGGCGACGGGAGTGCATGTCCACAATACGCTCACCGGCGCCCACGCCTACGACCATTTCGGCCACCGCTTCGGCGTCGAAGCCGTCGCGTTCTCGCCCGATGGCACCCGGATCGCGTCCGTTGGCAAGATCGACGCGCTGCGCGTGTACTACGCAGCCTACGGCTTGGGAAAGCCGGCGTCGTGGCCGGTGTTGTTTGCCATCGGCAAGGCGAACGACCACTACACGGCGGTCGCGTGGTCGCCCGACGGTACTGCTGTGGCCGTCGGCACCGACAAGGGCGGCGTGGCGCTGCGCGACGCGACCACGGGAGCGACCGTCGGCAGTTGGTCGGCACATAGCAAGGCCGTCCGCGCGCTGGTGGCCTACGCCAAACCGGGCGGCGGCCTGGCCTTGGTCAGCGGCGGCGACGACGGCAAGGTCCAGCACCTGGCGGCCGCGGGAACCGCCCCGCAAACCCTGGCCTCCCTGGGATCGCCGGTCCGCCACCTGCAGGGCGGCGGTCCGACCATGCGTCTGGTCGCCGTCGCCGAACAGCTCGCGCCACGGGTGTTCGACCTCGCCACGGGAACCCAGGTGGCGACCTTGGGCGGGGTGGGCAATGTCGCCGCAGCACGCATGGTCGGAACCAACGCGGCACAGGCCGTGACGACCGCTGGGCAGATCCATCAATGGGCACTGCCGGTGGGCAGCGCGACGGCGCCGCCGGTGGTCCAGGGGACACTGCTAGCGGCCGCCCCCAGCGGTTCGATCGCGGATGCGGCGGCCGATCTGGCTGGCAGCGCCACCATCGCGTACATCGGCTTCCAAGTGCGCGGTCCGGCGCGCCTGGCGTTGGCGACCCAAACGTGGTCCTGGCCGGTCGTTCGGCATGGTGGGCCGGTGTTCGACCTCGCCGCGCATCAGGGTGTGTTGTGGTCGGCCGGCCACCAGGGCGCGGTCGGCGTATGGGCGGCGGCAACCGGCAAGCCGGGAGGGCTGCATGCGCTGCACTCTGGCGACGTGCTGGCGTTGACCGTGGCCCAGCCGGCGGGCCAACCGCCGCTGCTGGTCACGGCGGCTGCGGACTACAGCGTACGGGTCTGGCAACTCGCCGACGACCCGCTGTCTGCCGTGCCGATCAACCTCAAGACCTTCGGCTTGGGCGGCCCGTGGGCGCACGATCTGGCGGTGGTGCCGGGCTCGGCGAGCCTCTGGGCAGCGGCCGGGTCGAGCGCGCACCACATCGGCCTGCTGCCCGCGGTCCTGGGCCAGAAACTGCAGGTCTACGCCGTGGGTCTGGGCGCCAGCGTGCGCAAGGTCGCGCCTTCGCCGAACGGCCAACGACTGGCAGTTGCCTTGGACGGGTCTGGCCCGGCCGCGGGCGACCACCTGCGGGTACTGGACGCGGCGACGTTGCAGATCCTCTGGCAACGCAAGGACTTGGCGGCCGACGAAGGGGCGGTTGCCTTCCGGCCGCAAGGCGACCTGCTGGCCGTGGGCGGCGGACCGGCGGCCCTGACCCTGCTGGACGCCAAGACCGGCGCAACTGCTGCCGTGCTCACCGGCCACACGGCGGCGGTGCGGTCGTTGGCGTGGTCCGCCGACGGGGCGCGTCTGCTGTCGACGGCCCAGGATGGCACGGCGCGGGTGTGGGCGATCGTCCCGGGCAAGGCGCCGCAGTCGCTGGTGTCGATGGCACGCCACTGCCCGGGCTCTTGCGTCGGTGTGGCCGTGACCGCCGGCGTTTGGGGCGACGCCGAGGGCAGCTACGCGGTCACGGCCAGTGACGACGGCGCCGTCTTGGCGTGGGACGCGCCGCTTGCGCCGTGAGCCCCGCCGGGTGCGGTGGGTGCGATGTGCGAGGTGGTGGAGGTCGGGGAGACAGGATTTGAACCTGCGACATCCTGCTCCCAAAGCAGGCGCGCTACCAGACTGCGCTACTCCCCGGTCGCGCGACCCGGCCGCTGGCCGGTCGCGGGCGGCAGTGTCGTCAATGGCGCAGCCCCTCGTCAACTCCGCGACAGCAAGCTCACCCACCCGGGGCGGCGTTGACAGCCCCGTGACACGCACCTAACGTATCGCGCCCCGGTTTTCGGGCCTGCCGCTCGTTCGCGCGCCCGCCCGACCTACCGCCCTTCCAGGAACCACCCGACATGAAAAAGGAAACCGTGTTGTTGGTCGTCATCGCGGCCGCCGTTCTGGCGTTCGCGGGCGGCCGCCTGTCCAGCAACAGCAAGGCGCCCGCCGCCGGCAGC
>VGRO01000159.1 GCA_016875335.1 Deltaproteobacteria bacterium | reverse complement strand
GCAGGGCGAGGGACAGGGACAGGGGCAGGGACAGGGGCAGGGACAGGGGCAGGGACAGGGACAGGGGCAGGCCCAGGGACAGGGGCAGGGACAGAGACCGGCCAGGGCCATGCCCATCGCCGGCAGGTGAGCCCGCAAGGCACTACCCTACGGCCTCCGCAACGCCACAATTGCCAAGCTGGCCGCCATTGACGCAGCCGTCACTGCCCAATACCCTGCCGGCCGGGCGGCGCAGGGGGCGCGCCGGGGCAGGGCACCGTGGTTTCGCGCGCTTTGGCCGCCGTTTCGGTGGGCGTTGCAGCGGCCGTGGCCGGCGCGGCATGCGGTGACCGGCCAACGCGGTGGCCGCCGGACGTCGCCGGCACCGGGCACGCTGACGCCGGCCCCAAAGACGCTCAAGCCCCCGCATGTCACGCCCTCGCGCGCTCACCTGCCGGCACGTGCTGTCCCGCTGCCACCGTTTGGCTGCCCGTCGAAGCGACGTGCGCCGCGGTCGGCCCTCCCGAGTGCGCCAGCCTCACGGCAACGGACCCTGAGCAATGCATCCCGAGGTGGTGCGCGGATTGGCGCGACGCCGACGGTCAGGTCTGTGGCAAGCCGGATTCGGCGGGTTGCCGGCCAGTCGCCCGACCGTGCAGCGACGCCGAGCTTCGCGCCGGAGGCGGTTGCCGGGCCGGCACCACCACAGATTCGACCGGTGTTTGCCGAACTGCGACGACCTTCGCGCCCCAGCCCGCCCCCGGGGACCTGCTGGCACCGCTGCCGCCGCCGGTCACGCCGACGACGCCGCGCTGGTGCAGCGACGGGCCGCTGGCGCCGCCCCGAGCGTGCACGCCGGCTGACGCCGGTTGCGAGGTGGGCAGCGAACCGGATCCCACCCACCCGGCAAAGTGCCGGCCGATGCGCGGCACGGATTTGGTCTGCCCCAAAGGCTTCGTGCCAGAACCCGCCGCTGGCGACGCCGAGCCCGACTGCACGGCTGATGCGACCGTCTGCGGCGAAGACCCATTCGGCGGTGTCGCCGAGGCGCCCGGCGTGGTGTTCGTCGATGCCGCGTTCAACGGCCCATCCGCAGGTACCCGCGCCGCACCCTACAAAAGCCTCGCCCAGGGCGTGGAGGCCGCGCCGGCCGGTGGCACAGTCGCGGTGGCCGCAGGGACCTACGCAGGCGGGTTGTTGGTTGGCAAGCCGCTGCAATTGCTCGGCCGATGCGCAGCCCTGGTACACATCGTTTCCCCAGCGGGCGAGTCGGCCCTGGTCGTCAAGGCGGGTGCGGACGGCAGCACCGTGCGCGGCATGCGGCTGACAGGCGGCACCGACCTGCTCTATGTGTCGATGGCAAAGAAGGTCTCGCTGCAGCACCTGTGGATCGAATCGGCACAGTTGACCGGCCTGTCCGTTGTCGTCAACGCGCAGGCGACGCTCAGCGACAGCGTCGTGGCGCGCACGGTCGGCGACAAGTCCGACGTCGACGCGGGGACGGGAATCGCCGTCGCTGACGCCGTCCTTGGCGTGCACCGCGTGCGGGTGACCCGCAACCGCGGCTTTGGCGTCGTCATCTTCGACGGCGCCCTTGTGGACATGCAGGACAGCCTCATCGACGAGGGCAACCCGACCCAGGCCAAGGGGCCGGCCGGGATGGGCGCCTTCGTCGGTGCCGGAAGCTCGATGACCGTGGCCCGGTCCCGCGTGCACCGCAATGGGGCGGCGGGCTTCAAGGTCAAGGGCAAGGGCAGCGCGCTCACCATGACGCGCGTGGCCATCACGGCGACGCGACCCTGGTGGACCGTGGCCAAGACGCACGGCATCGGCATCCACGGCCAACACGGTGCCCAGGTGACGCTGGACGCCGGCCTCGTCCACGACAACCGCATGGTCGGGGCCATCATCGAGGGCGATCCCGGCGGGTCGTTGACGTTGCGGCGCACACGGGTCTCCGGCACCCGCCCGCCGCCGGAGGCCTTGTTCGGACCCGGGGTCTCCGCCATTGGCGAAGTCGCGGTCGCACTGGAGGATGTGACCCTGCAGGACAACGAGTACTATAGCGTCCTGCTCGAGCTGAAAGCTTCGGCGGTGCTGCGGAGCGTGCGCATCACCGGCAACCGCATGGGCTCCAAGCCGAACGACTATTCGTCGGCGTTGGCGGTCTTCACGGGGGCGAAGGCCAACTTGGAAGATGTCCATTTCTGGGAAAACACCGACTCCGCCCTTCGCGCAGCCGACCTCGGCGTCTCTGTCGTCGGGCGCCGCGTGCTCATCGCCCACACCAGCAACCGCGGCCTGGACGACCAGATGGTCGCGCCTGGCCTCTATGTCCAAGATGGCGCCCAGGTGTGGCTGCACGATAGTCGCATCCACGGGTCCGAGGGCGTCGGCGTGCTGGCCAGCGGTGACGCGACCGCTCTGCGGTTGTCCGCGGCGGTTCTCGACGCCAACAAGCCGCTGCGCTCCAACGGCAACTATGGCCTTGCACTGGTCGCCCAGAACGGCGTACTGGTCGAACTGCTCGGCGTTCGCGCGACCGGCAACCACGGTGCCGCGGTCGTCGTGGACCAGCCCGACGCGCGCATCGTTGCCCACGGCCTGGCCGTGGACCACACCCTGCCACGCATTTCCGATGCAGGCGGCGGACATGCCATCTACGGCGCCCACGGCGCGGCGCTCGATTTGACCGCGGCGTGGGTCGTCGACAACTTTGCTACCGGCATCGCCGTCGACAAGAGCGCTCTGCGGGCGGACCGGGCCGTCGTGCGCCTGACCCGCTTTGCCCACCTCATCGACCCCGACCGCCGCCAAATCAAGGTGGCCCTCGGCGACGCGCTGCTGGGCGTGCACGCGACCCTGTTCGAGGTCGGCCACAGCTTGATCGTGGACAACCAACGCGCGGGCCTGCTGTTGGACAGCACCCTTGGCGCCAAGCTGACGGGGTCGCTGGTGGCGCGCGGCACGTTCGGCGTGGTGACCCAGAATGGCACGGGGCTCGGCGCGACCGGCAACCTTATCTACGGGCACAGCCAGCAGAATCTTGTGGGCGACGGAGGGCTGGCCGTGCCGGAGCCGCCCGGGCTGGCGGGGAAGTGAGGAACGCGATGCGAATGGGTGACCTCAATACGCCAGCACAATCACTAGTACCTCAGGCCCGAAGTTCGCGCCGGGTTCCGGCGCACAACCGGGCCGAGGTACTTCCGGCCGCGGCTGCGGCCGGACGCGGGGGTGAGCGCGCATGGGCGCGCGAGGGGGCTGCGAGCCCCCTTCACGCAACGAGCAGCTAGTAGGCGAAACCGATTGAGGAATTGTTGTGGCATCACGGCCCGTATCCCGGTGCGAATTTGGGGTTTCGCCTACTAGTCAACACCCTCTCAGGCGGCCACTACTTTCGGGCCGGGAAATGATTTAGGGCCAGGAAATGATTTACTCAATCATTCCTCCGGCCCGCTTGCTTGCTCCGTGGGTCGCCAGCTCGTGGACCAAAGGTCCGACTCGCGGCCCCGTCCTGATGTGAGCGTGATCGACTTATTGTTTTCCAGTCCCTTGGTGCCGGACTTCGGCGATCATGTCTTGCAGAAGGTGCCGGTGGGGTCCTTCGCCAGGTCGGCGGGCGCGACCAGCTTGGGGTCGCACATGCACACGCACTTGTAGGACTGGTTGGGCATCTTGGCCTTGGCCTGGTCGATGCACAGGTTGACGACGACCTCCTTGGCGGCCTCGAAATTGGTCTTGGTCGGCACCCACGGCGATTGGCAGAAGAGTTGCCCGGTGCCCTTCTCGTATTTGCCCTTGGTGCCTGCGTCCCATTGACAGGTGCATGCGAGCACGTTGCTCGTGTCCTGCGACCCCGTGTCTTCGGTGTCGAAGATGCACGAGACGCAGGCGAGCGCGACCACACGTGCAGGAACTCCAAACGCCCATCGCCCCGCGCCCTCACCGGAAAACACCCTCGCACCGGACCTTCCGGGAGAGCGGAAGCTGAGCTTGCGCCGGCAGGCCTCGGCTGTCAAGCAAGAGAGCTGGCACGCAAGCTCCTGCCCGTGGGATCAGGCGACGGCCGCCCAGCGCCCGTGCCGGGCCACGAGAGAATGGGCACCATGCAAAGCGGGTTGACGGCGAACCGCCTCCGCCATTGCCGTCCGCGAGCGAGCCCGCGGCGCGCGCAGTGGCAAACATGAGCTTGATGGAGGCTGTCCGCCGCGTGCGAGGTCCAGGTCCGCGCACGTCCAGAGCACCCGGGACTACAAGTCACACCGGAAGTTGACCCCGGCCCGCCACAGCGGCGCGCGCAACGCGTCGGCGGCGGGCTGCGCTGCCGGTCCGAACCTCGCCGGCAACTCGGTCTTGAACTGGGCCACGTAGCCGGTGAACTCCCCCGAGCCGAAGCTGGCGCCGCCAAAGACCTCCAAGCCAAGGTCGGTCAGCACCCGCGTCGTGAAGTTCAACTGCGCCGTGCCGCTCTTGTCCGTCAGGTTCATCAGACCGAGCGCGGTGATGGCGCTGTCCGACCAACTGCCCGGCGAAATCACCGTCGCCACCGCGCCCAGGTAGTCGCGGCCGGTGTGCATGGGCAACAGCGGCGAGGGCTTGCCGGCGAGGCCGGAGGTGATGAGCGTGTGCACGGCCTCGGCCGCGGTCACGCCCTGGGGGTTGTGGAAATACTCGGTGCCGACCACCAGCGTGTCATCTTCGCCGTAGGCCCACGTGTGCGACAACTCGGCGGAAAGTTGCCAGTTCGGGTCCTTTCCATCCGGGAACCAGGCGGCGAGTTCCGCGGTCAGGTCCAACTCCCACAGCGCCGACGACACGTCGAGGCCGACCTTGGGGTCGAGTCCCTTGCGCAGCGCGCCGACCACGCCGACCTCGGTCTGGCCCACCAGGAATTCCGCCCGCAGCAGGCCGCCGACCTGTTCCGCCCGGATGGCGTCTTCGCTCAGGACGATGCCGTAGAAGTTCCAGTTCTTGGATTCGACGGGCACGTGCAGCTTGACCATCAGCGGCCCGACGCGGTCGTCGAAGAATGTCAGCGGGTTGAAGCGCGCCAGGTTGATGACGTCCACCGGGTTCCAGAAGCGGGTGGCGCCAAAGCGCACGAACTGTCGACCCGCGGTGACGAATACCGTGCGGCCCACATCGAACTTGAGCCACAGTTGCGTCAACACGGCGCGCACCTCGTCCGTGCCCTGGGCGAAGGCCAGACCCGAGACCGCGGCGGGCAGGGCGGTTTGCGCGTCGGCCAGCGGGCTGTACAGCACGCGACCCCGAGCATAGACCCGCACCCGGTCGTTGACGCGCGTGTCGAAGTACGTCTCGAAAAGCGAGCTGTTGCCGATGCCCAGGTCCGACAGCGCCTGCTCGCGCGCGAGGCTGAACGAATTGCGCTGGTAGAAGAACCCGCCGATCTGGGTGCGGTCGCGCGTCAGCAGCTCGGTGTTCTCCTTGGCGTCTGCCGTCAAGCGCGCGTCGCCGAGGTCGGCCGCGTCGGGGTCGGCGTCGCGGTGCACCGGGGTTGCGGCTCTCGGCGCGGCGGCGGGCTTGGCTGCGGGAACCGATTTCTCGTCGTCGCCATCGTCGCTGAAAAGGGCGTCGTCGCGGGCCTTGTCATCGCGAGCGCTGTCGTCGAGAGCCCCGCCCGCGCGGGCCCTGCCGTCGTCGGCCGCAGCCCCGCCCGAAGCGCACACGCACGCGACCGCCGCGGCTGCGGCGAGCCACCGGCCGGGCAAGACGGCGCTCATCGGCTCTGCGACTCCAGCCACGCCTTGGTGAACAGGTTGGCCTGCAGCGGCCGCAGGTCCATGTCCTTGAGCACGATGACCGTAGAGTTGCCCTTCTCGACTTCGTCGTAGATGTAGATCGTCTTGGGGGTCCAGACGTCGGCCTTCTTGGACTCACTGTACCGCTTGGCCCACTTCGGCGTCAGGTTGGTGCGCATCAGCTTGCCGCTCGCCGCGAACTCCTGGCGCTTGAGTACGTTGCCGCTGGAGGTGTTGCACCACAGCGCGATCCTCGGGTAGGCGACGTCGACGCCTTTCTTGACAGTCAGCGTCAGCTTGTGCGCCTGGATCTTGCCCAAGGCTTCGATGCCCTCGTACTTGGCGTCGAATTCCTCGGCCAGGCGGCTCTCGTCAAAGTCGGCGCGCCGACTGTCGGTGCCGCCGATTCGCTCGCGTTCGGTGCGGCGCTCCCACTTGCCCGTGCCAGGGTCGTACATCCACAGGTTGCGGTCGATGCGCAGATAGCCCTTGCCGCGCTCGCTCTTGGGCTGCGTGAAGAGAATCATCAGCTTGTCGTCCGCGTCGCGGCGGTAGACCACGGCCTCCATGACCACGTCGTTCTTGGTCTTCTCCTTGCGCTCGATGTACACCAAGGTCTTGTAGTCGCCCGAATTCTTCTGGCGGTCGTCGATTTGCTTGATCAGGGCCTTGACGCCGACTTCGTCGAGGGGCTTCGCGGGCGGATCGCCGCCCGGCTCTTCGGTTTCTTTGGCGGCCTCTTGGGCGACCACAACCGTCGGGTCAACCAAGGCTGCAACCTCAGCCAGGGCCAACCCGAGGGCAAAACCGCCGCCGCCGAGGACACGCCGAAATTTGTCGAAAATCATGGGATTCCCTTTGGTCAGCTTGCTGTTTGCATGGCCTTGACCGGTTGCAGCCGGCTGGCGCGCCACGCGGGCAGCAACGACCCGAGCGTGGTCACGACGGCGATGATGGCGAGCGACCGCGCCACCGTCGGCACGTCGGCCACCAGCCACAACGTCTCGGACATCAGGAACATCTGGAAGGCCTTGGGCACCACGATCTTGGCCGCGTTCAGCCCGAGGCACAGGCCGGTCGCCAACAGGCTGCCGGTCGCGGTCGCCGCAAGCGCCAGCAGCGCCACTTCGGTCACGAACATCCACAGCACGCGGCCGCGCTGCATGCCGATGGCGCGCAACGCCCCGATCTCGCGCGTGCGCTCGCGAATCGCCATCCACAGCGTGTTCATTACGCCGATGACAATGATCACCAGCAGCACGGTCACCAGCACGAAGATCAGCGCGCTCAGGGTGTTGAGCGTGTAGCGCATGAACGCCATTTCGTCGATCCAGGTCGTGACGTCGATTTTCTGGCCGGTCCAGTCCTCGCGCTTGACCGTGTCGAACTTGCGCCAGAACGGTTGCGGCTGCGGCTCCATCACGCGCAGGCCGGTCTTCTCGATGTCGGTGCGCAGCTTGGCGGCCACTTCCGCGGCCTTCTCCGCGTCCTTGAGGTACACCTGGATCGCGCCGGTGGTCGAACTGTCGAGTTCGTAGAGGTCGCGGATGGCGTCGTGGTGCACAAAGCAGTTGAACGAGCTCAACATCCCCAGGTCGCGGCCGATGGCGACGATGCGCACGTCCACGGTGTTGTTGACGCCGCGGAAGGTCTGCGAGGACACCGTGACGTTGTCGCCCACCTTGACGTGCAGGCGCTCGGCCTGCTTCTCGAAGATGAGCGCGGTGCGCGGCCTGGCCAATTCGTCGAGATTGCCGTGGGCGAGCTGCACGACCTCCTTGAACCCCGCCTCGTGCACGATGTCCAGGCCGGTCAGCACTGAGTTGAGCGAGCTCTCTTCGCTGACGATCTTGCCGAACCCGCGGCCGCGCGTGACGACGTAGTCCAGGCCCGGCGTCTGCTTCTTGACGGCCTGCAGCAGCGCTTCGTATTTGGTGACCAGTGGAGCGGCGGTCCCAGCGGTGATCTTGTAGAAGCCGGCGACGTTGACGTGTCCCGTCGAAAGTGTCGTGCCGTTGCGCAGCATGGTCGCCTGCATGCCGTTGAGCAGGGCGGACAGCATCACCAGCAACAGCGTCACCATGGCCACGGCGCCGCCGAGCAGCAGAGAGCGCCGCCGGTGCTGCAGCAGGTTGCGAAAGGCAATTTGCACGATGGTGTTCACGGTCCGCTCCTATTCCGCGTCCTGCATGGCTTGCAGCGGCGTGACGCGCGTCGCCAGCCACGCGGGGTAGAGCGTGGACAGCACGGTGACGACGGTCACCACCACCAGCGCGATGACCACGTAGGCCGGCGACAACGTGGGATGCAGGCGCGGACCGGCGAAAAGGAACACAAACACATCGTTGAAGGCGGCGATGCCGTGGCCGTTGAGCCAGGCGACCACCAAGGCTCCGAGCGCGCTGCCGAGCGCCCCGAACAGCACCGCCGACACCGCAGCCTCGACCAGGAACATCTTGCGGACGTAGCTTCGCTGGGCGCCGATGGCCCGCAATGCTCCGATTTCGCGCGTACGTTCCATGGTGGCCAGCACGGTCGAGTTGTTGATGATCACCATGGCCGTAAAGAAGATGATGAAGAGCGAACCCGCGAGGACCGCGTAGATGACGAAGAGGAACTGGCCGACCATGCCGCTGGCCTCGCGCCAGTCCATGACCTGCACGCCCAGCTTGGCGCCCTCGGCGGCCTTCGCGACTGCGGCCTGCACCGCGCGGTCGTCGACACCGGGCTGGAACAACACCGCCGCGTTGCGCACTACACCGCCGTCGATGTCGCCCTGCGCATAGACCCGCGAGAAAAGGTCCTCGCCGTAGGTCTTGGCGCTCGCCTTCATGTCCACCTTGGCGAACTCGTCGAACCCGCCCGTCTGCGTCGCGGCCCCTGCCAGATCGGTGGCGGCCGAGGGTGCGGCGATCGCTTCGCCGCTCGGCTTGATTTCTTCGACCTCGTCGCCCGCGTCCGCGAAAAGCTCAGCCTCGGCCTTGTCGCGTTCGGGCGGCTTGACGCCGGTGTTGGCCTGCAGCCGGGCCAGTTCTTCTTTGCGGTCGGCGGTCAGGTAGCCGTACAGATCCCGATACGTCATCAAATCCATCAGGTTCATGCCGCCGGCCATCATCGACTTGTCCAGGCTCTTGAAGCGGAAGGTGCCATAGACCTTGACGTTGACCGAGGTCGGGTAGCCCGAGGACGTGAACCCCTTGATGGTCATCACATCGCCGACCTTGATCGAATACAGCATCAGGTGCGGCGCAATCCCATCGTAGAAGGCCTTGTAGCGGCTCGCGAAGTTGTCGTCCGTCACCTCCATGAACTGCGCCAGCAGCGCGTCCGTCGTCCCCTTGGTCTGCTTGAGGTGGTTGAGCAAGAACGTGTGCACCAGCGGTTCGGTGCGGTCGTCCAGTTGGTAGGTGATCTCGCGAATCTGGTCCTTGTTGAGCTTTTTCCACTGCTTGAGGTCCTCGTCACCCTCGATGGAGAACCCTTCGGCCAGCCGGTCGCGCATTTTGTCGAACCGCCGCGCTGTGCGGTGCTTGACGGTCTCTTCGTAGGTCAGCTTGTTGAAAAGGAAGCCGCGCTGGCCCTTGGGGACCACCGTGCCGTCCACCACCTCGAAAAGCTCGAAATGGGCGCGAAAGCGGTCGAGGTCGGTGCCGATGTAGCGGAACCAGATCATGTCGGCGTTCAGTCCGAGCGGAGCGACCTTGTTTTCGAGGAATTCCAGGGCTGCGAACGGGTCGGCGTCGAACTCCTTCCAGAACCCATCGCTGCCGGCCCGCTTGACGTCGGCGATGGCTTTCTTGGTCTCGTCGGACTGGTTGTCGGCGGTG
The DNA here is from genome assembly GCA_016875335.1 of Deltaproteobacteria bacterium. Taxonomy (GTDB): domain Bacteria; phylum Myxococcota_A; class UBA9042; order UBA9042; family UBA9042; genus SXRM01. Next base: position 4,574 of record VGRO01000159.1, on the reverse strand, counting down.
CGCAGTTCGCTGATGCGATCCAGGTCCGTCGCGAGCAGGCCAACCATGCGCCGCACGTGGGCGCGAACGATCTTGGACTTCGCGGCATCTTTGGCTTTTTCCGCTGCGCGCAGTTCTTCGAGTTTGACATCGAGCACGTTGCCGCCATAGACCATGGCGACGTCGGTCCCCATCGGCACCACCGCGCGCACGCCCGCCACGGCCTCCAGCGTCTTGCGCACCTTGGGGAAGTCGTCGATGTGGCCAAACTCGGTGCCCTCGGTCATACCGGCAAAAAGGCTCAGCTTGTCTTTGGCGTCCTTGGCGTAGACCTGCAGGTTGCCCGACACCGAGCCGACCACGCTTTTGGACATCGACTTGTCGATCGTGCCGAGCAGCGACAGGCCGACGACCAACAGGGCCGAGCCGAGCGATAGCAGGCCGCCGACGATGAGCCCCTTGAACCAGTGGCTGCGCAGGTTGCGCAAGGCGATGCGGATGAGGATCACGGCGCCCCCCGAATCAGTGCGCGCCCGCGGCGAGTGCGGCGACGTCTTCGGCGGACGCATTGAGGTCGGCGATCTGCCCGTCGACCAGCCGAATCACCCGGCCGGCGCGCGACACCACGCGCGGGTCGTGCGTCGAAAAAAGAAAGGTGGTGCCCCTGCGGTTCAGCTCCTGCATCAACTCCAGGATCGCAGTGCCCGTCTTGCTGTCCAGGTTGGCGGTCGGCTCGTCGGCGAGCACGATGCGCGGTTGCGTCACCAGAGCCCGCGCGATGGCGACCCGCTGGCGCTGGCCCCCGGACAGTTCACCTGGCCGGTGGTGCGCGTACTGTTCAATGCCGACCTGCTGTAGCAGGCCCATCACGCGGTCGCGGCGCTCGACCTTGTTGAGCTTGCCTTGCAGCAGCAGCGGGAACTCGACGTTGTCGAACGCGTCGAGCACACCGACCAGGTTGAACGACTGGAAGATGAACCCCAGGCTGCGCAAGCGCAGGTCGGTCAAGGCCTTCTCTTTGAGCTGCCTGGTGTCGGCGCCGTCGATGACCACGTCGCCGCGGGTCGCCACATCCACGCAGCCGATCAGGTTGAGCAGCGTGGTCTTCCCGGATCCGGAAGGCCCAGCAATCACCGTGAATTCTCCGGCTGCAATCGACAGGGACACGTCGCGCAGTGCCGGCACGATGACCGAGCCCAGGTGGTAGTCCTTGTCCACGCCCACCAACTTGACGATGGGCGTCTCGGTCTGGGCAAAGGCTGTGGTCATGCGAACCTCGAGCGGTGCGGTTGGGGCAGGCCGGTCGGGGTGGTTGGGGAGGGCGCCCGCTCGGCGGGGTACGGCGGCGCGTGGCGAACACCACATCGGCCGGCGCGGTGGGGCGACAGGCAAGGACGCGGCGGCCTTCCCGTCAATGACTGTTGTCACATGTTCGCGGTTGTCTGCACGCCGGCCGCGCTCGCCGTGCGGATCAACCGCGGCAGTTGGGCGGCATCGTGGGCGACCGCGTCCGCTGTCCGTGCCTCGTGCGGCCGAAAGCCCCACAGCACGCCGACCACCGCCATGCCGGCGTTGCGGCCCGTGGCCACGTCCACGGCCGAGTCGCCCACAAAGGCACACGCGTCTGGCGGCACGCCGAGTTCGGCGCACAGCGCCAACGCCGCAGTCGGGTCTGGCTTGCGCGGCCACTCGGGCCGGTGGCCATAGGCCCCTCGCCACGGCACGTCGCCAAAAAAGTGCGCCACCAGCTCGGCCGTCGGCGGGTGTGGCTTGTTGGACAGCACGCCCAGCGGCATCCCGGATGCGACGAGCTCGCGCAGTGCCTCGGCAATGCCAGGGTAGGGCGCCGTATGGGCAAACATCTGCTTGGGGTAGAGGAGCTTGTACGTCGCCAGCACCGCCTCGTCGAACGGCTGGGGGTGCAGCGCCCGCGTCAACAGGTGGACGACGCCCTCGCCAACGAACGCGCGGTAGGCTTCGATCGGGTGGTCCGGCTTGCCGTGGACGCGCAGCGCCGCGTTGCACGCGATGCCGATGTCGGTCATCGAATCGATCAGCGTGCCGTCGAGGTCGAAAATGGCGGCCCTGGCCATGGGTCAGTTCCAACCGGCGGGCGTCTGCACGTCGAACACCCGCGCCACGAACGCCAGGCGGTCCGCCCACTCGTCGATGAGCTTGCTCGTCGGCTTGCCCGCCCCGTGGCCCGCCTTGGTCTCGACGCGGATCAGGCCGATGCCGCCGGGGTTCGCGGCCTGCAGCGCAGCGGCGAACTTGAAACTGTGGCCGGGCACCACGCGGTCGTCGTGGTCGGCGGTCGTCACCAGCGTCGGCGGATAAGGGACTGCGGGCTTGAGGTTGTGCAATGGCGAGTACTTGCGCAACCAACTGAAATCATCGGCGTTGGCCGCGCTGCCGTACTCTGGCACCCACGCCCAGCCAATCGTGAACTGGTGGAAGCGCAACATGTCCATCACGCCGACCGCCGGCAGCGCCGCCCCGAAAAGCTCGGGCCGCTGCGTCATGCAGGCTCCGACCAGCAGGCCGCCATTCGAACCCCCCGCGATGGCCACGCGACCGGGCCGCGACAGCTTGTGGTCCACCAACCATTGCGCGGCGCCGATGAAATCGTCGAACACATTCTGCTTGTTGCCCCGCATGCCCGCCTTGTGCCAGCTCTCGCCGAATTCGCCGCCACCGCGCAGCACCGCCACCGCCAGCACGCCGCCCAACTCGACCCAGGTCTGCCAGGCCGGGTTGTAGTTGGGGGTCACCGTGGCATTGAATCCGCCATACGCGTAGAGGAACACCGGGTTTTCACCGTTGGCCGGCAGGTCTGCGCGGTGCACCAGGAAAAGCGGGACGGGCGTGCCATCGCGGCTCTTGGCGTGAACCTGGCGAACCTGAAACCTGGCCGCGTCCAACCCGTGTTTCGCGGCGAACCACGGCACCAGTCGGCCCGTGGCGAGGTCGATGCGGCCCACCTGCGGCGGCTGCAGAAAATCGACCGAACTGACGAACGCCTCGGACGAACCCTGTCGCGCGCTCACCGCGTTGACCGTCGAAAAGGGCGGCGACGGCAAGGCGGCCAGGCGCCCGGTCTTGGCGTCCCACATCTTGAGTTCGCTATACGCATTGCGCAGGTAGCTCAGGATATATCCGTCGCCGGCCTGGGCCACCGCTTGCAGCGTCGCCTCGTCTTCGGCCACCACCTGCGTCCAGTCGCCGGGCAGCGTCACCTCTTTGGCCTCGCTTCTTAGCAGCAGCGCGCGCGGGTCGGCGCCGATTTCAGCCGCTGGCGTCGGCAGTTTCTGCGCCTTTTTGGGCTTGGCGTAGCGGGTCCGGTCGAGGTAGCGGCCGAGCTTGACCTGCACCATCCGGCCCTTGGGCGCGCCGAAATCGGTGCGGAAGTAGAGGTCGTCGCCCACCGCACCGACGAAGTCGAAGCGCCCGCCAAAACCCTCGACCAACGGCACCCAGTTGCCCCCGGCCACGCGGTCGGTGTCGCCCAGGTCGCGAAATGACACGCCATTCTGGCTGCCCGCGCCGTTGCTGATGCTCAGCACCAAAAAGCGCCCGTCTTCGCTGGTCTCGACGCCGAAACCCCACTCGCCGTGGTCCTTGTCCTGCCAGATCAACTCGTCCTTGTCCTGAGCATCGCCGAGGCGGTGAAAATAGATCTTGTTGAACTTGTTGCTGCCCGTCAGCGCCTCGCCGGCCTTGGGGGCGTCGTAGCGGCCGTACCAGAAGCCGCTGCCCTGCTTGTTCCAGGTCAGCCCACTGAACTTGACCCACTGCACCATGTCGGGCAGGTCGGCGCCGTCGTCGACTTTGCGGACGCGCACCTCGTTCCAGTCCGACCCGGCGCTGGCCGTGGCGTAGGCGACGAGCTTGCCGTCCTTGCTCGGCGACCACGTGGCCAGCGCGACCGTGCCGTCGGCGGCCAGGGTGTTCGGGTCGATGAGCGGGGTGCAGTGGCCGTCCGGCTTGGCCGACCAGCACAGCACCGCCTGGTTCTTCAGGCCCTCGTTGTAGCGCCAGAAGTAGCGGCCGCCCTGCTCGTACGGCGTGGACACCTTGGGATAGTTCCAAACCTGCTGCAAGCGCTTGCGGAGGCCGGGCAGCGCCTTGCTGCCGTCGAGGAAAGCGCGCGTGACCTTGTTCTGCGCTGCGATCCAGGCGCGGGTCTCTTCGCTGTCGGATTCCAGCCACCGGTAGGGGTCGGCGATGCGCTCGCCGTGGTAGTCGTCGGTCTGGGTGGCCTGGCGCGCGACCGGATAGGGCAGGGCGACTGCGGCTGCGGGCGTGGCTCCCGCGGGTTCGGCCGGCGCGACCTGTTGGCCTCCACAGGCAACGACGGCGCTGAGGGCCGTCAAGGCAAGGAAAACACGGGCGGTTGCGACCACGGAAGCCTCCGAAAAGGGGACGCGGATTGTCGGCCTTTGCCGGTGGATTGACAAGAAGTGCTCGTGTCCAGAATCCACCGCCCCGCGCCGGCCAGCCGCGGAGCGGCGGTGCCGGCGCCTTTTTTCGCCTCCACGCCGTGCCCGGCAGCGCCCGGCGGACCTTTTTTGCCCCCGGTTTTGCCGCCCCCCGCT
>VGRO01000158.1 GCA_016875335.1 Deltaproteobacteria bacterium | reverse complement strand
GATGTCGGCGGCCGGCGGCACCGGGTCGGGCCCGGCGGTCAGCGACCAGCCGAGCAAGCCGAGGGTGGCGGCGACCAGCAGCAACAACGCAATCCAGGTCCAACGCGACACGACAGGGCCACCGCCGCGGTTGAGCGGCGCCGCAAAACAACACGGGGGCGGAGATTGCGCAAGGGCCGGCCGCCGCCCGGCTGGCCAACCTTCACGGTGCCGTGGCCCCGCGCAGCGGCAGTGGCCACCACGTCTCGGTCAGGAACACCACGGTCTCACGCTGATCGGCCGCTGGGCGGCGCGACGGCACCGACCACAGAACGACGACCCCCGCGGCGGCCACCGAAGCGATCGCCAGGGCCAATGCTGCGCGCGCTCTCGCTGGCGTGGGCTGGCGCATCGAACCCCGCGCGGCCGCCCACAAGGCCCAACCGATGGCCACCGCCAGCGCCAGAAACCACGGCACGGCCGCCGCTCGGGCCGGCAGCCCCGCCCAGTACAGCGGACTGGACCACACCCAGCCGAGCCGCAACAACGGCGTCACCACTTCGGGCAGCGGGTTGAAGACCTCCATCGGAAAGCCCTGGCACACGGCGGTGGCGGCGCCGGTGACCGCAATGGCCGTGGCCGCGCTGGCCCCAACCACCGCGTCGTAGATCTGCGCCCACGCCCGCTGCAGCGCGTCGCCGCCGTACGCCACCGCCAGCGCCGCGAATGGCACCATCGCGGTGATGTAGCGCGGGCCGACCACCCAGCCGCCGCGCCACAGGCTGTGGGTGCATTGGAAGAACAGGAAGTACAGGCAGATCGCCCAAACCACCTTGGCAGTGCCGCGGGTGTCGTGCCACGGGTCCGACTCGCCGTGACGGGCCAATTTGCGCGCGCCAAGCAGCCCCATCCAGGCCAGGGCCATCCACGGCGCCCAGAAATACAAGCCCGTGAACGGCGAAAACAGCGAGCCCACGGTCTTTTCGGCATTGGGCAGGTGGATGCCAAAGAAGCCGGGGGCCATGTCCTGCACGAACCCCGGGTTCTCGACATAGCCATAGGGCAGCCGCCACGGGGCGCCAAAGGCTTTCCAGTTGAAGTGCGCGAGCAAGAGCGCGGGCCCCAGACCGCCCAGCGCCACCCACGGCAGGTCCGCCAGCCGGCGCCGTTTGAGCCACAACCAAGCCAGCAACAGGGCCCCTGCGGGTGCGGCAGTGAATTCGATGATCGTGGCCAGCCCCACGCCCAAGCCCGCGCACAGCAGACGGCGCCGCGCAGCGTATTCAGGCGTCACCCCGGCGACGGCGCCGTAGGCCAAGAGCAGCGCCATGCCCGCCGGTTGGTGGCCGGCAAACATCTGCCCGTAGGTCAGCGACAGCGATCCGAAGGCCGCCGCCAGCACCACCACCGCGCCCAGCGCCGGCCGCCGCATGGTGCGCGCCAGGTGGCCTGCCAACCACCAAAACCCAACGATCGACGGCAGCGCCGCCAGCCACAGCCGCAGCCACCACACGATCGCCGCCTTGGGCGGGCCGTGGCCGGTCGCCAGCCTCCAGCCGCGGTCGAGCAACCCGTGCGGCACACTGCCCAGTTGGTTCAGGCCCGGCGCCTTGGCGGCGTACAGCCAACCGGCGCAAGAGGGGCGCTCGGCCTTGGGATCGTCGCACGCCAGCGCCTTGTCGTTGACGTAGCCCCACTGGTCGACCAGTGGCCCCGAGTCCACGGCCACACCGTTGCGCAGGTCGCGCCGGCCGATGGCGTAGGTGCCGAACTCGGCGATGGCGCGCACGCTGTACACGCGCACCATCTCGTTGGGGTTGTGCAGGCGATCGGCCCACGGGAAAAGCCACAAGTAGCCGATGGCCAGGAGCGCGAGCAAAAGGCGCTGCTGGCGCGGCGTCATGGGGCCTTGAGTCGTGGAGGGCGCGTCGGCCTAGTGGTGGTAGGCGATGAGTGGCGCAATCAACAAGCTGACCACGCTCATGACCTTGATGAGGATCGACACGCCGGGGCCGCTGGTGTCCTTGAACGGGTCGCCGACGGTGTCGCCGATGACGGCGGCCTTGTGGGCGTCGGACTTCTTGGCGTGGCCGGGCAGGCCGCCCTTCTCGATGTATTTCTTTGCGTTGTCCCAGGCGCCGCCGGCGTTGGCCATGAACAGCGACATCGACGCGCCCACCGCCAGCGCGCCGGCCAGGGTGCCGGCCAGTGCATCCGGGCCCATGCCGAAACCGACCGCGACCGGGCCGACCACGGCGACCAAGCCTGGCAGGATCATTTGCGACAGGGCGGCCTTGGTGGCAATGCTGACGATGGCCGCTGGCTGCGGATCGGCCTTGCCTTCGCGCAGACCCGGGATCGTGTCGAACTGCCGCCGAATTTCCTCGACGATGGCTCCGGCGGCCTTGCCGACCGCGAGCATGGTCGACGAGGCGACGATGAACGGCAGCACCGCGCCAATCAGCACGCCGATCAAGATGCGCGGGTTGTCGACCGCCAGCATGTCCTTGGGCAGGTGCACTTCGAGCGAATACGCCGAGAAAAGCGCCATCACCGTCAGCGTCGCCGAGCCGATCGCAAAGCCTTTGCCGATGGCGGCGGTGGTGTTGCCGACGGCGTCGAGTTCGTCGGTGATTTCGCGGACGGCTGGGTCCAGCCCACTCATCTCGGCGATGCCGCCGGCGTTGTCGGCCACGGGCCCGTAGGCGTCGACCGTCATCACGATGGCGGTGCCGGCCAGCATGCCGACCGCCGACAGGCCGATGCCGTACAGGCCCAGGCCGCCCATGGCCTGGTTGGCGACGATGGCCACCCCGGCGATGAGCAAGAGGCAGAAGAACACCGACTCCATGCCCTCGGCCATGCCGCGGATGACGTTGGTGCCGGCGCCGGTCTTGGCGGACTCGGCGACGCCTTTGACGGGCCCGTAGTGGCCGGTGTAGTACTCGGTGAGCAAACCGATGAGTGCTCCGCCGATGGCGCCGCCTGCCAGGGCGATCGTCACGCTTTGCTTGATGTGAAACATCGGCAGAAGCACGGCCGTCACACCCACCAGCACGACCGGCGGCAGAACCATCGCCGCGCGCAACACCGTCGACGGCGCACTGTTCTTCATGGCCCGGGTGACGAAGATGCCGACGATCGACACCACCAGACCGATGCCGGCCAGCACGATCGGCAGCGCCACCGCCAGTTCGCGCACCTTGTCGCCCGCCATCGCCGGATCGTCGACCAAGGTCTTGAGCACTTCGTCGCTGGCGGTGAGCCCGATGGCCATGGTCGAGACGATGGCGGCCACCAGCGACTCGTAGATGTCGGCGCCCATGCCGGCCACGTCGCCGACGTTGTCGCCCACGTTGTCTGCCACCACGCCTGGGTTGCGCGGGTCGTCTTCGGGGATGTTCTCGATGACTTTTCCGGCGATGTCCGCCCCGACGTCGGCGGCCTTGGTGTAGATGCCGCCGCCGATGCGGGCAAACAGCGCAATGGACGACGCCCCCACGGCAAAGGCGTGCAGCATCGTGCCCAACTGCGGCGTGCCCTTGTTCATCGCGTACACGCCGTACAAGCCAATGAGCGACAGACCTGCCACGCACAGGCCCATCACCGCCCCGCCGTCCAGCGCGGTCAGAAGGGCATTGGGCTTGGACCCACCGGCCGCCGCCTGGGCGGTGCGCACGTTGGCCAGGGTCGCGCCTTTCATGCCAACGAACCCGGCGAGCAGCGACAAGATGGCGCCGGCCAGGAACCAAGTCGCCGCCACCGGACCGAGCGCGGGCGTCGCCGCCATCAGGCCGCCGACCACCACCGCGTAGGCCGCCAACACCTTGTACTCCGCGGTCAGGAACGCCATGGCGCCGACGCGGATGTAGCCCGCGATCCGCTGCATGGTCTCGTTGCCCTCGGGCAACTTGGTGATGCGCAGGTACAGGCCCGCGGCGATCACCAGCGCGACCACGCCAGCCATCAGCGGTACCTGGGTCCAGGTGGAGATGTCCATCGAAAATTCCGTCGAAATCAGCGGTTGTGCGACGCGAACCGACAGCGGTACGGTCGGGGGGGGCGGTACTGTAAGGCAACGCACCCGGTGTGGCAAGCGTTGGAGGCTCCGACGTGATGCCGTTGAAAGTGCAGCGGTTTTACCCAGGCCGGCTGCGCGGGCGACGGACCAACGAACGCGCCAGACTGCGGAAAATCTAGGGTTTTCCAAGTGAACCGGCCACCGCCACCTTGACGACGTCGGCCAGCACGCCTGCCGCGGTCACCTCGGCCCCGGCGCCGTAGCCGCGCACCACCAACGGCCGCGGGTTGTAGTGGCGGGTCAAGAACGAGAACGCGTTTTCGCCGCCGCGGATTGCGGCGATGGGGTGGTCGGCTGCGAAGCCCTGCACGCCGACGCAACAGCCCGCCGAGCCAAACCGGGCCACGAACCGCAGCACCTCGCCGTGGTCGCGGGTTCGATGGATTTCAGACGCAAAGTGCGCATCCAGTTCGGCAGCGCGCGCCAGGAACGTCGCCACGTCGCCGGTCGCATCGAACCACGCGGGCAGCAGCCCCTGTACCTGGACGTCGGCCATTTCCAGCGCCAGGCCAGTCTCGCGGGCCAGGATCAGCACCTTGCGGGCCACGTCGAGCCCCGACAAGTCGTCGCGCGGATCGGGCTCTGTGAACCCCTTGTCGCGGGCGTCGCGGACGGCCACTGCAAACGGCACGCCATCTTGCAACAGGCCCAAAAGGTACGACATCGATCCAGACAGCACCCCCTCGAATTGCAGCACCTCGTCGCCGCCGGCGAGCAGGTTGCGCAAGGTGTCGATGACCGGCAGACCCGCGCCCACATTGGTTTCGTACAAGAACTGGCGACCGTGGCGGCGCGCGGCCCTGCGGATGGCCCGGTAGTGGTCCAAGCCAGCGCTGTTGGCGTGCTTGCTTGCACTGACCACGTGCATGCCCGCGGCCAGGATGTCCGGGTAGGCCGCGGCCAACTCTTGCGAACTGGTGCAGTCCACCAAGATGGGCTGGTCGGGGCGCCGGGCCGCCACGTGATCCAGGAGCGCCTGCAACGCGCGCGGTTGCCCTTGTTCGGCCATGCGAGCGCGGGCCGTGGTCGGGTCGATGCCCTGCGGGTCCAGCACCGCCGCGCGGGTGGTCGCAACCCCACACAGGCGCAATTCGACCGATCCGCCCGCGACGGGCGGCATGGCCGCCAACTGCGCCAGCAACTGGCCACCCACCGTGCCCATGCCGCACAGGTACAGTTCGACGACTTCGCGGGTGTGCAGGAAGCGATGGTGGGCGTGGCGCAGCGCCCGGTCGGCGTCGCGGGCGGCAACCACCGCCGAAATCGACAACTCCGACGACCCCTGCGCCAGCGCCACCACGTTGCAGCCCACCTGGCCGAGCGCCGACAGGAAGGTGCCGGCCACGCCGACGCGGTGGCGCATGCCTTCGCCGACCACCGAGACGACCGCCAGGTCAGCCACCACCTGCACCGGGTCCAGGCGACCGCTGGCCAATTCGGCGGCAAAGGCGTGCGCAATGGCCCACTGGGCGCGCTGTGCATGTTCGCCCCGCACGCACAGCGAAATGGCGCATTCGCTCGACGCTTGGGTAATCAGGATGACGGAGATGGCCTCGTCGGCCAGCGCCCGAAACAGCCGCGCCGCCACGCCCGGCACACCCGGCATGCCGGCGCCGCTGGTGTTGACCAGTGCAATGCTCCCCAACACGGTGATGCCGCGCACTGCGGCCTCGGGCGGGGTGACTTCGGGTCGGATCCACGTGCCGGCGCGATCGGGATGGAACGTGTCGCACACCCGCACGGCGATGCCGCGCCGGCGCGCGGGGGCGATGGTCTTGGGGTGCAGGACCTTGGCGCCAAAGTGGGCGAGCTCGGCCGCCTCGGCAAAGCTGAGCTCGGCCACCGGCACTGCCTCGGGCACCACCCGCGGGTCGGCCGAGTAGATGCCGGCGACGTCGGTCCAGATCTCCAAGAGATCGGCGTCCACCGCCGCCGCGGCCAGCGCTGCCGCCCAGTCGGAACCGCCGCGACCCAGCGACATCACCTTGCCGCGCGCATCGCCGCCGAAGAACCCGGCCATCAACCCCAGCCGGGCGTCGCCGTCCCGAAACGGCGCAAACAGGTCGCGGGTGCTCGCTTCGTCGGGGTCGGCCGCCAGCGGATCGCCCGAGCACCGCAGCATTTCAACGGGATCGAGGACCGCAGGCGCCATCCCCAAGTGGCGCAGGGCGTGGTCGAGCACCACTACCGCCGCGCGCTCGCCCAGGCCCGACAGGTGGGCCAGCACATGCGGCGAGCAGTCGCGCAGCAGCGCCACACCGTGCACCAGGTCGCGCAGGTGGGTGCACACTGCGCCCAGATCGCGGTCCAGTCCCGGCAGTTCGGCCTGCAAACAGGTCCGCAGGTCGGCGGCCAGCTGCCGCTGGCGGGCAACGAACGGCGCGCACAGGTCGTCTGCGTCGCCGCCTTGGGCCGCAGCGTGGGCGACTTCTACCAGCAGGTTGGTCACGCCGGCCGCGGCAGATGTCACCACCAGGACCCGCGTCTTGCGCGCTGCCCCGATGGCTAGGTCGGCGGCTTGCGCAACCGCCTGCGCCGATCCGACCGAGGTGCCGCCGAATTTCATCACCCGCATGTGCCCCACCGTTCGGCCGCTTGGCGTCCGGGCAGGGTACAAGGCCGAAGCGGTTCCGGGCAATGCGACGGCCCATGCCTGCCCCCGCCAAAACCGGCTAGACTCCGCGGCCGCCCGGCCCCCGGCCGCGCCGCTTGCGATGCGCCAATTCCTCTACATCACGCCGTACTTTCCGCCGCAGACCCAGGTCGGCGCCCTGCGACCGCTCAAGCTCGTGCGACAGTTGCCGGCGCTCGGCTGGCAACCGGTGGTGCTGTGCGACCTGTGGCCGAGCGACGGCATGGACGCCGAATTGGAGCGCTTCGTCCCGGAGCAGGCCGTGGTGGTCCGCGACTACAGCCACCGCGCCGGCCCGACCTGGCGCCGGCTGCACCGCTACGCCAAGCCAGCCCACGCACCGCGGCCCCAGCGCGTGCCCAAAGGCCGCCCGCTGCACGAGCGGCTGATTCCGCGCGGGTGGATGAACCCGGAACTTGTGCCGCTTGGCGAGCACAGCCCGGACATGCCGTGGGCGTACACCGCGGCGCTGCGCGTGCTGGACGACTACCCCGACATCGCCGCCATCGTGGTCAACGCCGACCCCTTCGCTGCGGCGATCGTCGGCGCCCTGCTGCACGATCGCACCGGTCTGCCGTTGGTACAGGATTTCCGGGATATCTGGGCCCCGTGCAAGCTGCGGCGCCCGCGCCGGCCCAAGCCCTGGCGATGGCTCGAAGACGCGTTGGAGCGCTACTGCCTGGATCGGGCCGCCCACGCCGTCATCAACACCCAGACCAGTCTGGACGACTACCGAGCGTTCTACCCCGACCTGCCTGTGGACCGCTTCAGCCTGCTGCGCAACTTTTTCGACGCCGATCTCGTAGACCACGGCGACCACCCGGGCTATGACCGCTTCACGCTGCTGCACTTGGGCAACTTCTCGCGATTTCGTGTTGCGGACCCGCTGGTGCGGGCCGTGGCGCGCGCCCTCGAACTCGGCGTGCCGCGCGAGGCCATCCAGGTCGCCACCACCGGCCCTTTCGGTCAGGCGGCCCGGGAACTCGCGGCGCTTTTGGGCGTAGCCGACCTCATCCACGCCCAGGCCGAGGTCGCCTACCACCAGACCGGCGCCGTGTGCGCCGCGGCCGATCTCCTGGTGTACATCGCCGAGCCGGCGGCCGACCAGCGGATCGCCAGCAAGTTCTACGACTATCTGGGCAGCGGCCGGCCGCTCTTGTCCATCAGCGACAACCCCGAGTCGGCGGCGATGATCGCCGGCATGGAGGCGACCGCGCAGTTCAGCTTTGCGGATATCGAGGGCATGGCACGTTTTGTGGTCGCGCAGGTGCGCGCCGGCCGCCACCGCGCCCACGCCCGACCGCTGCAAGGGCTGACCGCCGCAGAGGCCGGCCAGCGCTACGCCCAGATTCTCGACGCCGTTGCGGCCGGCCGATCCGTACCGCCCGTGGGAGCCTAGATGTGGAAGGTTTCGCTGTGTGATTTGCGCCTGCATCCCGACGACCACCGCGCCGTCGCCGAGGCCCTGACGTCCAACTGGCTGACCATGGGCCCGAGGACCCAGGCCTTCGAAGATGCATTCGCGCTGGCGCTCGATCCCGTCGCGCCGCCGTTTGCGTTCGCCGTGTCCAACTGCACGGTCGCTCTGCACATGGCGTACAGCGCGCTCGACATCGGCCCCGGCGACGAAGTCATCGTGCCGAGCTTGACCTTCGTGGCGACCGCCAACGCTGCGCTTTACACCGGCGCGACCGTGGTGTTGTGCGACGTCGCGGCGGCGGACGACCTGACGCTGTCGGTGGACGACGTCCTGGCCAAGATCACGCCGCGCACCCGGGCGGTGGCGCCCGTGCACTACGCCGGCCAACCGGCGGACCTGCGCCGGCTGGTGGCCGAGTGCCAGCGCCGGGGCATCGCGGTCGTCGAAGACGTCGCCCACGCGCCCTTGTGCGATGCGCTGGTGGCCGACGGCCAACCCCGGGCGCTCGGCACCATCGGCGACGTGGGGTGCTTCTCGTTCTTCTCGAACAAGAACATGACCACGGGCGAGGGCGGCATGGTCACGACCCGCGACCCGCACATCGCTGACAAACTGCGGCTGTTGCGGTCACACGGCATGACCACGCTCACGCTCGATCGCCACCGAGGCCACGCCTACAGCTACGATGTCGTCGCGCTCGGCAACAACTACCGCATGGACGAATTGCGGGCGGCGCTCGGGGCAAGCCAATTGGCGCGGCTGCCCGACAACAACCGCAAGCGCACCGAGGTGGTGGCTTGCTACTTGCCGTTGCTGCGGCGCATCCCCGGTCTGGAGGTTCCTTTTGCCGACCGGCTGCCGCAGGGGCGGTCCAGTCCGCACATTCTGCCGGTGCTGCTGCCGGCCGGCGTCGACCGCCAACGCGTCCAACAGGGCATGAAGGACGCGGGCGTGCAGACCTCTGTACACTACCCCCCCATCCACACGTTCACGCTCTACAAGGATTCCGATCGCGTGCGGGCCGATCATTTGCCTGTGACCGAGGCGGTGGCTCCGAGGTTGTTGACGCTGCCGCTCTACCCCGATCTCAGTGAGGCCGAGGTCCAGTTGGTGTGCCGCTCCCTGGCGGCGGTCGTGCAAGCCGCGGACGCGGGGGTGTCGCCGTGACCGCGCCTGCTCTGCCCATGACCGCGGTGCTGCTGGCCGGCGGCCTCGGCTCGCGGTTGGCGCCCCTGACCGCAGTCATCCCCAAGCCGCTGGTACCCATCGACAAGGAGTCGATTGCCGAAATCCTGCTCCGCCAGTTGGCCCACCGCGGCGTCGGACGCGTGCTGGTGTCGGTCGGCTACCTGGGCCACCTCATCGAGGCGGTACTCGGCGACGGCAGCAGGTACGGGCTGGAGATCTGCTACCAACGCGAAGAGGCCCCGCTCGGCACCGTCGGTCCGCTGTGGCTGGTCCAAGCGCACCTGCCCGAGAACTTCCTGGTGCTCAACGGCGACGTACTGAGCGACATCGACTTCGCGGCGCTGTTCGCGACCCATGTGGCCACGGGGCGGACCTTGACGGTAGCGACCTATGCCAAGCAGGTGCGCGTCGATCTCGGCGTGCTCGAAACCGGGGACGACGGCTGCGTGCGGCGCTTCGTCGAGAAACCGACCTACGATTTCGACGTGTCGATGGGCGTCTATGCGATGAACAAGCGGGTGCTGGGCTATTTCGCGCCGGGCACGGCGTTCGGCTTCGACCAACTGGTGCTGGCGATGCTGGCGGCGGGCGACCCGGTCGGCACGTTCTCGTGGGCCCACGGCCGCTGGCTCGACATCGGCCGGCCGAGCGACTACGCGGTCGCGCAGGAACGCTTCGCCGCCGACCGCGTCCACTACCTTCCCTGGGAGGCTGGCGACGACCCCGCAGTGCCACGCTGAGCTAGCGGCTGCGGCGCGCGCTACCGCTTGTTGCGCGTCAGCCACGTCCCGCCGCCGATGAACACCAGCGCCCCCGCGCCCACCAGCAGCCACATCAGCGTCCGGTCCGCCTTGGGCCCCACGGGTCGGGCGCGGTCGACGGTGGCGGTGGGCGCGGCCGGCGGTGCCACGTCCTCGTCGTCGAAGTGGCCGGGCTTGTCCCACAAAGGCGGCATCTCGCCTTTGCGCAGCAACGCCAGTTCCTGTGCGACGCGGTGGGTCTTCTTGGCGAAATGCAGCGAGCCCGCGGCGGTTTCCAGCGCCAGGTAGCGCTCGAGCGCCGCCACCGCGGCCGGCTTGTCGGCGGCGCGCAGCACCTGGGACTGGCAGTAGTACACATCGGGATCCTGGGGGTTGGCGACCACCGCCTTGTCGGCCAGCGCCCGCGCCTGGTCGGGGTGGCCGAGCCACAGGTGCGCCATCGCCTGGTAGATGTAGACGCGACCTTCGTTGTGGACCCTGGGCTCGACGGCGCGCATCTGGCGCAAGGCGTCCTCGAATTTGGCGTCGTAGAACAAGCTGACCCCATGCAGGAACTGGGCGACGGTGTCGTCGGGATCCGCGGCAGCGCGGCGCGCCATTTCGTCGCGCAGGGTCTGCCAGCCACTGGTTTGGCCTGGGATGGCCGGGTCCACGCGGCCCCAGTCGTTGACCACCCCCGACAAGCGGCCGAGCACGCCGCGGTGGCGGGCGTCCTTGCGGAAGATCGCCTCCAGGGTGCGCACGGCGTTCAAGTGCTGACCGCCGCGGAAGTAGGCCGCCGCCAGGGCGTCTTGCATCGCCAGGTCCCCTGGCCAGGTCTGCACGGCACGCTGCGCCACGCGCAATTCGTTGCGGGCGTCGTCGCGGCGACTGGCCAGACCGATGCGGGCGGCGAACCACGCGGGCGGCGGCCGGGGCGACCGCGCCAACTGGTCGTCCAACCAGCCTTGCGCAGCGTCCAGCAGGCGCGCGGCTTCCAGGGCGTCGGCCAGCGCGAGCGCCGTGCAGCCTGGGGCGTCGACGGCGTCGCCAAACCGCTGCCAGCACGCGCGGACAATCGCCTCGCCCTGCGCGACCCTGCCGGCCAGCGCGTGGGCCGCCGCCGCGCGCTCGGCTTGCAAGATCACCGCTGGGTCCGCTGCGGCTGTCGCCGCGAGCGCCAGATCCCAGGCGCCCGCGAAACTGGCCAACGCCGCATCGATCAAGGGCGCCGCTGCTGTGGACCGACCGCTGCGGTGCAAGGCCAAGCCGAGGTCGAAGCGCGCGACCGGGTCCAGGGCCTCTGGCTTGATCTGGGCCAACCGGTCAATCAGCGCCTCGGCTTGGGCGCGATCGCCCACCTGCAGCGCGGCATCGACCTGGCGGAGTCGGTCGCCGACCGTCGGCGCGGGCATCCGGCCTTGCGCCGGCAAGTCGGCGCCACAGCGCCAGCGCACCGTGGCCTCGCGCACCTGCAAGGCCGCGAACCACGCGGCGTCGATCTGGGCGAGTTCGGCGGGGCACGCCGCGGTCGCCGTCGCGGCGAGGTCCACGAAGCTGCCGAGATCGCGGCCGGCGTCGGCCGGAACGGGTCCGTGGCCCTGACACGGGGCGACCACCTGGGCCTGCAATGCGGCGCCGCGCGGCCCCTTGTGCGCGCCATCGGACGGACCGATGAGGTACACCCAGCGGACCCCGCCCGCCGCGGTCCATTCGGCGGCAATGTGCTGGCGCAGGATGCGGATGTTGCCAGGGCGCATGCCGAGCGCACGGCCGGCGTCGCCGGGATCGCACAGTTGGGTGACGACCTCTTCCTGGCCGGGCGGCAGCGATGGGTTGGCGCACGCCGCCGCAATCGCCCTGCCCGGCGCCGCGAGGTTGCTGCCGGCAACAAGCCAAAGGAGCCAGATTCGCATGGTGTGCCACAAGCCGCGGCCCGGTGCGCGGGCCGGCGAGCCTAGCAGCGCACTGGCCGCGCGCACAACGAATCGGCCGCGCAACCGGGCGCCTGTCTTGCCCAATCGCGCCATTGCGCCCATCATGCGCCCCAAGGGGCGCCTGCGCGCCGCGGTCAGGCGATGGTCAGCGACATGACGGTCCGCATCCGCAAGCCAGCCGTGGCCGGCACCTTCTACCCCGCCAAGGCCGATGCGCTGCACGCCGAAATCGACCGGTGCTGGGCCGACCGCCGGCCGGTGCAGGCCCCTGCGCCCAAGGCCATCATCGCCCCGCACGCCGGCTACGTGTACAGCGGCCCGGTGGCCGCGACTGCCTACGCGACGCTGGTCCCGCTCAAGGGCAGCATCTCGCGGGTGGTCCTGGTCGGGCCGTCGCATCGCTTTGCGCTGTACGGGTTCGCGGTGCCCGAGGCGCAAATCTGGCAGACGCCGATCGGCATGGTCCCCCTCGACACCGCCAGCGCCGAGCAGTTGGAGGCGTGGCCGGACGTCACGCGATCGGACCTGATGCACGGACGCGAGCACAGCCTCGAGGTGCATGTGCCGTTCTTGCAGCGGGCGCTCGGCAAGTTCTCGCTCTTGCCGGTGCTGGTCGGCCACACCCCGGCCAATCGGGTCGCGGCCCTTTTCGCGCACGTCTGGGGCGGGCCGGAGACGCTGGTCGTGGTCTCGACGGACCTGTCGCACTACCATGCCCAGGCCAAGGCGCGTCAGCTGGACGACGCCACCATCGCGCATGTGGTCGCGTTCGACGCTGCGGCACTGAACCCCGACCACGCGTGCGGCGCCTATCCGGTCGCGGGGTTGCTGACCCACGCCCAGTGTCTGGGCATGCGCATCCAGGCGGTCGACGTGCGCACCTCGGCCGACACGGCGGGCGACCCGGACCGCGTGGTCGGGTACGCCAGTTTCCTGCTCTGGTAGGTCGGCCGAGCCATGGCGATGTCGAGCCCCGCGGAAAGCCCCTGGACCCAGGCACAGCAGAGCGTGCTCGCGACACTGGTGTGGCGTGCGCTGCTTTTCGGCCTGCGCGGGCAGCGGTTCGGCAGGGGCGCTCCCCCGTTCGACCCAACCCAGGAGGACTGGCTCAAGCCCAAGGCCGCCACCTTCGTGACGCTGCACCGCGACGGTGCCCTGCGCGGCTGTATCGGTACACTGGAGCCCATTCATCCGCTGGGCGAGTCGGTCGCGCGCAACGCGCAGTCCGCGGCTTTCGACGACCCGCGGTTTGCGGAATTGCGCGCCGAAGAATGGCCGCGGCTGTCCGCAGACATCAGCGTGCTGTCTCCGCATGCGCCGCTCTCGGCCAATTCGATGGACGACCTTTTGGCAAAGCTCGCGCCCGGCCGCGATGGCCTCGTGGTGCGCGCCCGCGGCCTGGGCGCCACCTTCTTGCCGGCCGTGTGGGACGACCTGCCGCAGCCCAAGGCCTTCGTCGACCACCTGTGGCGCAAGGCGGGCTTGCCGGCCGGCGCGTGGCCGGCGGATCTCGCGCTGGCCACCTACACGGCGGACAAGATCGCCTGCGGCGCTGCGCCCGGCCAGTGGCCGTGACCTGCCTGGATGGCCGCTCCCCCCGCCGACCCGAGCGACCCGCCGGACGCCGCTGCTGATCCGCAGGCGGACACCGGCCGCCGCAATCGACGCACGCGCCTGTACAGCGACGGGTACGCCGCCGTCACCGTGCAGGGTGCCGCCGCCCCGCAGGCCGATGCGCCCAGCCCGCCGCGACCGCGACAGCGGCCCAAGAGCGACACAGTGGTCGAGCTGCCGCAGGATCGCGCGGCGGTGGCCCTGCCGGAATTGCCGGACGAATGGGTCGTCACCGACCCGTCTCCGCCCAAAGTCCGCATCGCCGTCCATCGCCCCTTCGGCCAGGACGACGATGAGGCCACGCGCACCGAAACCCGCACGGCGACGGTCACGGCGTCGGGATCACCCCCCGCGAGCCAACGGCCGACGGCCCGCGAGGTCGCCGGGTTGCAGCCGCCCCGCGCTTGGCAGGGACCGGCAGGCCTGATCGCGGCCATGCTGGCGGGCGCGCTCGCCGCATACTTCGCCTTTGGTCGCGACGCGCGGCACGCGCCGCTGCCGCCGCCCAAGCCTGCGGCGGCCCATGGGACCGCGATCCAGGCGCCAGCGCCCCTCCACCCCCCCGCGGTCGC
>VGRO01000157.1 GCA_016875335.1 Deltaproteobacteria bacterium | reverse complement strand
GTCGAATTAACCGCCGGCGCAAACCTGTCACCCTGAAGGTGCAGGTTTGCGCCGGTTTCCCCGGGAAACCTGAGTTAATTCGATCGCCAAGGATTCAGGACCTTTTTTGCCGGTGGATCATGGTCGCGCTCGGGCTAGAGAATTTTCCTTTTCGGTCATGGTCGCGCGGGATCAGGCCGCAGCGGCGCACAGCGAAGTTTTCCCCGATGCGATGGACAAGAGCGGGCCAACGCCCGATAATCGCGACCCCGATTTCGCCAGATTCGCCACCGGCCGATGGCTACCTCCTGAAATCATGTAGAGTTTCGGTCCAAGGCGCCGCCCGGGGCGGCATGGAGTAGATCATGGTTCGGTGGTCCTTTTGCACGGCCCTTGTGGCGTGCGCGCTCTCGATGACGGCATGTCTGGCCACCGGCGGCAGCGGCGGCGGCGGATCAGGCACAGGAACGGGAACGGGCACTGGAACGGGAACGGGCACTGGCACGGGCACAGGCTCCGGCAGCGATGCCGGTTCGGGCGGCGCGACCGACACGACGACCGGCGGCGGCACCGGGACGGCCGACAGCGGATCGGGTTCGGGCACCAAGGACAGCGGCGGCGGCACGGCAAAGTGCTTTGGCGATTTTCGCTCATGTCCACGCCGTTCAGCTCGGGCGACACCTCGCAGATTGGCGCCAAGTGCGACGGTTCGGTGCCCAAGAACTGCCCCAAGGGCGAGTCCATCAAGTTCAGCGACACCGGCGAGTGCATCTGCATCATCGGCTGTGGCCACTTCAACCCGGCGATTCCAGTGGGCGGCGACTGCAGCAAGGACGGCAAGTGGAAGTGCCTTGAAATCGTCAGCACCAACGGCAGCAACAAGATGAAGGCCTGCGTGAACACGACCTGGAACCTGTGCCACACGGGCGCCGCTAGTGGCTCGGGCGGCAGCGACGCCGGGTCTACCGGTAGCGACACCACCTCGCCTCCGAAGGACACCGCCGGTCCGACCTGCAAGCAGGCTGGCGCGTCGTGCGAGGTGAACAGCGAGTGCTGCTCCAAGCAGTGCGACCCGGATTTTGGAGATTGCCAATAGGCCGCCCTGACGCGCGCTGGCAGCGCCGGCGAGACCGCGCGGAAGCCTGCGAAGTATTGCCAGTCAGGTTATGCCTCCTTGCGTTTTTTTCGTGGGGCGCTAGACAATGTGGCAGCGGCAACGTGCCGCTCGGAGCCCTCGGTGGCGAGTTCCCCCAGCAAGAACGACCCTGCGGCCGGGCTGCCCCTGCACGACGGCGCCGAGATCGACGGCCCGACGCTGCCGACGGTGGTTGCGCCCGGGTTGTCCTCGGGGCCGCCGAGCGCTCCGAACGCGATGCGGCCCCCGAGCGTCGTCCGAGCGTCGTCGCCGATGCCGATCACCTCGCGAGGCGGGGTGCCGGTGGGCGAAACGGAATCGGTTGGCGCCCTGCCGCCTCCGGGCGGGCCGCGCACGTATACGGCGACGGGGGTCCGTCCGGTCAGCCAACCGGGCAGCGACCCAGGGGCTGTCCGACCACCCGGCGCCATCAGTCAGCCTGCTTTCGATCCGATGGGTGCGCGCCCGGCGTTCGAGCGGCCTCGGACCATCAGCCAGCCGGCCTACGATCCCGCGCAGCCCCTTGGGCGACCGGTCAGCGGGCCTGCGTTTGACCCCTATGGCGCGGTGCGGCGCGCGCCAACCAGTCAACCGTCCCACGATCCCGCAGCGCCTGTCACCGGCCTCCGCCCGGCCAGCCAGCCCGGCCGCGACCCTTTCGCCGCGGGCAGCCACCAAGTGGCGCCGCGCACCGTCAGCATCGGCGGCGTGCGGACCACCGTCGCTGCGCCGAGCTACCGCTCCGAATCGTCGTCCTTCCGGTCCGCAAGCCAGCCTGGTTCGGACCCGTACGCCGCGCACCGCCCCGGCACGCCGGTCAGCCAACCGGGGCGGGATCCTTTGGCCGCGCACCGTCCCCCAGTTCCTGCCAGCAATTCTGGTGTCGACCCGTTCTCGGCGCAGCGTCCGCCGGTTCCCACCAGCAACTCCGGCCTCGATCCTTATGCAGCCCGGGCGCCAGCGAGCCAAGGCGTCCGCGACCCGATGACGGGCCGACAGGCCGCCGTGCCGATCAGCCAACCGAGCTTGGCTCCATTCCAACCGCGCGGTGCGATGGTGCCCCCCAACGCCGGAGGCGTGTCGCGGCCGGCCATGGACACATTCGCGGCGCGCCCCGCCGCGGTGCCGGCAAGCAGGCCCGCCAACGATCCCTATGCATCGAAGGCGCCTGCAGCACCGATCAGCCGCCCCGCGGCCGATCCCTTCGGTGCGGTGCGCCCAACGCCGAACGCCGGGCCCGATCTGGACCCGGAGTTTGCGGTGCTGGTCCGCTCGATGCCGTTTGCGGTGCCGCTCACCGAGGGCGAGTTGCGCGCCCTGTCGGCACTGATGCGCCGCAAGACGTGCACTGCGGGCGAACTCGTCGTGCACCAAGGCCAGCCCGCCGAGCAGGGCGCCATTGTGTCGAGCGGCCTCGGGCACATGCAATACGCCACACCGGGCCGCGACCCCGTCGAGTTCGGCGAAATCCGGCCGGGCGACATCGTGGGCGAGGGCGCGGTAGGTACGGGAGGCTACCACGGCTGTTCGGTGGTGGCCGACACCACGGTGGTCGTGTGGTCCTTCGAGGCCAGCGCCATGACCGACCTGTTGCGCCGCTGCCCGGACCTGGCTCGGAAACTCAAGGCGCTGTTGCTGGCCCAGCAGTCGCGCAACTAGGCCGGGTGCCCTGCTTCGCGCCGATCTTTGCAGCGAGCGCTGGGCCGCGCGCAGTCGGCAGTTGCTCGCTGCCTGACGGCGCGCGGCCCGACCGCGGGCCACGCCACCTGCCTGCAAGCAGGGGCAATCCGCGCGAGGCCATCGCGCAACGGTCTTTGGCACCGAGACGCTGCGACCGCGCGTTGACCCGTGGGCGTCGGCGCCAGCGCGCGAGGGATCGTTACCCGCCCCCGACTCTCGCCGTGACATGGAGTCACGGCTCGCTCGCTGCGCTCACCGCAGGGACCCCGGGCGGAGACCCGCTTTGGGCCGCACCACGGCGACGGTGCCACTACGGACAACCTCGGGCGGCCCACAGCGGGGCTCCGGTCCGGCCGCGTCGGCAGCGCGGCCGGACTAGAGCCCGGTCCCGCAGGGACACGCCCAGATGCATTCATGTGGTTGGCCGTTGACCAAGCTCCGCAGACCCGCGAGGCCGCTGGCGTCGATCACCAACCCGGCGGCTCCTGAGGAAGCCTGACCCCTGATTTGGAACCGCGCCCCCTGCCAGACCCCGCGATTGCCGCAATGGGCGCTCGGTCCTATACTGCTGCCCCCCGCGGCTGGCCCAGCCGCACCGAGGTCGCGCCCGCCATGAGGCCACAGAAGAACATCGTCATCGTCGCCGGCAAGCGCACACCATTCGGCAGCTTTGGCGGTTCTCTCAAGGACATGAGCGCGACCGACCTCGGCGTGGCGGCCGCGAAGGCGACCCTGGCGAGCGTCGGCTGCGACCCCGTCAAGGTCGACATGGTGGTTTTCGGCAACGTATGCCAGACCTCGGCGGACGCCATCTATTTTGCGCGGCACATCGGATTGCGCAGCGGTTGCGGTGTCGCCGTACCGGCGCTGACCGTACAGCGGCTGTGTGGCAGCGGCTTTGAGGCCATCGCGCAGGCCATGCAGGCCATCGAACTGGGCGAGGCCGAGGTGGTGCTGTGTGGCGGCAGCGAGTCGATGTCGCAGGCGCCGCACGTCGTCCGCGGTGCGCGCTGGGGCCTTGCGCTCGGGCCGGGCGGCAAGCTGGAAGACACGCTGTGGAGCTGCCTGACCGATACGCAGACCGGCATGGCGATGGCCAACACGGCGGAGAAGCTGGCGCGCACCCATGGCATCACCCGGCAGGCGTGTGACGAATTCGCGTTGCTGGGCCAGCAACGCTACGCCAAGGCGCTCGCCGACGGCGTGTACGACGAGGAAATCGCGCCCGTCGAGATCCAGACCCGCAAGGGCCCGCAAGCCCTGACCAAAGACGAGCATCCGCGGCCGGAGACCACCGCAGAGGGACTGGCCAAGCTCAAGGCCGTGTTCGAGAAGGACGGCGTGGTCACGGCCGGCAACGCCAGCGGCATCGTCGACGGCGGCTGCGCGCTGCTCGTGACCAGCGAGGCGAGGGCGAAGGCCGAAGGCTGGCCCGTGCTGGCGCGCCTGGTCGCGGCGTCCGCCGTGGGCTGCGACCCGACGGTGATGGGCATCGGCCCGGTGCCCGCGGTGCACAAGACGCTCGCGCAGGCCGGGCTGACGCTCGACCAAATGGATGCGGTCGAGGTCAACGAGGCCTTCGCGCCGCAGTTTCTCGCGGTCGCCAAGGACCTGGGCCTGGACCTGGCCAAGACCAACCTGCACGGCGGCGCCATTGCGCTCGGGCACCCGCTGGCGGCGTCGGGGGCGCGCATCACCTTGCATCTCGCGCTGCATCTCCAGCGTTCCGGCGGTCAGTACGCCGTGGGCTCCGCTTGCATCGGTGGCGGCCAGGGCATCGCCATCGTCCTGCAAAGGGCCTAGACCACCTTGGCCACCGCAAAGTCCGCACAGGTCGCTGGCGGGTCGATGCTGCAGTTGCTGCCGCTGGGCGGCGTCGGCCGGATCGGCGCCAACGCGATGCTGCTCGGCTGCGGCGACGACTGGTTGCTGCTCGATTGTGGCGTCGCCTTTCCCGAGCCCGAGTTGACGGGCGTCGAACTGGTGTTGCCGTCGCTGGCGGTATTGGGTTCGTTTGCCAGCCGAATTCGCGCGATCGTGCTGACCCACGGCCACGAGGACCACATCGGAGCCGTGCCCTATGCGCTCCAGGTTCTCAAGGTACCCGTGTATGCCACGCGCTTCACGGCTGGCCTGGTCCAGCACAGGCTCAAAGAACACGGCCTGAGCGACGACGTTGCACTGCACGTCATCTCGCCAGGGTCGCGGCTGCACATCGGGCCTTTTGACATCGGCTTTTTGCGCGTGACGCACTCGATCCCAGATTGCGTGTCGCTGGCCATTCGCACGCCGGCCGGCAATGTGCTGTTCACCGGCGACTTCAAGATTGAGGCGGGGCTGCGCGACGGCGAGGTCTTCGACGAGGCCGGTTTTCGCGCGTTTGGCGACGAGGGCGTGGACCTGATGATGTCGGACTCGACCAACGCCGAAGTGCCCGGCTGGTCGGGCAGCGAGACCGCTGTCGGCAAGCACCTGGCCGAGGTGTTCAGCGGCATCCGTGGTCGCATCCTGGTCGGGCTGTTCGCCTCGAACATCTACCGCCTGCACAGCATCGTGGACGCCGCGCGCGACAACGGCCGCTACTGCGTCTTGCTCGGCAAGTCGCTGGAGCGCTACACGACGGCCGCCAACGCCTTTACCCGCATGCCGTTCGACCCCGAAGACCTCATCGGCATCAGAGATTTGCACCGCTACGACGACGACGAGGTCGTGATCGTCTGCACCGGCTCGCAGGCCGAACCGCGTGCGGCGCTTGCGCGGGTGGCCAATGGCACGCACCCCGACGTTTCGGTCAAGACTGGCGATACGGTCGTGCTGTCGGCCCGGCAGATACCGGGCAACGAGCGGCGCATCCACGCGATGCTCAACGACTTTGCCCGCGGGGGCGCGCACGTCATCTACACCCGCGTGGACCGCGACATCCACGCCAGCGGCCATGCCTACCAGGAAGAACTGCGGACGCTGCTCGGCTGGGTCAGGCCGCGCCGCTTCATCCCTGTGCACGGCGAGTACACGTTTTTGCAACGCCACGCGGAACTGGCCGAAGAGTGCGGCGTCGCACACACCCTGATCATCGAAAACGGCCAGACCGTCGAGGTGGGGCAAGGCGCGATGCGCGTTCGCGAGGTCCGCGAATTGCAGCCATGGTACGCCGACGGCCTGGTGTTCGGCGACGCGTCCTCACTGCAACTGGCGGCTCGCCAGCAACTGGGCTGGCATGGCGTGATTGCGGTTCAACTGGACGTCAAGCGCACAGATGGCGTGGTCACGGGCCGGGCGCGCGCGCTGCCGTGGGGCGTGCAGCACGAGCAGGGAGAGTTGGCCAAGGAGATCGAAGCCACGCTCCAGCGCTGGTGCGGCGATCTCGATGCACGGACGCCCCTCGCGGCCATCGAGGGCCAGCTTCAAGCTGTGGTCCGCAAGGTGGTCAAGCGGTACAGCCAGCGCAAGCCGGTGGTCCTGGCGTTCGCCCGCGACCTCGACGAAGTGGCGTAGCAGGCGAAACCCCAAATTCGCTCCGTGATGTGATCCGTCATGCCGCAAAGAATCCGCAATACGTTTCGCCTGCTAGCTGCTTGTTGCGTGAAGGGGGCTCGCAGCCCCCTCGCGCGCCCATGCGCGCTCACCCCCGCGTCCGGCCGCAGCCGCGGCCGGAAGTACCTCGGCCCTGTTGCGCGCCGGAAACCGGCGCGAACTTCGGCCCTAAGGTACTAGCAGGCGAAACCCCAAATTCGCTCCGTGATGTGATCCGTCATGCCGCAAAGAATCCGCAATACGTTTCGCCTGCTAGCTGCTTGTTGCGTGAAGGGGGCTCGCAGCCCCCTCGCGCGTCCATGCGCGCTCACCCCCGCGTCCGGCCGCAGCCGCGGCCGGAAGTACCTCGGCCCTGTTGCGCGCCGGAAACCGGCGCGAACTTCGGGCGCGAGCTACTAGCCGTGGCCGCCGCTGCGCGCACTGCCACAGGGGCCCCGGCCGGGTCCCAGCGCGGGCGTACGTTGCGCGTTGTGTCGGCGCAATTCGTGGCTGCCGTCACCCGGGCGGGCGAGGTGCCCGCCGGTCCGCCCGAGGTCGCATTCGTCGGCCGCAGCAACGTCGGCAAGTCCTCGCTCATCAACGCCTTGTGCAATCAGACAGCGCTGGCGCGGACCAGCAAGACGCCGGGGCGCACGCAGGCCGTGGTCCTGTTTGACGCCCAGCTGTCGAGCGGCCAGGCGCTGCGATTGGTGGACCTGCCCGGGTTTGGCCATGCGGCGGTCAGCAAGACCATGCTCGCGGCCTTCAGCGAGATGATTCAGTTCTACCTGCTCGCGGCCGAAGGGCTCAAGTTGGTGGTCATCCTGCAGGACTGCCGCCGGGACCGCGACGACGACGCGATTGGCTTTGCCGGCTGGCTGCGCGACAACCGCGTGCCCTACGAGGTGGTCGCGACCAAGGCCGATGCGGTGCCGGCCACGCGGCGCGGCGCCGTCTGCCAGCGGTTGCAGGCCGAGTTCCGCCTCAAGCGGTTGCCGCTTGCGGTCAGTGCCCGGGACCGTGCGGGCGTCGACGAGCTGTTGGTCCGCGTCCGCAACGCCGCGTTTCCCAAGCCATGACCGACCAGGTCGACCTGCGGGCTTGCTCGGTGGCCGACGCGGCCATCGTGGAGGCGCTCGAGGTCCAGTGCTTCGCCGACGCCTGGAAGGCCGCCAGCGTGCGCAACGAGGTCGCGGTCGAACACGGCCGCGCGTGGTTGGCGATCTGCGCCGGCGAACCGGTGGGCTATCTGCTGGCGTGGTTGGTCGGCGACGAGGCGCAAATCAACCGGGTCGGCGTCGTTCCACTTTGGCGCGGCCGCGGACTCGGGCAGGCGCTGGTGCGCAACTGCCTCGCCATGGTGGCCGAACAGGGCGCACGTTCCGCGCTGCTTGAGGTCCACGCTGGCAATGGGGCGGCCCTTGTGCTCTACCGCCGGTGCGGCTTCGTCCAGATCGGCCGCCGCAAGGCCTACTATCCAGACGGCGGCGACGCCTTGGTCCTGCGCATTGCGCTGCGCCCGGAAGAACCCGTTGTCGATTCAACCACTTGAGAGGCGAGACGGGCGACCGTGCGGCATCGGCCGCCTGCCCCGCAACGACAACGACTCCAGTTGCGGAATTCGCGACGAGGCAGAAGCCAGCGCAACCACGACCACGATTTTTTGCTGGTGTCACGCGGGCATCACAATCGACCCGTTGTCCATTCCGATGTGGTTTTTTCGGCGTAGACTGCGCGCGCCCCGTCCGGCGGGGGTGGAATCCGTCCACCCGAGGCCGGCGGTTCCATAGGCCCGGCGCTGCGACCGAACCCCCGCAGAGGCCGGCTGAGGCCCATACCCTGGCGCTGCTCGTTCGCGACCTGGCGATCCGCCTCAGTTCGTTTTCTGCCCGGCCCTCCTTCGCCTCGCCGGCCCAGCGACGAAGGAGAAGCCGCGATGAAACCTCGACCTTGTTCACACACCATCACTGCCCTGCTGGCGGTGGCTGGCCTCGGGCTGGCCTCTTGCGCCTCTGAACCTGGCGCGGCCGGCAAGGACGGCAAGAACGGCACCACCTGCACCATCAAGGACAACGCCGACGGCAAGAAGGCGCTGACCTGTGACGACGGCACCAGCATCGTCATCGCCGACGGCAAGCCGGGCACCGACGGCAAAGGGTGCACGCTGACGGACGACGCCAATGGCAAGAAGATCACCTGTGGCGACGGCACTACCGTCACGTTGACCTCCGGCAAGGACGGGGCAGCCGGCAAGGACGGGGCAGCCGGCGCCAGCGGCAAGTCTTGCACGGTCAAGGACAACGGCGACGGCACCAAGACCATCAACTGCGAAGATGGCACCACCGTCACGGTCGCCGACGGCAAGCCCGGCGTCAACGGCCAAAGCTGCACCATCAAGGACAACGGCGACGGCACCAAGGCCATCAACTGTCCGGGCGACGCTACCGTGGTTGTCAGCGACGGCAAGGCCGGCAAGGACGGCGCCAACGGCAAATCGTGCACGGTCAAGGACAACGGCGACGGCACCAAGACCATCAACTGCGAGGACGGCACGAGCGTCACGGTGGCCGATGGCAAGGTGGGCGCGGCCGGCAAAGATGGCACGGCCGGCAAGGATGGGACGGCCGGCAAGGACGGGGCCCCGGGCGCCAATGGCAAGTCGTGCACCGTCAAGGACAACGGCAACGGCACCAAGACCATCAGTTGCGAGGACGGAACCAGTGTCGTGGTCGCCGATGGCAAGGTCGGGCCGACCGGCATGTCGAGCGCGAGCTCTGGCATCCTTGTCGAGGTCAAGAGCGTCTCGACGGCCGCCGCCGATCCGGTCAAGGTCGTGTTCACCCTCAAGGACGACAAGGGCTATCCCGTCGACGTGTGCGGCAACTACTCGCTGAACACCGTCATCCAGCCCCGCTTTGGCCTCGCCATCGTCTCCAAGGACGCGGCGGGCAATACGCTGCCGTACACCGTGCTGACCCGCTCGGCGTCCACAACCGCGCCGACCGTGTTCAACCCGACGGTGTACAACCCGCTCGGCAGCAACTGCAAGCCGGCGGTCAACACCGCGGGCGCCTCGACCGGCCACGGCACTTTCTCTGAGAATGCCCCCGGCGAGTACACCTACACTTTCCCGACCGCGGACACCGCCGCCGGTCCGGTCAAGGTCGCCTACGACCCCGCCAAGCTGGACCTGACGCACGTGCTGTGGATCCAGGTGTCGCGGCAGACCGACGTCAACTACACGCAGAACACCGTGACTTTCAAGGCCGCGGACAAGGAGCACGCCTTCGTGCCGAGCGGCAAGGCAACGGCGGTGCGCCGCGAACTGGTCGCCACCGCCACCTGCAACAACTGCCACCGCGGCTTCCAGCCCGAGGGCACAGTGTCGGGTTCGTTCCACGGTGCGGCGCGCATCGAGGCCCCGTACTGCAACATGTGCCACAACGACCGCAAGGTGTCGGCGACCGGTGCGGACAACGAAGCTGCGAACACCGGCGTCTACGTCCACCGGCTGCACAGTTCCGAGCACCTCAATCCCGCCAACCTGTACTTCGGCATCAAGTTCGCGTTTCCCCAGGACATCCGCAACTGCAAGGCCTGTCACGCAGGGTCGCTGCAGCAGGACCAGTACAAGACGCGGCCGAACCGCCAGGCGTGCACCTCGTGCCACGACTACGTGGACCTCAAGACCACCACGCTCGCCAAGTGTGCCAAGCCGCGCAAGGCCGACGCCAAAGGTGTCTTGGAACCCTGCCAGCACACCGCCGGCCCGCAGCCCGACACCGCCTGCGCCAACTGCCACACACCACAGCAAATCGACGACAGCCACCAGACCGTGGTGCCGCCGGATCCGAACAACATCTTCAGCAAGCCGACCGGCGGATCCGCCAACACCCACGCCGGATACATGGCGGCCGCTGGCTTCGTGCCGCCGGGCGCCGACGTCATCACCTATGATCTCAAGGAGGTCACGACGTGGATGGACGGCAGCGTCCGCCGCCCGCAGATGACGTTCAGGTTCAAGAAGAATGGCAGCGACGTGGTGTTCCAGACCTATCAGGCCGGCAGCGTGACCGAACTCATGGCCGGCTTCATCGGGTCGCCGAGCGCCTACTTCGTGTTCGCAGTGCCGCAAGACGGTATCAAGATGCCGGCCGACTTCAACGCCAGCGCCAGCGCCTACATCAAGAACGTGTGGAACGGCACCACCACGTCGCTGACCGTCGGCACGGCCACCCAGGGCAAGCAGGGCACGACCGACTGCACCGCCAGCGCTCCGTGCACGTGCGGCGCCGCCCCCAACAACTGCGTGGTGCCGCTCGGCAGCCTGGCGTTCGACGCCACCACCGGCTACTACACCATCAAGCTGTTCGCCGCGCAGGTGCCCGCCAACGCGACCATGCTGCACGGTGGCCTGGGCTACACCTACAACCTGACCAGTGCGCAACCGCTGACGCAGGTCAACCTGAGCAAGTACCCGTACGACGCCACGACCAAGATCGGCGGTCTGGTCGTGCCCCCGCCCAACGTCTGGAAGCCCGCGGTCACCAAGGCCACCACCACTGGGACGATGACGACCGGGTTCCAGGGCACGCAATTGTGCGCCGACAAGCCCTGCGACTGCACCACGGCGGCCCCGTGCAACGACTGGGCCGCGCGCCGGCAGATCGTCGACAACAAGCTGTGCTTGAACTGCCACAAGCAACTGGGCGCCGCGCCGAGCTTCCACGGTGGCCAGCGCAACGACGGCCAATCGTGCAGTTGGTGCCACAACCCCAACCGCACCAGCACCGGTTGGTCCGCCAATGCCAAGGATTTCGTCCACGCAGTCCACGGCGCCCGCAAGCGCACGGTGCCGTTTACCTGGCAGGCGTTCTCGGCTACCCAGAACTTCGGCGAGGTCGAGTTCCCCGGCCCGATCAGCAACTGCACGGCGTGCCACGTTGCCGGCGCGTTCGACTACAGCGGCACGGCGGTCAAGGCGGCGCTGTCGAACATGCTGCCGAGCACCGTGGCGCAGGGCAAGTACAACAGCGACCCGCTGACTAACAGCACCTACTTCCGACTGTCGCCCTACGTGATCGCCGACAACGTGTACAGCTACGGCAGCGGCTTCTCGTTCTCGGCGGCGACCGGCCTCGCCACCGACGCCACCGACACCACGCTCGTCAAGTCGCCCATCACCGCGACCTGCAGCGCATGCCACGACAGCGACCCTGCGCTCGACCACATGGAGGCCGCGGGCGGCAAGTTCTACGCCACCCGCGCCCAGTACAAGGCGCCAGGTTCGACCAAGGAACAGTGCCTGCTGTGCCACGGTCCAGGCAAGATCGCGGCCATTGCCAACGTGCACAAGTAGGCGCTGCGTCTCGGCGGGGGTGCCGGTCTCGGCCGGTGCCCCTGTCGGGGCGGTTCAGTCGTTCTTAGCCCCCGCCGCTATCCACGCCTTGACTGCATCGACCTTGTATGGGTCGAGGCGCGCCCCGGGCGGCATCCCGGCCTTGGCCTTGCCGAACGGCCGGTCGAGGACGATCCACAGCACGCTCTTGTCTGGCTTGCCGGGTTCGACGCGGTTGAGGGGCTTGCCCGCGTCGTCGATCTCGCCCGATTCCTTGCCGACGAGCTGTGTGTAGCTCGTCGCGGCGTCCTTGAGGCTCAGGTTGCCGGCGCCGGTGCCTTCGCCGTGGCACGCGGAATTGGTGCAGGATTTCGAGAAGATCTCGGCGTGCAACACGCTCAGCTTGGGTTGCAACGTCGGGGTTGGCGCCGACGTTTCGCAGGCAGCGGCGGCCAGCGGCAGCATCGCACCGCGCCAAAACCTGCGAAACCCGCTGGCCTTATTTGCCATCGGTCGGACTTGCAGCGTCGGAGGTCGCCGCGGCGTCGGCAGTGCCGTCCGGGCTGGCGCCTCCGTCAGCGGGCGGCTTGACCTCACCGGCGCAGGTCAGCAGCACGCACCCCTTGCCGGCGCCGGGGTTGTCGGGGTCGCCAAGGCACCGTGCGCCCGTTCCGCACTGCGCATCGGCCACGCACGGCATGGTGCAGAATGCCTGCTTGCCGTCCGTGAACGTGGCCGAGCACAAAACCGCGGCGAGGTCGTCTTTGCCGGCCTTGCCTTCGTTGGCCTTGCACTCGCCGCCCTTGGCCGTGCACGGCATGCCGACGCCATAGGGGTGGTCGCACCAGCGTTCCTGGCACGCATCCTTGGGCGGCGTGGGATGCACGCAGGCGGCCTTGGTGCCGTCCGCCAGCGTCGCCGCGTCTTGGCCCTTGCCGGCCGCGTCGGTCGCAGCGTCGGCGCCAGGCGAGACCGGGTCCTTGGCGGCGCACGCGGCAATCACGCCGGCAAGTGCGAGGCCGGCAATCCTGGCATGGGCCAGGCCCTCGAATCGAGCAACACACATGGGATGGGATCTCCGGGGCAGGGGCGGATGGCGATCATTCCTTGTTGCAGATGATCAAGCCTTCCTTGGTCGCGGGGAAGTAGTACGACACCGTCGAGCACATTTCTTTGGGAAAGAACAGTTGCTTGCCGGCGGTGTTGTTCCAGGTGCAGGTGACCTTGATTTCGTCGCCCGCCTTGAGGTCCAGCGCGGTGTTGCCCACGCCAAAGATCTCGACCGGGCCAGCGTCGCGGAACTCTGGCTTCCACTGCGCGACGTTGTACATGGTCTTGGCCGCGAAACTCGCGTCGGCGGGCCGAAGCTGCTCGATCTTCATCTTGGTGCCCATCTCGTGCATGTGGCCCATGGTCGCCAGGATCTTGATGTCGCTCGGTGCCTTGCAGGTCATGCTGCGGGTCGTCTCGCCCTTGGCCGCGATGTCGATCAGGCCGTCGTTGAGGATGAAATAGCTGACTTCGACGGGGTTGGCTTCGAGCGCGTAGTCGATGCGCGCCACATCCTGGATTTCGATAGGCTTGCTGCCGTAGTTGACGTAGTGGGACTGGAATACCGGCCGCGCGCCTTTGAGCATGCGCACCGCGTAACCCTCTTGCAGCAGCGCCTTGTCGCTGTGCGAATCGGGGTCAGGCAGCACCAGCGGCTGCAGGTTCACCATCTGCGCGAGGCTGCTGCAGTCGAACGTCTCGCCGGGCTTGTAGTTGCCGGCCTTGTCCTGCAGCGCGACGACGTGGTGACCCATCGACCCCTGAAAACCGCGGAACTTGCGAATGAAGTAGTCTTTGTCGGGCGTCCAGTCGGGCACCCAGCACAGCATCTTTTCCTCGCCAGCGGCGATCGTCAGCTTGGGCCCGACGAATTGCACGCCTTTGCCGGCGGA
Source organism: Deltaproteobacteria bacterium (assembly GCA_016875335.1). Lineage (GTDB taxonomy): Bacteria > Myxococcota_A > UBA9042 > UBA9042 > UBA9042 > SXRM01. The sequence goes on along the minus strand of VGRO01000157.1, from coordinate 587 downwards.
CGGCGCGGCGGGGACGTTCTTGGCCTTCTGGTCGACGACTGCGACCATGTCGGGCGTGGTGCTTTCGCAGGCAATTGCTACGGCGGCGGTCCACAGGGCGGCGCTCACGCAGGACTGGGCGCGCACGGACTTGAAAATACGCATGGTTGCGACCTCGGTGGGCGAAAGGGGGGGCGGACTATACCAACTTGAGACCGCGGCGCAAGTGCGGTTTTGACGACTTGCCCGCCGGGAACGACCTGCCCTGGCCCTGGGCATGTTCCTGCGCCTGACTGCCGCCACAACGCCGAACGCGCGTCTGGACGAAACCGGCGGCAGCTAAGGGACTGGAAAATAATAAGTCGATCACTCTCACATCAGGGCGGAGCCGCGAGTCGGACGTTTGGTCCGCGAGCTGGCGACCCACGGAGCAAGCAAACGGGCCCGAGAAATGATTGAGTAAATCATTTCCTGGCCCTAACAGGGTCGCCCATAATAAGCGGACCGGCCTGATCGCGTGTCGACTGGCTGCCGCGATGGGGCGGTTAGGGCCGCGTCTGCCCTCAGGTCGCGCCTGCGGCGGATCCTAGTCAGCTACGCCTTTTTGA